>PWTO01000084.1 GCA_003562815.1 Chromatiaceae bacterium | reverse complement strand
GTTGAGGTTATCTCTTGAGCCGATAACCCAATCGGCCATATCGCGTGTCCTGCGCGATGCCCTCTTTACCTCAAAGTTGGCCTGCCTGGAACCCATTGCCATGGCCGTTTTGGGTTCTATCGCGAATGGGATATCTGCGTCTTTTGCGTAGTGTGCCCGAAACATCGGGCTAGGCCCATGAGCGCCAGTGTCGGTCCGCGTTGCCAGGTACGGGCTGCAACCGGAAACCAACGGCACAAAACACAGGTAGAGGGCGATGTTGACGATTAGCCGGTGAAGGCCTGGACATAACCGCGCAGTGGAGTTAAGTAAGCATTCATGCCGCGCCAGCATGGCGGCCTGGCGCGGCATGAATGCGGTCGGTTGTTGGGTCAAATCAAGGTCAGCGCGGCAAGCTCACGACATCCTGAGGTTGGATTCGTTCGAACTCGGCCCCTCGGGGGCGCCAGCCACGGCCGCGTTGCCGTCGGAGTCGTTCGAGGTCGGCCCGTAGCCGCGTGAGGAGCCCTGGCCTTCGCCGCGATTCTTCCAGAAGAAATAGGCTGCGGCGGCGGCGCTGGCGAGGAAAAGGGCCCAGACGGCATTGGAGGTCTCCCCGTCGCCGCCGAAGCCGATGGTGCCGAAGATCAAGGCCATTGCGGTAAAGAGCAGTACCATTTGGTTCATCACATCTCTCCTAAGTGGGTGGTCAATGACGGTCGGCACGCTGTCTGCCATGGCGTCCAACGCCTAACCGCCGTCTCGTTCGCTCGCGTTTTCACTGTCCGTACCGATGCTGGCCAGCAAGGCCAATCATCAGCCCCTTTACTAAAGCGTCGTGCTGCGTCCGGTCGTACCGCGTCCGGTCGTACTGCGTCCGCGGAAGTAGAACACGACCGCTAGCACGAGCCCGACCAGGAACAAGATCCAGGCAATTTCCGTGAAAGCCCCGGCAATACCCGAAAACCCGAGCAGGCCCGCGACCACCGCGACGACGAGAGAAATCAGTGCCCATTGAATCATGGCTCACCTCCAGTTGATTAATCAGTTGTGGCTGACGTATCAGCCTAGTCCATCGCCGATGGACGGAGCCGAATGGCGTCCGCTTCTGACAATGTTATCTTCAAACAGTGCAAGGAGCAGGCCAACTAGCGCCTCTAAGCCGCTAAGCCCGCACCTGCCTGGACCCCCTGCCTGAACCGTTGTCATTTTCTCGATCATCAGCGCACCCTTTGCGGTTGTTTTCAACCCGCAATCGGCTGCATTCAACCAATGCCATTGCGCAGCCACGGGCCTCGGCGGCAAGCAATCAAAAATCTATAAGCCTTCGGCGCGCGCCTCGATCCATTCACGATCTGAGTTAGGGGATAGTGAATTTCGAGCACACATCAGCGATGGCTCAAATCCCCCGACAGCGGTTAATTTGAACCAGTCTGCAGGCGATATTCTTCCATCCGTCGCACCCCACGTCGGCGGCAACACAGCCCACTGGCCTTTGTTTGGTTTTGGCATGTTAATTGCTAATATATTTTGCCGGTGACATGCCGGGAATCCCCCTAAACTTGGAGATCGTAACAATGCCATTTTTTCAGCCAAAGCAGTTCGCTACTGCCGCACTTATGACAGGCGCTGCACTCGGCCTGAGCAGCCATGCACATGCTGTCCCTTTTGCCGAAGATGGGAACTTTGCCACCTTTACTGTTGGCTTCAGCAACTTTGAAACTGACACCGATGGTATGCAGGTTGGCGATACCTGGGATATAACAGCCGGATCTATCGCTGGACTGATCGCTGTCGTGGGTGGCGGAGAATATGAATTTGAGGCGCTAAATGGCTCGCAGCCATCGACAAACCGCAGTCAGCTATTTTTTATCACAGGCTTAGACAATGCAGGCTTTGAGTTCTATATTGACTTTGCACGCGCAGGTATCATCGATCCTGTCGGACCTCCAGGCAGCGAAACTGGAACGCTGACTTTTACCATTGATCAAACAACGACTGCATTCGTATCCCCTTTGGGTGATAGTGAAGCCCTCAATGCCTTTCAACTGGCTGGAATCGGCTCCGTGACAACCCCTGATGCCCCATACATGAGCCCTCAGCCCTTCAGCTATATCGCATCCGGTACAATTGCCAATAACTCACAGAATTTCTCCGGTAGCTTTTCGTTCAGCTCTCCTCCAGATGCAGCAGTGACTTCTGTCTCTGAGCCAGCCACGCTAATCTTGTTCGGAGCGGGCCTGCTTGGAATGGGATTTATTTCTCGCCGACGTTGGTCAAGCCAAGACTTAGATGCGTAATTAGCACTTAGCCGCGCTGACTCATTAAAAGCCCCGCGTTCAGCGGGGCTTTTTTTATTTCAGCGGTTTTGTTTTGTCTCGAACTGCGGGATGATCGATCCCGGTGAGACTGGATTCGGCGGTTCCATTTCCGGTTTTTACGATGCTGAAAGAGCCATCCGTCTCCAGCACCACCGCTTCGGCCTGATCGAGCGTTGCGAGGCCCTCAGCGCGAACTGCCGCGCGCACCTCATCACGGGTGATCCGTGCCCGTTTGAGACCGTCAGGGAGGAATTGACCCCGATACAGGATCAGCGAGGGCTCGCCCGTGACCAACCGTCGCACCCAACCGACGCGCACGCTCAGCCAGGTGATGATGAATTGGAGACCAATCAGCAAGGCGAGCGCGAGCACCCCTTGCGCGAGTGATACGTCCTTGTTCAGCAGGACGGTCGCCAGCACGGAGCCCAGTGCGACCGTCACCACGAAATCGAAGGCGTTCATTTTTGACAGGCTTCGCTTACCGCTGATCCGCAGCAGAACGATGAGGCTCGCATAGGCGAGCACACCGATGACCAGAGTGCGCAGCAGCGCTGAGCCCTGATCGAAAAAGAGTTGCTCCATGGTCAATCTCCAATCACTTGCCGCTGACGTGGATTACGCCGATGGATGTGCGCCTTCCGCAAGACAGGGTCTGACGCAAGACGTGATGCTCATGCAACCTACAAGGGTCAGCATACGCCATGCCAACGTGCCGTCCCCTGGCGCTGCGCGAATTCTGCGGCATGGCTTTTGCTTCCTGCACCAAGAGAAACGCTGAATACATCGTGGAGAAGCCATGCCCTCCTGGAAACTGCTCACCTTCTATGTCGTCGGTCTGGTGCTGGCCATCCTCGTCATTGCCATCGTCGTGCCCCTTGCCTTCAATGGCTTTTGGGTCGATCTCTGGTGGTTCGACTCGCTCGGCTATGCAGGCTACTTCTGGTCGCGCCAGCTCTATGCGACGCTGGTGTATGTGCTTGGAGTCAGCTTCTTTTTCGCCCTCTTCTTCATCAATTTCTGGGTCGGCGGGAAATACCTCGGCGCCCGACGCCCAGCCGATGCCGACTCAGCGGCGGCTGAGGCCCTCTCACCGGAGAGCTCACCGGAGGCGCGGCTGCGACCATCGCAGCGGCTCTATCGCAAGTTCCAGCAGCGCTCTCTGGCGGTCTATCTGCCGCTGACGCTGGTACTCGCCATCGTGGTCGCGCTGCCCCTGCTGGTCTACTGGGAGACGGCGCTGATGTACCTGTTGGCGCCGAACATCGGGACGTCAGACCCGCTGTATGGGTTTGACGTGTCCTTTTACCTGTTCTCCTTGCCGCTGTATGAACTCCTGTTCGCCGAAACGCTGGCCGCATTGCTGATCGTCCTGGCCGGGCTCGCGCTGCTCTACTGGGCCGAGCACAAGGTCATGCCCAGGGATCGCGGCTATCTGCGCTGCGGCGCGCGTCTCCATCTGAGCCTGATCACCCTGTTGGTCTTCATCATGGGCGCCTTGTATTTCGTCGGCGACACCCAGCATCTGCTCTACACCGATGCGCATCTCCCCCTGTTCTATGGCCCCGGCTACACCGAGATGCAGGTGACGCTGCCATTGATCTGGGCTTCGGGCGTGCTGACCCTGGTGGTGGGCGGCCTGCTCGTCTACCTCCTCAATACCCGCCGTGGGGTGACCGCCCTGGGCGGCGCGACGGCGCTGTTGCTGTTCGTGGTTGCGGCTCGCTATACGCCAGCGCTGAGCGAAAGCATCGAAGCGTTCATCGTCGATCCCAACGAATTGACGCGTCAGGCCCCGTATATCGAGAACAACATGCAGGCCACGCTCGCGGCCTATGCGCTGGATGCGGTCGAGACCCGACACTACCCGATCCGCGAAGACGCCTGGGAGCAGGTCACTCCAGAGATGGAACTGAGCCTGCGCAACGTTCCGGTTTGGGATGAGCACGGGCTGCTCAAGGTCTATCGCGACCTGCAGGAGTTTCGGACCTACTACCGCTTCCATCAGATCGACGTTGGTCGCTATACGATCAACGACAGCAACCAGCAGGTGTTCCTCGGTGCCCGCGAGATCGACATCAGCAAGCTCCAGAACCCGCTGCAGACCTGGGTCAACCGCTGGCTCAAGTACACCCATGGCTATGGCGCGGTGATGACCCCGGCGGCCCAAGATGCCGCCGAGCCGAATAACTGGCTCATCCAGGGCATTCCGCCAACCTCCAAGCCCGGCCTGTCCGGCCTGTCCCTTGAGCAGCCGGCCCTGTACTACGGTGTCGGAGCCTACCTACCCGTCATCGCCCCGAATGCCAGCCAAGAGCTGGATTACGCCTCCGAGAACGACGTCAAATACTCCGATTACACCGGCGACGGTGGCGTGCCGATAGGCAGCCTCTTTCGCAAGCTCATGTTCGCGATCTATTTCCGCGAACAGAACATCCTGTATACGACCCAGACCACCGACGACAGCAAACTCCTGTTTCGACGCAACGTGAAGGAACGGATCAAGACACTGACCCCGTTTCTGACGCTGGCTCCGAACCCGTATTTGGTGATCGCCGACGGGCGCCTGTGGTGGTTCCAGAATGCCGTGACCACCTCTGATCGGTATCCGAACTCGACCCCCTACGACGGCCGGTTCGAGGACTTCAGACGACCGTTCAACTATATCCGCGAGTCGATCAAGATCGTCGTCGATGCCTACAACGGCAGCGTCGACTATTACCTGGCCGACCCCACCGACCCGATCGCCGTCGCCTATGCGCGGATGTACCCTCAGCTGTTCAAGCGCATGGACGAGATGCCGGCGGCCTTGAAGCAGCATGTGCGTTACCCGAAAGCCTTCTTCGATGTGCAAATGGAGGTTTACGCCCAGTATCACCAGGAGAACGCACAGATCTTCTACAACCGCGAAGACGCCTGGGAGTTCCCGAGCGTCGAGTGGCGCGACAACATCTATGACGTCACCTCCTATTACCTGACGTTGAACCTGATCCACCCCGATCGCTTCCAGTACAGCCTCTTCGTGCCGATGACCCCGCGCAGCCAGCGCGGCATGCAGGCGCTCATCGTGGTTGGAAGCGACAGCGAAGACTACGGGCGCATCGTCGTCTACGACTTCCCGAAGGGAGCCCTGGTCTATGGGCCGGCGCAGGTGGACGCCTTCATCAAGCAGGACCCGTACATCACCCAAGCGTTGACGCTCTGGAACCAAGAGGGCTCGAGCGCCGACCGTGGGCGCATGGTCGTGGTTCCGATCAACGGTATCGTCACCTATATCCAGGGCATTTTCCTGGAGGCTGCTGCGGAGACGCTGATGCCTCAGCTCGCTCGGGTGATCGTCAGTCAAGGCTCCTTGGTCGTCATGGAGGAGACGCTCGAAGAGGGTATCCGCAGTCTCAATGCGCTCATCCTCGAGAAGGCGCGGGAGGCCAAGACCGAGGAGCAGACAAGGGCAGGCCTGTGAGCGACGCAGCGTCGGGCTTGGACACGGAGAGTCAGGACCGCCGCACCCTGCTGATCAGTGACGCGCTGATTCAGCTGGTGCTGGTGGCGGCCTTCGTCGCGCTCGGGCTGCTACTGTGGAGCACCCTGCAGATCCTGCTGCTCGGCTTTGCCGGCGTCCTGTTCGCCGTGCTGCTCAGCGCCCCGGCCTGCTTCCTGAGCGAGCACTCGCCGCTGAGCTACCGCTGGAGTCTGGCGCTGACCCTGCTGCTGATCCTCTCTGTGTTCGTCGCGGGCGCCTTCGTCTTCGGGTCGCAGATGAGCGAACAGATGGGACTGCTCATAAAGTCTCTGCCGAACAGCGTGGAGCGGGTGCGCGAGATCATCGCCAGCTGGCCCGGCGGCGAGAGCCTGCTAATCCATGTCGATGGCGGCGGCTCGTTTGAGACGTCCGGGGTGAATATCGTTCCGCTATCGCGAAGGCATCGTGATGTTGTTTCCGCCATCGCACCAGGCGCGGACCCGCCAGGTGCTCGATACGCTCGGCGCCACGCTGCGGGCCTGGCTCGTGGGCCAACTTGTGGCTATGCTCATCGTCGGCAGCGTGGTGTCTCTGGGTCTCTGGATGCTCGGCGTGCCGATGGCCTTCCTGCTTGGCCTGATCGCGGGACTGTTCGAGTTCATACCGATCTTCGGTCCCTTTCTCGGCTTCATTCCGATCGCGCTGGTGGCGCTCTCACAGAGCACCGAGTTGCTCTTGTATACGAGCGCGTTCTACCTGGTGATCCAGCTGATCGAGAGCAACCTGCTGATTCCGTTGATTGAGCGGCGCGCTGTCGATCTCCCACCCGCCCTAGCGCTAAGCGCCGTATTTCTGGCCGCAGTCGCCTTTGGCCCCCTCGGTATGCTCGTCGCGACACCGCTGGCCGCAGTGGCGCTGGTCTTAGTCAAGATGCTGTACATCGACGGGGTGCGCGGTCAGCCGATCGACCTTCCAGGCGATCGCGGCGACGGGGATCACGGCTAAGCCGCCGCCGCATCGCCACCGCTAACTCAGTGGGCCGATCTGGTCGGAGTCGCCCGAGGTCGGCCCGGAACCGCGCGAGGCACCCTGCCCCTCCCCACGATTCCTCCAGTAGAAGTAGGCCGCAGTCGCGGCGCTGCCGAAGAAGGCGATCCACACCAGGTTGGCCCCCCCGCCTTGGGTCAGACCGAACGCGCCAGCGATCAAGGCAATAGTGGTAAAGATTAGTACCTTTTGGTTCATCACGAATCTCCTAAAGAGTTGTCTTGCTGTTTTTTGGCCAGGATGGCCAATCAATCAGTGTTTCTCTACGTCATCAAAATTCGCCAGCGGGAGTAGAACACTCCCGCCAGCACCAGCCCGAGGGCGAACAAGATCCAGGCGATGCCCGAGGCAGCGCCGGCCATACCAGACAGCCCAAGCAGGCCGGCAATCATCGCGACAACGAGAAAAATCACAGCCACATGAATCACGGTATACCTCTCTGATTTGCGAAAACATCGGTTCAAACCATCGCCAAGCAGGGATGTCTGCTCGCGGGTCTCGCCCGCCACAGGCAATGGTGATCATTACAGTTGCAAAGAGGGGGCCGTCGCCGTGGCGGCACGGGCAGCAGACCGCAGCAGGTGCCCAGCCTGACCGGACGGCTCATTACCACAACCACTTAGGGTGCTTTAAGCCTGCCACGGCCACCGCGCACCGAGGCTCGGAGTCGGAAACCAGCACTGGAACCGCGCCGCGACCGCAACTGGCATGCGCGGTGCCACAACTGGCACGCGCGGTGCAGACACCAAGTTAGCGGCCGCGCACAGGGCGCTGCCGACGTTCACGAACAGACCGGAGAAATGCTATGAACTCTAGCTACGCACCCCTTGTGCTCATCGGAGCGATGTTCGCCATGGCCGCCTACGCATCAATCTCAGGAGGCCCTGACGGGCAAATGGCGCCGAGCAAGTCGCCGGATATGAGTCAGCAGGCCGCAGCGGCACAATCCAATAACCGAACGATCAGTCAGGCGTCAAGCCAACCCTCGCAAGCGCCCGGCTCACAAGCGAGTAACGACCAAGAGGGAGCAATCCAGGCGGCTTGGGACGGAATCAAGGAAGCGGGCCAGGAAACAGCCGACTTCTTTACCGGCGAGGACGTTACGAAGGAACAAGCACAGCAGAGTGGCCAGAGTGGCAGCAGCAAGGCCGCGCAAGCCAGCCACAGCCAAGGCGCGCAGCGCGACGTGAAGGTCTATACGACGCAAGGACAAGAGGTGGGTGCGATCACGGCGATCATCCTCAATCACGAGAACAATGGCGTGCGCGCGATTGTGATCAGCAATGAAAATGCGGACTTCGGGTCATCCAACTACGTCGACGAGAAATTGCGCACGGCGCTATGCGGTGGTCGCGCCCAAAGGGCCGCTGCTCAGTAAGGCCTAAGAAAGTTAGGGAAGCACTGAGCCTTTCAGGGCTTCCCGTGCCTACCCAATTTCGGTGTTGGCGAGGCTTGTGATGTCGCAGCACTTCTGTCAATGGCTTCTCCTGGTTCCATGTGTCCTCCTGTCCGGCGTCTCCTTGGGTCAGGTGAGCGAAGAAAACGCGAGTGTGCGGGTCGAGCAGCAGACGCATCAAGCGGTCAAGCCGGAATCGTCTCCCGACCTTGCCGAAGCGGCGGCGGGCATCGTCAAGCGCACCAACGACTTTCGCTGCGACCAGGATCGCGAGCCCCTGGACGTCAACCCGAAGCTCAAAGAAACGGCGCGCTATTTCGCCGATTTCATGGCCCGCACCGATCAGTACGGTCATCGCGCGGACGGCCAGAGTCCGGCGCAGCGAGCCAGCCATCATGACTACGACTTCTGCATCGTCGCCGAGAACATCGCCTACCAATTCAGCTCGGCCGGTTTCGCGACCGAGGAACTGGTCGAGGCGACCGTCGAGGGCTGGAAACAGTCTCCAGGCCATCGCGAGAGCATGCTCGACCCCGCCGTCACGGAGATCGGGGTGGCGCTTGCCTACGGCGAGCAGAGCGGGAACTACTACGCGGTGCAGATGTTCGGTCGCCCGCGATCCATGAGCATTGAATTCAAGATCGCGAACAATGCCGACGTCACCGTCGACTACCGGCTCGGCGACCAAACCTTTCCCCTGCCGCCGAGAGTGACACGCACGCATCTGCAATGCCGAGCCAGCGAGCTGAGCTTCCAGTGGCCAGACGGTCAGGGCAGCAAGACCGTGCAACCGAACGATGGGGATCGCTACAGCATCGAGCGCGATGACGCAGGGCAACTCCAACTCGACGCTGGATGAACGGATTCGCGGGGCCAGCAACCGCCGAATGACCGTTTCAACCTCAACGCTGCTAGCGCATCCTCCCGCAATTCGGACAGCGCTGGAGCGGCGTCTGGTTCATTCGCACCTGCCTCGGTGGAAATGAGCATCGTTTGCGCAGGCCGTGGCACCGGTTCACAAAGAGCGGCATGGATGGCCGTCGTCGGCCGTTCGCTGCCGATCAGTCATCTCGGACCAACATGCCGAGACTCTCCGTAGTAACCCGCCCTTTGCCGCGTCTGGCATAGACGTTGCGGACCACTTCGATGCCGGTGGT
>PWTO01000306.1 GCA_003562815.1 Chromatiaceae bacterium | reverse complement strand
TGTGACCCCGGAGGATGTGGTCGCGGCGGTGCCGCTGATCGCCGCCAGCTACGATGAGCCCTTCGGCAATTCATCCGCCCTGCCCGCCTATTTCTGCGCGCGGCTCGCGGCCGAGACCGGCGTCACCCATCTGCTCGGCGGCGATGGCGGCGATGAGCTGTTCGCCGGCAATGAACGCTATGCCAAACAAGGCGTGTTCGAGCATTGGAATCGGATTCCAGGGCCCTTGCGCAAGACGCTGCTGGAGCCGCTGTTCACCCGACTGCCGCGTGCCGTCCCGCTAGTGAGCAAGGCCCGCAGCTATGTCGAGCAGGCGCGCATCCCGTTGCCGGATCGGCTGCAGACCTACAATTACCTGCACCGATTGCCCTTGCAGGAGCTGTTCGCGCCGGATTTTCTCGAACAGATCGACACCGAGGCCCCCTGGCGTTTGATGCGAGATCTCTACGAGCGCCCCGAGCAGGCGACATCGGTCAATCGGATGCTCTATCTCGATTGGCAGCAGACCCTAGCCGATAACGATCTTCGGAAGGTGACGCGCATGTGCCAACTCGCGGGCGTCGATGTGGTCTATCCGATGCTCGATGACGATGTGCTGGAATTCTCCTGCCGGGTACCGAGCGCGCTCAAGCGGCGCCCAGGCCAACTGCGGTATTTCTATAAGGAGGCCACGCGCGGTTTTTTGCCGTCCGAGATCATTGACAAGAAGAAACACGGCTTCGGGCTGCCGTTCGGGGTGTGGATGCGCGAGCACAAGCCGCTGCACGAGCTGGCCTACGACAGCCTCTTGCGGCTGAAGACGCGTGGTTTCCTGCGACCGGCCTTCATCGACCGCCTGATTCAGCTCCATCGCGAGGCGCATGCGGCCTATTATGGTGAGTTGGTCTGGATTTTGATGATGCTCGAACTCTGGCTATCGGCGCGGACTGAGCTTCACACTCCCTTGGCATACGATAGATCTCCGCAACACTGATGAATATTGCAATCTTCGGTTTGGGTTATGTGGGCGCGGTCTCGGCCGCCTGTCTGGCGCGCGATGGACATCCCGTGCTGGGTGTCGATGTCGATCCCAATAAACTGGAGCTGATTCGCAGCGGTCGCTCGCCGATCGTCGAGGAAGGCATCCAGGAACTCACCGCGCAGATGGTCAGCGAGGGCCAGCTGCAGGTCACCGATGACGTCGAGGCCGCCATCGGCGCGAGCGCCCTGTCCTTCGTCTGCGTGGGGACGCCGTCTCAGCCCAATGGCAGCCAAGACCTGAAGGCCATCGAGCATGTCGCCGAGCAGATTGGTGCGGCGCTGCGCGGGCAGGATCAGTACCACGTCGTGGTGATTCGCTCCACGGTGCGCCCGGGCACGGTCATGGAACGGGTCAAGCCCATCCTCGAAGCCCAATCGGGTAAGCGCTTGGGCGAAGGCTTCGGCCTGGCCTTTCAGCCCGAATTCCTGCGCGAAGGCACCTCGATCCGCGATTACGACAACCCGCCCTTTACCGTCGTTGGCGCGGATTCGGAGCGCACGCTGAGCGTGGTCCGCGCGCTCTTCGAGCATCTGCCCTGTGAATTCCTCGGCACCGATATCGGCACCGCCGAGATGCTGAAGTACGCCTGTAACGCCTTCCATGCGCTAAAGATCGTCTTCGCCAACGAAATCGGCCGACTCTCGCAGGCGCTGGGCGTGGATTCGCGCGAGGTCATGCGCCTGGTCACGCAGGATCGGCAGTTGAACATCTCGCCGGCCTATCTGCGCCCTGGGTTCGCGTTCGGCGGCTCCTGCCTGCCCAAGGATCTGCGCGCCCTGCTCTACATGGCCAAGGAAGAAGACACCGACTTGCCCATGCTGGATGGAGTGATGCGGAGTAATCAGCAGCAGATCGATCACGCGGTTGACTTCATCCTGCAACAGGGCCGGCGGCAGGTCGGCATGATCGGTCTGAGCTTCAAGAGCGGGACCGATGATCTGCGCGAGAGTCCGTTGGTGACCTTGGCGGAACGACTCATCGGCAAGGGCATCGAGCTGCGCATCCATGACCCGAACGTGCAGCTCGCGCGGCTGCTCGGCGCCAATCGCCGCTTCATCGAAGACAAGTTGCCACATATCGGCCGGCTCCTGAGCGAGGATTGCGGCGCACTGATCCAAGACTCGGAGCTGATCGTGGTCGGGCTGAGCGATGCGCATCTGTCCGAGCAGGTGATCGCCAACGCCAAGCCCTCGCAGACGGTGCTGGATCTGGTCGGCATGAAAGGGCTCGATCGGCTCCAGGCGGCTTATCGAGGCATCTGCTGGTGAGCCAGCGACCGCGCCTGCTGTTCGTCTCGCCGCGCTTCCTGTTCCCGGCGGATCAGGGCGGCAAGATCCGCACCACGCAGATCCTGCGCGGAATGAAGGGCGGGCGTTTCGAGATCCTGCTGGCCTCGCCGGTGGCCGGCGATGAGGCCCAGCGCTATCGCGCCGAGCTTGAGGCGATCTGCGATCGGCTGATCGCCTGGCCGGCAACGCCAAGGTCTGCGCTGCATGCGCTCACCCGCCTGCGCCATCTGCCGGCTTCGCCGCCAGTGTCGGTGATCAGCGATGCCTCGCCTGCGGGTGCCTCGGTGGTTCATGACGCGCTCGGGCAGGCCGACTTGGTGGTGTTCGATTTCCTGCATGCGATGATCTTGGCGCCCGAGCGTATCGCGCCGCCATCACTGCTCTTCACCCACAATGTGGAAGCGGAGATCTTCCGGCGTCATGCCGAGGTCGCGAAGAATCCGCTCAAGCGACTGATCTGGCAGCAGCAATATCGCAAGATGCAGGCTTACGAGGCGCAGAGTCTCAAGCGGGTCGAGACCGTGATCGCCGTCTCCGAACGCGATGCCAAGACCTTTAGCGCCATTCCAGGGGTGCCGCCGGTCGAGACCATTCCGACTGGCGTCGATCTTGAGTTCTTCCCGGCTCAAGAGCCTGGCGATGATGACCATATCGTCTTCACCGGTGCGATGGACTGGCAGGCGAATATCGATGGGATCAGCTTTTTCATCGAAGAGATTTGGCCATGCGTGGCCGAGCAACGACCCCAGGCGCGGGTCACCATCGTTGGCCGCAATCCGGCGCCGGCGTTGGTCGAGCGCGCGCGCCGCCTGCAACTGCCGTTTCGCTTTACCGGCTTCGTTGACGATATCCGCCCGGAGGTCAAAGGCGCCGCAGCCTACATCATCCCGCTGCGCGTCGGTGGCGGCACTCGGATCAAGGCCTTCGAGGCGATGGCCATGGGCATTCCGGTGGTCTCGACCGCGCTTGGCGTGGAAGGCTTGCCTGTGACCCCAGACGAGCACTATCTACGCGCCGACACCAGCGCCGAGTTCGCCGAGGCCTTGGTCCGACTCCTCAAGGATCAAACGCTCCGGCGATCGCTTTCAGGTGCAGCACGCACCTACGTCGAAGAACAGTTCTCCTCACAAGCAGTCGCCCAACGTTTCGAAGAGATTTGTGCGCAAACACTCGCATCCGCATCACCGCACTAGCCTGAAGCTCCCCAGCAAAGTCCTTAACCACCGAACGATTCCAGCCTTCCATCATCCGTCAAACCTCATGCCCACTCTCATGGGTCATCAGGTTGCGCAACAGACGAAGCCCAAAACGCCCAGGAGTTTGATCCCAAGGCGTGAAACGGGCGAGTTGATGGGGATCGCTGCTGCTCGTCGAGACACCCCAGGCGGTTGAGACCGCCGCCGCAAAGCCTGCCTCACGAACCATGACGACATGGCGGTGATCGTAGTCCTGCCCCGGCTTGCCATTGGGATAGGCGAAAAGGCGCACCGGCTCGCCAAGCAGCTGCTCCAAGGCCTCGCGACCGCCCGCGATCTCGGCGCGGGCCTGCGCATCGGGCGTGCGCGCCAGAATTGGATGCCTGTGCGTGTGTGCGCCGATGGTCATCCCCGCAGCAGCGAGTTCTTTGACCTGCTCGCGCGTCATCATCACATCCGTTGGCAACGGCGTCGGTGAACGCTCGGCAATGGCCTGGGCTCGCGTCTGGCGCTCGTCGGGCTCGAGATGTTTCAAACCTTGGATCAGCTCAGTAGCAATCTGTTTGCGGTCTTGGTCACCCCGGATGAGGCGCGGCTCGAACCCCAGTTCAGGCCACTCGATGGTGCCTTCAGGGACTCGGCGCAGGGTCTCGAGGATTTGGTCATTGAACATCAGGCCACCATCGAGATAGCCGGTGGCAATGAAGAAGGTGGCGGGCAGGCCGAGTTCCTGAAGAATCGGCAGCGCGACTGTGGCGTTATCGGCATAACCATCGTCGAAAGTGATGCAGGCAGCCCGCGCCGGTAACGTCCCCTTGGCGAGTCGTTCAACCGCCTCGCTCAGCGGTAAAACGTTGAACAGGCTGGCCAAGACCTGTAGTTGCCAGCGAAACGCATGAGCATCCGGCTCGGCTGACAGCAGCGCATCCGGTCGCGCGAGAACGCGATGATAGATAAGAATCGACAGGCGCGCTTTGGACCCTGCCGGCGAGAATCGACCGGCCAGCGCGCGCAGCGGCATCAGGCTGATGGCATTCAATGGAGCATTCAATCCGTCAAAGCTGAAGGTTGACTAGGCGCACCGGCTTGAGCGTGGATGCGCTCGAACTCGGCGACCAGTCGCGGGATACGCTGCTCCCAGGCATTCTCTCGCGCATAGGCGGTGATGGCGGCGCGATCCCAAGCGGTGTCGAGTGCCTCGATGATCGCCTCGCGCAAGGCCTCGTCATCGCCATAGTCGATCAGCCGCCCGAGCTGGTCACTGCAAATCACCTCGGCATTCCCGCCAACGCGCGTGGTCACTGCGGGCAACCCGCAAGCAGCGGCTTCCAAGAACACATTGGCCCAGCCCTCGAAGCGCGTCGGCAACACGAACAGATCGGCGGCGGAATAGCAATAGCGCAGTTGTTCTGGTGGCTGCCGACCCAAGAAGCGGACGTGTTCCGAAACACCCAGATCAGCCGCCAGCGTGCGCAGGCGTTGCTCGTCGCCGTCTGGATGCTCGCCGCCGACGACCAGATAAACCAGCGTCGGATAGCGTTTGAGCAATGCCGGAAGCTGTTCGATGACGCGATGAAACCCTTTGCGCTCACTCAGAGTGCCGACGGTGATCAACACCGGCGCGTCAGCGTCGAGACCGAGTCGCGTCCGGCACCGGGCTCGATCCTCAGGTGAGAACAGGCTGAGATTGATGCCATTGGGCACGACCTGAACATGCTCGGCCGCGACCCCCATCGCGATCGCGGTCTGCCGCAGTGAGTCCGAGACCGAAAACACGCGGGCGGCGCGCCGCATCGCCGTGTAGGCCAGACGTCGTCGCAGCCGGGTGCGGGAGACGCGCACGAGGGTTCCGCGCAATGTGATGCAGTGCGGCACATCCAGCCAGCGCGCCAACAGGCTTGCGGCCACGCCATCGGGGAAGACGAAATGGGCATCCAGCACATCCAGCCGATCGGCACGCTGCAGACGGCGCATCAGCGGCAGGCTGAACAGCGCCTCGAACAGCCCGTCGGTGAACTTGAAGAAGCGCGGAATCGACAAAAAGCGCGGGTGATAGACATCGATGTCCTGCTGCACTTCGTGATACGGCACCGGCGGTCGATACTGCGGGCGCCAGCGACGGATCAGCCCCTCGCCCGGGAACCAGGGCACCGGCGCCACCACGGTGACTGGCAGGCTCTCGGCAACGCGAAACAGGCGCTCGCGCACGAAGACCCCATAGGTCGGCTGTGCTTGATTGGGAAACACATGGGTGAACACCACCAGCGCGGGACGCGACGACGGGGGCTTCACGAGCGCGCCTCGCTGATGACCCAGCGGTATTTCCCCGAGGGCTCGGGGGCGATGTGCTCTTGTTCGATGAGATTGACCTCCAGCGGCTCATCGATCACCTGCTGTAGCCCGCTGCGGATGCGGGTTCGCTCGTCGTCGGTCAGCGGCCGATGCAGCACCATGTAGAGGTCGAAATGCCGGTCGGCGCGCTGGCGCACCTGATACTGGCGCAGCGCAGGAATCTCGCGCAGCACATAATTGGCGGTGGAGCTATGAATCATGCGTCCGTCCCGGCCGATCAAAAAATCATTGGCGCGGCCCTGCAATGCGCGCAGCCGTGGCAATGGCAGGCCGCAGGGGCAAGGTGCCTCGGTCAGCGCGCCGCGATCACCGATGCGGTAGCGGAGGAAGGGCATGCCGAACCCATCGAGATTGGTCACGAGCAGGTCGCCAACACCTTCGGCATCGGGTTGATCGACCTCGACGACCACATGCTCAGCGAAGAGATGCAGATGGCCCTCAGGGCACTCATGGGCGATCATGCCGCCGTCCCGCGAGCCGTATTCATTGGCGATCGTGCATTCAAAGGCCTGGGCGATGACCGCACGCATGTGCGGCCACAGCATCTCCGAGGTGCAGGCGATGAGCTTGGGTGACCACGAGCGCCGGGCCTTGCCGGTCTCCAGGATGCGGCTTGCGATGCGATAGATGACCGTCGGGTACCCGTAGATCAGATGCGGCTGAAAATGGTCCAGATAGGCAATGTAGCCATCGATGCGCTCGAGACTCAGATTCGAGGCCGACAACACCACCTGATTCAGCAGCCAGCGATCCTTGAGGCGCCGCAAGCGGCTTTGCCGCGAGAGTTCGATCGGCGAGCCCCAGAAATCGACTTGCCGATCGCCCGGCAAGACGCCAAACCAGGCGCGTCCACGCAGTTTTTGCGCATTCAGACAGGATTCGCGGTGCTTGTCGGTATAGAACACCAGCGGCTCGCCGGTGGAGCCGCCGGGACTGTAGCGAATCAGCCGATCGTCCCAACCCTGGGCCTTGAGTTCATCGCCTCGTTCCCGCAAGACCGCCCGCTCCAGGATCGGCAGACGCGCCAGATCGGCGAATTGGAATTCAGCCGGGTTCAGGTCGCCCCCTTCCGCGAACACCCGCTGGTAATAAGGCACATGCTGCTGACAATGCGCGATGAGCCGGCGCAATTTTGCCAACCGCACCGCATCCAGGGATGCCGGGGACTGATGATCCTGGGCACGAAACGCGCGCCACTGCGCAAGCGTGTCTCGACCGCGCAGGCGCTCGTGCAGCGGCAGCAGAAGGTGCCGGGTCGCAAATTCGCTCAAGCGCATCGGCTCAGGCCCCCGGACTGACGTCCAGACGTTTGAGGAAGCCGTCGAACATCAGCAATGACCACAGCGCCGGGCTATGGTCACGCGCACCGCTGACATGCTGATCGATCAAGTGCGCCAGGTGATCGACATCGAAGAGGCCGCTATCGCCGATGCGCTCGCCCAAGACCTGCTCGCGCAGTCGCTCCCGCAACGGCCCCCGAAACCACTCAGCCAACGGCACCGAAAAGCCTTTCTTGCGCCGATACAAAATCTCGTTAGGCAGATAGGGCTCCATCGCCTTCTTGAACAGATACTTGCCCTCGCCGTCGCGGATCTTCAGCGTCGGCGACAGGCCCGAGAGCCATTCCACCAGCGGATGGTCCAGAATCGGCACCCGCACCTCGAGCGCATGGGCCATGCTGGCGCGATCGACCTTGGTCAGAATGTCGCCGGGCAGATAGGTCTTCATATCCAGGTATTGCACCAGCGACAGGGAATCGTTGACCGGGGCGCGCGCGGCATGCTCGCGCAGCAGATCGACGGCGTTGTAGCCCTGCAACTCACGCCGGAAGGCCGGCGAGAACAACGGTGCGCGCAGCTCATCGCGCAGGATCGAGACGCCTTGGAAGTACCCCTCCACCGAATCGCGCGCCAGCGCCTGGAAGGTCGCCTTGGCACGAAACATCCGGGGCGCCCAATCGGCCTTGGGATAGAAGTTCGCGAGCGCGCCGAACAGGGGCCGGCGCAGACTCAGCGGCAGCGGTCGGCGCAGACAGTCCTCGGCCAGATGATGGCGGTAACGCCGGTAGCCGGCGAGATTCTCATCGCCGCCATCGCCGGACAGAGCCACCACCACCTTGCGCCGCGCCAGCTCGCAAACGCGATAGGTCGGCAGCGCGGAGCTATCGGCGAAGGGCTCGTCGTAGAGTTCGCCGAGGCGGTCGAGGAGCGCGAAGTCGTCGCTGTCGACCTGCTCCTGATAATGATCGGTCTGGTAGCGTTGCGCGACCTGTTGCGCATAGCGCGACTCGTCATAGGCCGGGTCGGCGAAGGCGATCGAACAGGTGCGCACTGGCTCGCGCGAGAGCCCGGCCATCATCGCCACCACCGCGCTGGAATCGACGCCGCCGGAGAGGAAGGCGCCGAGCGGTACCTCGGCGACCTGACGCACTTGCACCGCCTCGCGCAAGCGCGCGACAAACTCCCGCACGGCGCCGGCCTCATCGAGCGGCGGCAGCGCTGCGAACGGCACATCCCAGTAGGCGCGTGGCGGCGGCAGATCGCGCTTGCCATGGCGCAGGCTGAGCCGATGCGCCGGCGGCAGCTTGTGCACCGAGCGAAAGATACTGCGCGGCTCGGGCACATAGCCATAGGCGAAGTAGTCTTCGATCGCCTGCGGGTCCATCTCGCGCGGCAGATCGGGATGGGCCATCAGCGCCTTGAGTTCGGAGGCGAACAGCAGATGGCCATCGGGCAGCAGGCTGTAGTAAAGCGGCTTGATGCCAAGGCGATCGCGCGCCAGGAACAGCGTCTGGCGGTTGCGATCCCAGAGGCCGAAGGCGAACATGCCGCGAAAACGCTCGACGCAGGCCTCGCCCCATTCCTCCCAGGCATGCACGATGACCTCGGTGTCGCAATGGGTGCGGAATTGGTGACCCGCCTGCTGGAGTTCCTTGGTCAGCTCGGTGAAGTTGTAGATCTCGCCGTTGTAGGTGACGACGACGCTCTCGTCCTCATTGAACAACGGCTGCTGGCCACTGGAGAGATCGATGATCGACAGCCGCCGATGCGCCAGTCCGACCCCAGGCTCGCAATGCACCCCGCCCTCGTCCGGGCCGCGATGGAATTGGGTCTGGTTCATCGCTTCGAGCAACGCGCGATTGATCGGGCGCCGCTCGCACAGGTCGAAAATGCCAGTAATGCCGCACATATTCCTCGTCTCCTGCTCCTACTGCTCTCCCAATGGCGCCCGACCCAGCGCCTTGTCATACACGCGCAGATAGCCCTGCACCATGGCCGCCAAACTGAAGTCGCGCTCGGCCCGGGCGCGCGCGGCCTGGCCCTCGCGTTGGCGACGCTCGGGGTCGGAGAGATAACCGGCCAAGGCGCCGGCCAGCGCCTCGGGATCGGCCGCCGGCACCAGACTGCCGGTGACGCCGGCCTGCACCAGATCCGGATTACCGCCGACTTCGGTGGCGATCACCGGCAGGCCGCTGGCCATGGCCTCAAGGATGGTATTACAGATGCCCTC
>PWTO01000144.1 GCA_003562815.1 Chromatiaceae bacterium | reverse complement strand
GACATGGCTCTCGTCGATGACGATGAGCGCATCCTTCGGCAGATAGTCGAACAGGGTCGGCGGCGGTTCGCCCGGCCCGCGCCCGGAGAGATAGCGGCTGTAGTTCTCGATCCCGGAGCAGTAACCGACCTCGACCATCATCTCCAGATCGAAGATCGTGCGCTGCTTGAGCCGCTGCGCCTCGACCAGTTTGTCGTGGTCGCGCAGCCAGTCGAGCCGGTCTTTCAGCTCGACCTTGATCTGCTCGATGGCGTTGAGGATCACCTCGCGCGGGGTCGCATAGTGCGTCTTCGGGAACACCGTGTAGCGGGGCACCTTGCGCGTGGTCGCGCCGGTCAGCGGATCGAACAGCGACAGCGCCTCGATCTCGTCGTCGAACAGCTCCACCCGCAGCGCCTCGTCGTCGGACTCGGCCGGATAGATGTCGATCACGTCACCGCGCACCCGATAGCTGCCGCGCGCGAGTTCCAACTCGTTGCGCCGGTATTGCAGCGCCGCCAGTCGGCGCAGGAGCGCGCGCTGATCGATCAGGTCGC
The DNA here is from genome assembly GCA_003562815.1 of Chromatiaceae bacterium. GTDB lineage: Bacteria > Pseudomonadota > Gammaproteobacteria > Chromatiales > Chromatiaceae > Lamprobacter. Next base: position 8,832 of record PWTO01000144.1, on the reverse strand, counting down.
CGCGCGAGAGGTGCAAGACCATCTTCAGATAGGCCTCCGGATCGCCGAGCCCGTAGATGCTGGAGACGGTCGCGACCAGGATGACATCCGGGCGCTCGAGCAGCGCCTTGGTCGCCGACAGGCGCATCTGCTCGATGTGCTCGTTGATCGAGGCATCCTTCTCGATGTAGGTATCGGAGGCCGGCACATAGGCCTCGGGTTGGTAGTAGTCGTAGTAGGAGACGAAGTACTCGACCGCGTTGTGCGGGAAGAACTCGCGCATCTCGCCGTAGAGCTGGGCGGCGAGGGTCTTGTTCGGCGCCAGGATCAGCGTTGGACGCTGCACCCGATCGATGACGTTGGCGATGGTGAAGGTCTTGCCCGAGCCAGTGACGCCGAGCAGGGTCATGCCGGCCTCGCCGTCGTTCAGCCCTTCGGTCAGACGGCGGATCGCCTCCGGTTGATCGCCGGCGGGTTGAAACTGGGAAACGAGTTCAAAAGGACGAGCCATCGCGTGCAAACCAAGGTTATCGGATAAAATAAGCGCCGACGCATACTCATATCTCCTGCCGCCCACCCACTGCGCTATTCGGACCTCAACCAGCGATGACCATCAAGCTCTCCAACCGCGTTCAATCCGTCAAGCCATCGGCCACGCTGGCCATCACCGCGCGCGCGAAGGAGCTGCGCGCGGCGGGCAAGGATGTCATCGGCCTCGGTGCCGGCGAGCCGGATTTCGACACCCCGGATCACATCAAGCAAGCGGCGATCGAGGCGATCGACGCCGGTTTCACCAAGTACACCGCCGTTGATGGCACGCCGGAGTTGAAGCGCGCGATCATCGCCAAGTTCCAACGCGACAACGGCCTTGACTACACGCCAGAACAGATCCTGGTCTCTTGTGGGGGTAAGCAGAGCTTCTACAACCTGGCGCAGGCGGTGCTCGATCCGGGCGACGAGGTGGTGATCCCCGCGCCTTACTGGGTCTCCTATCCCGACATGGTCCTGCTCGCTGGCGCCGCGCCGGTGCTGGTGCATGCCGGCGCCGAGCAGCAGTTCAAGATCACGCCGAATCAGTTGCGCGGCGCGCTCTCCGAGAAGACGCGCCTGGTGGTGATCAACAGCCCGTCGAACCCGACCGGCATGGCCTACACGGCCGACGAACTGGCGGCGCTGGGTGAGGTGTTGCGCAACTTCCCGCGCACGCTGATCGCCACCGACGACATGTACGAGCACATTCTCTGGCCGGCGCGCGCACCCTTCGTCAACCTCGTCAACGTCTGCCCGGACCTGCTGTCGCGCACCCTGGTGCTCAATGGCGTCTCCAAGGCTTACTCGATGACCGGCTGGCGCATCGGCTACGCGGGTGGGCCGGCATCGGTGATCAAGGCGATGAAGACGATCCAGTCGCAGAGCACCTCGAATCCGACCTCGATCTCGCAGGTCGCCGCCCAGGCGGCGCTGGAAGGCCCGCAAGGCTGCATCGGCGAGATGCTCACCGCGTTCAAGGAGCGCCACGATCTGGTCGTCGAACGCCTGAACACGATGGCAGGCATCGAGTGCCTGCCCACCGATGGCACCTTCTACGTCTTCCCCAAGGTGCAGGGCCTGATCGACAGGCTCGAGACGGTTCGCGACGACCTGGAGCTTGCCGAATACCTGATCGAGCAGGCCGGCGTCGCTTTGGTGCCAGGCTCGGCGTTTGGATCCCCGGGCTACATCCGTCTTTCCATTGCGACGAGCCGCGCGAATCTTGAGCGTGCGCTTGAGCGGATCGCGGCGGTGGCCGCTTGAGAACCGGAGCGGGGTGAGCGGGGCGGCTCAGAACTGCTTGACCTTGATGTTCATGGTCTGAATCCGATAAGCGATCTGGCGTGGCGTCATATTGAGCAGGCGCGCGGCCTTGGCCTGGACCCAGCCGGCTTGCTCCAGCGCCGCGATCACGCGCTCGCGCTCATCGATCTCGGGGTCGTCGAAGTCGATCGCGTTGTCTGCGTCGGCAGAGGCGACCTTGGCGCGCGGTTCCGGGAGGTTGCCGACATCGAGCCCGGTGAGATCGATCACATCGCGGTCGATGATGCCGCATTCGCTCATCACCGCCGCGCGTTCCATGCAGTTCTCGAGTTCGCGCACGTTGCCGGGCCAGTCGTAGCGCATCAGTACGCGCAGCGCGCTGTCGGTGATGGTCAGCTCGCGGCCCTGCTGCTTGGCAATCTTGGCGACCAGGAACTGGGCTAGCTCGGGCACGTCCTCGATGCGCTCGCGCAGGGCCGGCATCATGATCGGCATCACATTGAGCCGGTAGTAGAGATCCTCGCGGAATTCCCCCGCCTTGACCTCCTGCTCCAGGTTGCGATTGGTGGCCGCGATCACCCGCACATCCACCTTGATGGTGCGGCTGCCGCCGACGCGCTCGAACTCGCCCTCCTGCAGCACGCGCAGCAGCTTGGCTTGAAACGCCGGGCTGATCTCGCCGATCTCATCGAGAAACAGGCTGCCGCCGTCGGCCTGCTCGAAACGGCCCTTGCGCTGATTCACCGCGCCGGTGAAGGCGCCTTTCTCGTGGCCAAAGAGTTCGGATTCGAGCAAGTTGTCGGGCAACGCGGCGCAGTTGAGCTTGACGAAGGTACTCTGCGCGCGCGGCGAGTTGTAATGGATGGCGTTGGCGATCAGCTCCTTGCCGGTGCCGGATTCGCCCCGCAGCAAGACCGTGGTGTTCCACTTGGCGACCTGGCGCACCTGCTCGAAGACCACGCGCATGCGCTGAGTGTGACCGATGATGCTGTCGAAGCCGTGGGTGCCCTTGACGTGTCGGCGCAGCGCATCGCGTTCCTCGCGCAGGGCGCGGCGCTCGGCCTCGACCGAGCGCGCCAGCAGCACCGCCTGGCCGATGAGATTGGCGACCATCTCGGCAAACCGCGCCCGCTGTTGCAGATGCTCATCGCGCACCGGCGGTTGGATGGCGAGCACGCCGGCGGCGGGGCCGTCGCCGATGCGGATCGGCACGCCGATGAAGGGCAGGTCGCGCTCGAACATGCCGAGCTTGTCGAGGAAGCGCGGCTCGTCGCTGACCCGTTCCAGCAGCCATTCGCGGTTGCTCTCGAGGATGTGACCGATGACGCCCTCGCCGCGACGGTAGCGCACCTTCTCGAAGGGGGCCGCGTCGTCGTCGTGCAGGGCGCTGATCAGCAGATCGCCGGAGTCCTCGTCGAGCAGGCTGACCATACCGAGACAGAGGCGGCGGTGTTCGTGCAAGGTCTGGAGCACCGCGCGCAGGGTCTCGCGCAGTTGCAGCGAGCGGCTCAGGATGCGGCTGACATCGAACAGTGCGGCGAGTTGCGCTTCGAGCAGGTCGGCGCGTTGCGTCTCCGGGCGTGCATCCGGGCGGGGCGAATCGGGTCGATCCTTATCGAGCATGGGCGCTGGGTCTGTGTCAGTCACGAGGCAGGGCATTGGTCAGGGTCACAAGGAGGCGGCAGCCATCAGTGTAGTCGGGATCGAGTTCGATGCTGCCACCATGCTGGTTGGCGATCTCCTGCGCCAGGGGGAGCCCCATGCCGGCCCGACCGCGCCGGTGACGCCAACCGATATAGAAGGGTTCGAAGGCCTTGTAGCGATCCCCCCTCGGGAAGCCGGGGCCGCTATCCTGGATGCACACCTCGACCGTGTCATCGAGCGCGCGCGTGCCGATATGCAGCTCGCGCTGGCTGCGTCCGCCCTCGCGCGTCGCTTGCAGCGCATTGTCGATGAGGTTTTTGAACAGCGAGCGCAGCTCGGTCTGGCGCGCGGTGATCTCGGGCAAGACGTGCGCGGGACGCCAATCGACGGTGACACCCGAGGACAGCAGGGCATCGGTCTCGAGCGCAAGCACATGGCGCAGCAGTTCGTTGACGTTGACGCTGACGCCGGGCTCGACGATCTCGTCCGGGAGTGCCGCCTGCAGCGTCCTGAGCGCCTGTTCGCTGGTGGCGGTGATCTGCGCCAGGGTCGGCGCGAAGCCCTCGAAGGTGCCGGCACCATTGGCGAACATGACGCTCGCCGCGCGCAGCAGGTTGAGCGGGGTCTGGATCTGGTAGCTCGCGGCGGCGAGCGCTTCGCGCATGCCCTGGGCGAGACGCTGCTCGGCGATGCGCGCGCGTAGATGCTCCAGATGCGCGCGCTCGATCTCGCGATGGCGGGCGGTGACGTCGGTCGCCAGCAGCAACAAACGCGCATCGCCGCGCTTGCCGCGACCAAAGTAGCCGCGAGCGCTGCCGTCCTGCTCGCTGATGCGGGTGCCGGAACAGGAGAACCAACGTGGCCCAAGGCTACCAGGGATATCCAGACTCACCTCGACATTCTTGAAGTCGTTGCCGTCGTCGGTGGCCGGTACCGTGCGTTCGACCGGATCGAAGCCGGCCTGCTCGCGCAGTGCGGCGCGGATCAGCGGCAAGGGCTCGCGCCCGCGCAGATCGCCGAAGAGCTTTTTGTACTCCATGTTGTCGAGGATGATCTCACCCTCGGCGTCAAGCAGCACCATCACCGTCGGCGCGGCATCGAGCACGTTTTCGATGCGCATCTTCTGCTGCCTGAGCGCGGAGGCGAGTTCATGCTCGCGCGTCACGTCCCGATGCATGCCGAGGAAATAGGCAATCTCGCCGCTGCTATCGAGCACCGGCGAGATGATCAGCTCGGCGAGGTATTCGTCGCCCCCTTTGCGCTGGTTTACCAGCGTCCCGGTCCAGGTCTTCTTGCGCTGGATGGTGCGCCAGAGCTGGCGGTAGATGCTGTCGGGCGTGGCGTTGCTGGAGAGGATGGACTGGTTCTTGCCCAGCACCTCGTCGCGGAGATAGCCACTGAGATGCTCGAAGGCGGCGTTGACATAGAGGATGTTCGCGCTGGCATCGGTGATCGAGATCGCGACCGGCGCTTGTTCGACGGTCTCGAAGTAGAGTCGCGGCGGCAGTGGATCGGTGGCATCGCCGGCCATCAGGCGCAGCGCCGAGAGAACCTCGGGCGGCGTGCCCGCCGGAGGCTGGCGCAGGAAGGTCGCGATGGCGTTGCGCACGAGCGGCTCGGCGTTGTCGGCGGCGCCCGCCGACGCTGTGCTGAGCGAGGCGGCGGGCGAGGGCGCGCTCGGTGTCGACGGTTGCGACGGGGATGCGCTGCTGTCCGGCGATGATCGAGCCATGGGGGTCTCCTCTTTGGTGAGCAGTCGTTGTTGTGCCATCGCACGCCTGCGGTCGGCACAAGATTATGTGCAGTATTTATGCCGTCACGCATTGGCATGCGTCTATTCCGCCGCTTGACCGGAGACAGACCGCTGCATTGAGGCCGGCGCGAGTCCGCCTTGTCGGCTTTGCGACAATGTGCTGCGCTGCAGCATCTCGGCTGTGTCGTCCACGACAGTCGCCCCGGATCTCGATGGCAGGCTCTGGCTTGCCAGAGACCGTCTTAGCACGGTTGAGCGAGATCCGCCCGGTGCTGGCATTCGATTTGCTTCATAGACGCACTGCCCTGTAGCCGGAGCGCCTTGCTAAAGCCCAATGACCGAGTCTCTGATGCTCATTCTCGCGACCGCGTTGGTGAACAACGTGGTGCTGGTCAAGTTCCTCGGCCTGTGTCCGTTCATGGGCGTCTCCGGGAAGCTGGATACGGCGCTTGGCATGGGGCTCGCGACCACCTTCGTACTCACTCTGGCGGCGGCGGCCAGTTGGTTGTTGCAGCACCTGGTGCTGGAGCCGCTGGATATCGGCTTTCTGCGCATCCTGACCTTCATCCTGGTGATCGCAGCGGTGGTGCAGTTCACCGAGATGATGGTGCGCAAGCTCTCGCCGATGCTCTATCAGGTGCTCGGCATCTTCCTGCCATTGATCACCACCAACTGCGCGGTGCTCGGCGTTGCGCTGCTCAATGTGCAGGAGCAGCACAGCTTCGTCGAGAGCCTGCTCTATGGCTTCGGCTCGGCGCTTGGGTTCACGCTGGTGATGGTGTTGTTCGCCGGGCTGCGCGAGCGGCTCGCGCTGGCACAGGTGCCCGCAACTTTCGCCGGGGCGCCGATCGCCTTCATCGTTGCCGGGCTATTGTCGCTGGCCTTCATGGGCTTTGCCGGGCTGGCCTGATACCTGTCGCCGACTCAATCCTGGAGCATGTCGATATCATGGTTTCCGCAATCCTGAGTTTGACCACACTGGGCCTGGGGCTTGGCGCGCTGCTTGGTGTGGCGGCGCGGTTCTTGAAGGTCGAGGAGAGCCCGCTGGTGGCCGAGATCGAGGAACTGCTGCCGGGCACGCAGTGCGGTCAGTGTGGCTTTCCAGGCTGCGCGCCGGCGGCGGCGGCGATTGCCGAAGGGCAGGCGCCGGTGACCCTGTGCCCGCCCGGCGGTCGGGCGTTGGCGCAGGCATTGGCGCAACGGCTCGGCGTGACGCTGGATCTAAACGCCGTCGCCGAGCAGGCGCCCGAGGTGGCCTATGTGCACGAGCGCCTCTGTGTGGGGTGTACCAAGTGCCTCAAGCGTTGCCCGACCGATGCCATCGTCGGTGCCAAGGATCAGATCCACGCGGTGTTCGAGGATGCCTGCGTTGGCTGCGGCGATTGCGCCGAGGTCTGTCCGACCGAGTGCATCGAGATGCGCGCTCCGACGCAAACCCCATTGAACTGGGTCTGGCCTCGGCCGCTGGCCGCATGACCGACTCCATCCACGCGTGCTGAGGCTCGACTGATGCGATTGTTCCGAATCCGCGGCGGCGTGCATCCCGACGACCGCAAAACCCTCGCCGCCGGCCGGCCGATCGAGCCGCTGCCGATGCCGATGCTGCTGCACATCCCGCTGCAGCAGCACATCGGCGCGATCGCCAATCCTCTGGTGCAGCGGCGTCAATATGTCGCCAAGGGCGAGCGCATCGCCCAGGCCCAGGGCGCGGTCTCGGCGCCGATTCATGCGCCGACCTCGGGGCGCATCGTCGGACTTGGGCTCTACCCGGCCAATCATCCGTCCGGGCTCTCGGTGCGCACCATCAGCCTGCAGCCGGATGGCAAGGATCGTTGGCACAAACGCATCGCTGGTGTCGCCGATCCCTTCGCGCTGGAGCCGGCCGAGATCGCCCAGCGGGTCGCTGAGGCCGGTGTCGTTGGCATGGGCGGGGCGACCTTTCCCTCGGCGGTCAAGCTTGGCCTCGGCAAGCGCTACCGGCTCTCGACCTTGGTCATCAACGGCTCCGAGTGCGAGCCCTATCTGACCTGCGACGATCAACTGATGCGCGAGCAGGCCGAGGCCATCGTCGATGGCGCGCGCCTCATGGCGCGCGCGCTTGGCGTCGAGCGCATCCTGTTTGGCATCGAGGGCAACAAGCCAGAGGCGCTGAGCGCGATGCAGGGGGCCGTGGCCGCCTTCGACGGGCTTGAGGTGGTGTGCCTGCCGATGCGCTATCCGATGGGCTCGGAGAAGCATCTGGTGCAGACCCTGACCGGCAAGGAGACGCCAGCGCGGGGCCTGACCGCCGATATCGGTGTGGTGGTGCACAATCCGGCGACCGCCTTCGCTGTGCACGAGGCGTTGCGCTTCGGTCACCCGCTCGTCTCGCGCGTGATCAGCGTCACCGGCGGGGCGATTGGCACGCCGAGGAATCTGCGCGTGCCGATCGGCACCAAGGTCGAGGATTTGGTCGAGCATTGCGGTCGTTTTCGCGAGGAGCCGGCGCGTCTGATCGCCGGCGGCCCGATGATGGGCCAGCCCATCCCGGAACTGCGCGTGCCGGTGATGAAGGGCACCAACGGCATCCTGGCGCTGACCGCCGCCGAGACCGGCCTGCGCGAGCCCGGACCCTGTATCCGCTGCGGCAGCTGTGTGCAGGCCTGTCCCTGTGGGCTGCTGCCGCTCGGGATGGCAGCGCAGGTGCGCGCGGGCGATCTCGACAGCGCGGTCTCGAGCGGGCTGATGGACTGCATCGGCTGTGGCTCCTGCGCCTATGTCTGTCCGGCGCATCTGCCGCTGGTGCAGTTCTTCAATCATGCCAAGGGCGAGCTGGCCGCGCGCGGTCGGGCCAAGCAGAAGCAGACCGAGACCAAGCGCCTGGCCGAACAACGCACGCGGCGGCTGGAGGCGCAAAAGCGCGCCAAGCGTGAGGCGATGGCCAAGCGCAAGCGCGAGGCGGAGGCCAACAAGCAGGCGCAAGCGGAGGTGGACGCGTGCTAAACCCAACCCTCGTCGCCAGTCCCCATGCCCATGCGCCGGTGAGCATCGAGCGCACCATGCGGCTGGTCATGCTGGCGCTGCTGCCGGCCACGCTGCTTGGCCTTTGGCAGTTCGGCTGGCCGGCGATTGTCCTGTTCGCGGTGACGCTGAGCGCGGCGCTGCTGTTCGAGGCCTTAGCGCTGCTCCTAGCGGGCAAGCCGCTCACGCCGAGCCTGTTGGATGGCTCGGCGCTGCTCACCGGTTGGTTGCTAGCACTGACCCTGCCGCCCTGGGCGCCCTGGTGGATCGGCGTGCTGGGCGCCTTTGTCGCCATCATCGTCGGCAAGCAGGTGTTCGGCGGGCTCGGCCAGAATCCGTTCAATCCGGCGATGGTCGCGCGAGTCGTGCTGCTGGTCTCGTTTCCCTTGGAGATGACGCAGTGGGTCAGCCCACAGCCGTTGTTCTTCGCGCACAGCCCTGGGCTGGGCGATGCCCTCACCATCAGTCTGGAGGGACTGGCCGCGCCCTGGGATGCGATGAGCGGCGCTTCGATCCTCGGTCAGGTCGATCTGGCGCTGCAGCAGGGCAGCGATCTGGGCGCGGCGATGCCGGCGCTGTTCCCGCCGCTCGGCGCGCTGCTCGGCGGCATCCCCGGCAGCCTCGGCGAGACCTCGGCGCTGTTGCTGCTGCTCGGCGGGTTG
>PWTO01000321.1 GCA_003562815.1 Chromatiaceae bacterium | reverse complement strand
CCACCAGCAGAGTGATCGCCAGCTCGCGTCGGGCTGGACGCGCTCGGCGGTACAGCCGCTGATCCGGCACGGCGCCGGCCTGCATGTCGGCGAAGGCGTTCACGTAGGCGTCCATATCGACTTCCTCCCCGTCCGGTTGCCGACCCAAGGACTCGCGGCGCGGGCGCAGCCGCTCGAAGCGGCGCTTGACCCCGTGCATCAGGGCCGCGCGGCGCTTTAGCACGCCATCCGCCCAGCGCAGATCGCCGTCCGCCGCTGAGCATAGATGGACGGTGGCGCCCGGCCGGCGGTAACGGCCAGTCCGGTAGTCCCATTCGGGGTACTGGATCGCAGCCCCGGCCGCAGTGTAGCGGCTTGCAGCCAGGGCGCTGCGGTCCGGGGCATCATCGCTGACCAGCACCTCCCGCGCTGGCTCTGGGGTGGACACGGTCCGCGCTTGCGGCAGCTCGGAGAGGGAATCGGCGAGGTCCGCGGCATCTCCCTCCTCAGCGTCGAGTGGCCGTTTGGCGCCGCCGCCGTCCTCCACGTGCTGGAGCGGGTCGTCGGTCTGGAGCATCCAGGGGCCTTGCGGCCCCGCATCCTCGTCGGGCTCGGCGGTGCGTGGCTCGGGGCGGCGCGGCATGCGTGCGGTGCGGGGTCGGGACTCCTCGCTGGCTGCGGATGCTTCGGTCTCGGCGAGCAGCGGTGCGGGCGGCGGGTAGGTCTTACCCCACCAGAGGTCGCGCGGCAGGCCACGGTAGCGGCCCGGCTCGCGGGCGATGGCGGCGGCCTCGCCGTAAGCCCAGTCGAGCGCATCCGCCGGGCCGCTGTCGGGCTCGGCGAGCAGGGCGCGGTAGCGTTGCTCCACACCGCGCTCCGCCGGGGTGAGCAGGTGCAGGGGCGGCCGCCGGCGCAGCATGGCCGTGCGGGCGCGGGCCAGGTCGGCGGTCATTCCGGGCAGCTCGCGGGCCAGGGCGCGCTCGGCGGCCGCGGCCGCAGCCATGGTGTAGAGATCGGCGGCGAGACCGTCGTGCAACGGGGCGCTGGGGCGCATGCCTCGGGCGCGGGCCGCCTGCTGCAGCGCCAGCACGCGGTACCAGCGCCCGCTGTCGAGGTTCCCATCGGCCGACAAGCGGGCGGGCAGGAACAGGCTGACCCCGTCCGTGGCCGGCAGCGCCTCGCGCACACGCAGGCGCTGCGGCAGCGGGGCGAACAGGTGCTGGAGCAGGGTCGGCGGTGCCGGCGGTTGCGCGACCCGGATGCGACAGTCACCGCCGAAGGCCGCCGCCACCAGCCAGCGTAGGCGCTCGCGGTGATAGTCCAGCTGATCGGCGGCGAGGACCTCGCCGCTGGGCTGGTGACGCCGCCACAGCCGCGCCACTGCGGTGGTGGCCTGGTGGGCGGCATCGATGATGACCCCTTCCGGTTCGGGCATTTAGACGTCGATACTGATGTCCACCAGGTCCTGCATCGCCGCCACCACCGCCGGCTCGTCGGTCAAGGGCGCGATGAGCCCGACCCGACAGGCTTGGCGCGGATCGATGCCGCCGGCGATGAGCTGGGCGGTGGCCACCAGCAGGCGGGTGCTGGGGACCTCGGCGAGGCCCTGGTCACGCAGGCCGCGCAGGCGCCCGGCGAGGGTAACTAGGGCATGGGCGGCAGCGCGTTCGAGGCCGCTTTCATGCCGGACGATGGCCAACTCCTGGTCGAACGGCGCCGTGGCGAACTCCAGGGCGACGAAGCGCTGCCGGGTGCTCGGCTTGAAATCCTTGAGCAGGTGCTGGTAGCCAGGGTTGTAAGAGACCACCAGCTGGAATTCCGGCGGGGCCTGTAGCTCCTCGCCGGTCTTGTCCACCGGGAGGATGCGGCGATGGTCGGTGAGGGGGTGGATCAGGACCACGGTGTCCTGGCGCGCCTCCACCAGCTCATCCAGGTAACAGATGGCCCCCTCGCGCACCGCCCGAGTGAGCGGGCCGTCCTGCCACTGGGTGCCGCCGTCGCGCACCAGCCAGCGGCCCACCAGATCGGCGGCGGAGAGATCGTCGTGGCAGGCGACCGTGATCAGCGGCCGCTTGAGTCGCCACGCCATGTACTCGACGAAGCGGGTCTTGCCGCAACCGGTGGGGCCTTTGAGCATCACCCCCAGGCGCCGGGTATGGCATTGCTCGAACACCGCGACCTCGGTTCCAGCGGCGACATAGTAAGGCCCCGTCCCTTGGTCGGGCGCCGAGCCGGCCGCAGCCGCCTCAGGCATGTTCGACCAGCGGCTCGCCTGCTGCATTCTCCTCGTCGGCAAGCTTTGGCCCGGTGCGGAAGAAGTCCCAGATGAAGATCATCACCCCAGCGGAGAAAATGATGCTGGTGCCGATCAACATCAGGAAGTGCACCTGAATCCTGAGCTGCGTGTCCAGATAGCCCATGCCCATGATCCGTTCCAGGTAGACCTGGCCCAGCCCGGCCGTGGCGAAGGACAGCGTCATGCCGAACATGCCGCCGAGCATCAGCCAGAAGGCCACATAGCCGAGGGTGCTGCCCTTCTCGGAACGGTTGTGGGTGAGATAGGGCAAGGTATAGCTGATCATCGCCAGCACGATCATGGCGTAGGCGCCGAAGAAGGCGGCGTGACCGTGCATCGCCGTCACCAGGGTGCCGTGGGTCCATTTGTTCACCGCCGGCCAGGTGTGGGCGAAGCCCAGCAGGCCGGCGCCGAAGAGCGTGAACACGGCACTGCCCACCGTCCAGTGAATGGCCAGGCCGTTGGGGTGGGCGACGCCGGAACGGCGCATGGCAAAGTAGGCGTACATGGCCATGCCCACCAAGGCCACCGGCTCCAGGGCGCTGAAGATCCCACCGATGGGCAGCCAGTACTTCGGCACGCCGATCCAGTAGTAGTGGTGCGCGGTGCCCAGGATACCGGCCATGAACACCAGGCCGACGATGACGTAGAGCCATTTCTCCATCACCTCGCGATCGGCGCCGGAGAGGCGGATCAGCAGGAAGGCGAGGAAACCGCCCTGGATCATCTCCCACACCCCTTCCACCCAGAGGTGGATGGTCCACCAGCGGTAGAAGGTCTCCACGGTGTAGTTGTCGAACCGAAACAACGCCGGTAGATAGAGCAGCGCGGAGAACAGCAGCCCCGCCAGCACCACGCCTTCGGTGACCGTCCAGCGGCGGGCGCGATAGATGGTCATGCCGACGTTGAACAGAAACATCAGCATCACCGCGACAATCACCAGCTTGAGTGGGAACGGCTGCTCCAGCAGCTTGACCCCGGCGTTCCAGCCGAACAGATAGCCGACCACGGCGGTGAGCCCCATCGCGACCCAGATCCCGAGCTGTAAGTAGGCGAGGCGAATGCTGAACAGTTCGCTGCGCGACTCCTCGGGCACCATGTAATAGGTCGCGCCCATGAAGCCCGAGAGCACCCAAACCACCAGTAGGTTGGTGTGCAGGGTCTTGGCGGTGTCGAAAGACAGCACGCCGATGAGCGGATCGGGGCCCAGATACTTGCCGGCCATCAGCAGCCCGAACACCAGTTGCAGGCCGAACAGGCACATGGCCCAGGCGAAGTACCAGTACGCGACGGATTGCGAGCGGTAGCGCATGAGAAGGACCCCTTAGTTGAGCGTCATCAGATAGGCGACGAGGTGGTGCAACTGCTCGTCGCTGAGATCCTGGCCCAGCGTGGCCGGCATGAACGACTGGCCATTCGCCGCGAACATCGGGTCTTCGACGATGTGCGCATTCGGCTCAAGAATGGACTCGCGGATGTAGCCGGCGGCGTCCTCGGCGGCCCCGGTGTACTCAGGGCTCTGCACCAGTGCGGCGGCGCGGGTGCTGATCCCCGCCAGCGACGGACCGGCGAGCTTCACGCCGGGTGTGGTGGAGTGGCAGGCGAAGCAGCCCGGAGGCGCCGTGCGGAACAGCTCCTCGCCCCGCGCGGCGTCCGCCTGCCCCGGTACCGCCGGCCCCGCCGTCGCATTCACAACGGAGGTGCCCGGGAAGGTGCCGCCGGCCACCAGGATCGGTCGCGGCGGCCAGCCGGCGGTGTCCACATCGCTGGCCCAATCGAGGAAGGCGATCACCGCCGCGATCTGGGCATCGTCGAGCTTCGGATTCGGCATCAACCGCCGATGCGTCTTCTCGGAGTAGAACCGCGAGGGGTCGCGCAGAAAGGCGGTCAGGTACTGCTCGCCGCGATGGTCGGTAATCTTGGTCAGGTCCGGGGCGTAGTAGGCCCCCTCGCCGAACAGCGTATGGCAGTTCACGCAATTGCCCTGGTGCCATACCCGCTTGCCGGCGATCACCTGCTCATCGATACGGTCCGCGTTGGTCAACTCGTCGAACCGGGTGTGGGTGTGCAGGGTCAGCCCGATGAAGATGGCCGCAAAACCGAGCGTCGTGACGACGAAGAACAGGCGGGTTTGGCGCTTGGTCATGGTACTCGCCTCGCTGATGGAGTTAGACGGCGATGAAGGCCCAGTTCGCCAGGGATAGCCCGATGGCGTAGAGCATGGCCAGCACCATGAGGGCCAGGACGACCCGGCTCAGGTGCTTGAGCCAGGTGAAGACGGTTTCGGCATAGTTGGGCATCGTTGATCCTCTTCGTCCGCCGTGGGGAGGCCGGGGCCGACCAAGACAAGGGCCGGGGTGGTCGCGTTGGCCGCTGCCGTGTCGATTGGTCGCCTGGTCCGACCCCGGACACAATCGCCACTGAATGGCCTGGCGCTTGTCGCCCTCATTGTTGGCACCCTCATTGTTGGGGAACCGAGGTCGGTCGCCGACGCGCCGCAGTTCTCATGCCACCGCAGTGCAGTTGCCATGCCATGCCACGGCATTTCCGGTGCGAGACTTCGGCAGGCCCGCTATTTTCAAATCAGACTCGATCCATGGGCGGCCGTAGCGTTCGGCTCGACAGGCTTATATCAACCTGGACATGGTTGTAAGCAACCAACGAGTCCGTTGCCCTTCCCTGGGTGAGCGCGGTGGGTACGCCCTCAGCAGCGCTAAAACGCCTGTCCCGTACCAACAGATAGGGCAGCAAGACAACACTACCGAGGACGAAGCTGCCCAGCGCGAAAGACCAGGGGTTGGCTTGCCGGTATCAAACAGCAGGATGGCGAGGAAGGCCGTCCAGGGCCACCACCTCACGCGCACGCTTGGCGAGTACCAAGCCGATTTGATGGTCATGCGACAGGCGCACCAGGTTGGGATCGCGTTGCATCGGCTTTGCATCCATAAGCCACTGATATGAAAAGTTTTTTATGCACCTTAAAAGGGCTGGTCCGGACGGACAATGCCTCACCGTGATCGGTGGCCAAACAGCGGGCTTTCAATGCTGGCTCAGACGGCCATCTCCATAGAGTCGAGGTGTACCGCAGTGACCGTAGGCCAGGCTTATCTGTTCCCGCCCCTTTCGTTTGCATGGGCACGGCGAAAGGCCTCAATCAACTCTAGGGCAAGCTGCAGCTTGGTCGGATAGGCGCCATCCGGGGCCCGGGCGCGGTGGACGCTCGGCTCTGGGAACCTTCAGGCGCTTCAGCCGCTTCTCTTCGGCCCGCCACGCCACTTGGCCCGGATCCGGAGCGGCAAAGCGAAAGCCGACTGGCACGGTGATCTGTGGTGTGACCAGCACCAGAAAGACCAACGTCCTGGCCGTTGAAATAGCCACCCGTCTTCTTATCGTAGACCTTGTGGGCGCGGTGAATGCGCGTGGTGCGCTTGGCGCGACGATGGTCGCTGTCATCGACGACCAGCACCCCCTCTTTCAGCTCATACTGGGCGAGCACCACGCATGAATTTGTTGGAACGAAAACCCCCCAAGCTGGGCTTGTCGAAGAAACGCCGCAAGGCCACTTGGAATGATGACTACCGCGCTAAGGTCGTCTTTGGCTGAGGATTGATATGCCCTCGCCCTGCGCGACTCAATGCGCAGAGACTGGCAAACCGACCGCAACTCAGCCAAAGCGCGCGAGGCCACGCAGAACCAGGTCGGGTTGCAGTTGAACCGGAGCCTGCAACAGCGGGGCGAGGCGCTCGGCGTCGCCACCGGTGAGGATGACCCTGGGTGCATAGCCCGTTTCATGCGTGAGCGTCTCGCGCAGCCGCTCGCCAAGGGCGGCCGGTGCATGCAGGCTGGCGGCCGTAATGGCAGGGCCGGTGTCTTGGCCCCAGCGCTCTGCCTGGTCTTGGGTGTGATGGGGCGGCAGGCGGGTGCCTCGGAGCAGACTGTCGCGCAGCATGGCGATACCGGGCAGGATCTGACCGCCGCGATGGGTTCCATCGGCGAGCAGTCCGTCGAAGGTGATCGCCGTGCCGGCGTCGATGATCAGGGTCGCGCGTTCAGGCTCAGGTGCACGCTCGGACCTAGGGGCACGCGCATACTTAAGCTCAGGCGCATTCTCAGGCTCGGGCGCAGGCTCGAGCGATTCGAGCCAGTAGGCACCAATCAACGCCAAAAAACGATCCACGCCCAAGCGCCTGGGATCGGCGTAAGCGATCCGCACCGCGTGCGCGTGCGCCGAGGGCTCGACCCGCTGGAGCGGACATTGCCAATAAGCGGCCGCAGCCGCGCGCACGGCTTCGAGCACAGGTTCGGGGCCCACGCTGGCGACCAGCACGCGTTCAACCCGTCCAAGCGTTTCCCAATTGGCAAGCACATCGATTGGCAGCGCGCCAAAGTGACGCGCGCCAGTCATCGGCCCAAGCGCTGCGCCCTCGAGCAATGCCCACTTGAGGCAAGTATTACCGATCTCGATGAGCAGTTTCACGGCTGCAACCCTGTTCAATCCTTGTGCGCGCTCAGGCTTTTCATCTTCAGCTCATCGGCCTCTTGGAGCCAAAGCCGCAGCCGGTTGGCATCGCCCATCGGCGTCAGTTGGCCTTGGGCATTGAGAAAGATCGCGTAGATACGTCGGTTCTCGATCACGGCCTGCATCACCAGGCAGCGCCCGGCCTCGTTGAGATAACCGGTCTTGGAGAGTTCGACCGTCCAGCGTTCATCGCGGGTGAGTGGATTGGTGTTGCGGTACTGCAGGGGGGGGCGGGGAGCATGGGGGCGGAGACTGGTCTCGACGGTGGCGGTGATCTCGCGAATCAGTGGATAACGCGCCGCAGCGTTGAGCAGGCGCACCAGATCCTCGGCGGTGGACTGGTTGCCACCATCAAGCCCACTGGCGTCGGCAAAGGTGGTGTGATGCATCCCGAGCGCCCTCGCCTTCTCGTTCATGGCCGCAATGAAGGCTGGCGTGCCGCCGGCGAAGGTGGTGCGCCCTAGGGCCGCAGCCGCACGGTTGTCGGACGACATCAACGCCGTGTGCAGGAGTTCTAGGCGCGACAGGATGGCTTCGTCGATGAGCAGCCGCGAGCGGCTCCAGCGCAACCGGTCGCGATCGGCCTCGGTGATGGTGATGCGGTCATCGAGCGGCACCTCGGCGTCGATCACCACCATGGCCGTCATCAGCTTGGTGATCGAGGCAATCGGCCGGACCTCGGTGGCATTGCGCTCGAACAGCCGATTGCCCTCATGATCGATGATCAAGGCCACGCCCGAGTGGATCTCTGGCCCTGCCGCCTGCCCCCCAAGCGCGCAGAGCAGCAGCACAACGAACACGAGGAACCTGGGTGGACAACGAAAAGGCATCTGCAGACAGTCCTGGGGGAGGCGATTGGAGGCAAGCGCGGATCGCTTAAGAGTACGGCAGATTCCATAGATGCAAAAGGCCCCGCCGAAGCGGGGCCCTGTTTTACTCGGCAGCGACTGCGCGCTGGCCGTGAGGCCCGCGATCGCCGCCGTGGCGCTGGGCTTAGCGCTTACATCATGCCCATGCCGCCCATGTCGCCCATGCCGCCGCCACCCGGCATTGACGGCTCATCCTTCGGCTCCTCGGCCACCATGGCCTCGGTGGTGATCATCAGCGCGGCGATCGACGCAGCATTCTGCAGCGCGGTGCGTGTGACCTTGGTCGGGTCCAGGATACCCATATCGACCAGATCGCCATACTCACCCGTCGAGGCGTTGTAGCCGTAGTTGCCTTCGCCCTCGGCGACCTTGTTCAGCACCACCGAGGCCTCATCGCCGGCATTCATGACGATCTGGCGCAGCGGCTCTTCCATCGCTCGCAGCGCGATCTTGATGCCGGCATCCTGATCGTGGTTGATACCGGTCAGGCCGCGAATCTTGGTCAGCGTGCGCACCAGCGCGACGCCACCACCGGCGACGATGCCCTCTTCGACTGCCGCGCGAGTGGCGTGCAGCGCATCTTCGACGCGGGCCTTCTTTTCCTTCATCTCGACCTCGGTCGCGGCACCGACCTTGATCACCGCCACACCGCCGGCGAGTTTGGCCAGGCGCTCTTGCAGCTTCTCGCGGTCGTAGTCTGAGGTGGTCTCCTCGACCTGGGCGCGGATCTGGTCGCAACGGCCCTTGATCTCGGAATCGGAGCCGGCGCCGTCGATGATGGTGGTCTCATCCTTGCTGATCTGCACGCGCTTGGCCGAGCCCAGCTCGTTCAGGGTCGCCTTCTCCAGCGACAAGCCAACCTCTTCAGCGATCACGGTACCGCCGGTGAGGATGGCGATATCCTGCAGCATGGCCTTGCGACGATCGCCGAAGCCCGGTGCCTTGACCGCGCAGACCTTGATGATGCCGCGGATCGAGTTCACCACCAGCGTGGCCAGCGCCTCGCCCTCGATGTCTTCGGCCACGATCATCAGCGGACGACCCGCCTTAGCAACCGCTTCGAGCACGGGCAGCAGATCGCGGATGTTGGAGATCTTCTTGTCGTGCAGCAGGATGAAGGGATCTTCCAGCTCGGCGGTCTGGCTCTGCTGGTTGTTGATGAAGTACGGCGATAGGTAGCCGCGATCGAACTGCATGCCCTCGACGACGTCGAGTTCGTTGTGCAGCGACTTGCCTTCTTCAACGGTGATGACGCCTTCCTTGCCGACCTTCTCCATCGCCTCGGCGATGATCTCGCCGATCGAGTCGTCGGAGTTGGCGGAGATGGTGCCAACCTGGGCGATTTCTTTGTTGTTCGAGCAGGGCTTGGACAGGTTCTTCAGCTCGCTGACCGCAGCCGTGACCGCCTTATCGATCCCGCGCTTCAGATCCATCGGGTTCATGCCAGCGGCGACCGCCTTCATGCCCTCGCGGACCATCGCCTGCGCCAGCACGGTCGCGGTGGTGGTGCCGTCGCCCGCGATGTCGCTGGTCTGGGAGGCGACTTCCTTGAGCATCTGCGCGCCCATGTTCTCGAACTTGTCGGAAAGCTCGATCTCTTTGGCGACGCTGACGCCGTCCTTGGTCACGGTCGGGGCGCCGAAGGACTTCTCCAGCACCACGTTGCGGCCCTTGGGCCCCAGGGTGACCTTCACGGCGTTGGCCAGGATGTTGACGCCCTCGACCATACGGTTACGGGCATCGAGGCCGAATTTGACTTCTTTTGCGCTCATCGCGTTATTTCCTCGGACAAATCTGTTAAATGGGAATAAATCTTATGAGACGGCAGGCGTGGCTTAGCCTTCGATGACGCCCATGACGTCTTCCTCGCGCATGACGAGGAAGTCATCGCCATCGAGCTTGACCTCGGTGCCGGAATACTTGCCGAAGAGCACCTTGTCGCCGACCTTCACGTCGAGGCTGCGGGTGTCGCCGTTGTCCATGATCTTGCCGTTACCAACGGCGATGACCTCGCCCTGGATCGGCTTCTCGGCGGCCGAGTCCGGGATCACGATGCCGCCGGCGGAGGTGCGCTCCTCTTCCATGCGACGGACCACGATGCGGTCATGCAAGGGACGAATTTTCATGTGTGGTAGTCCTCAGGGTCGTTGAATGTGGGGTTGCGGTAAAAGACCGGGACGGACCCGTGCCCGACGCCGGTGTCGAAGCTATTGGTGCCCTGTACAACCAACCATGGCGGTTGGGTGTTAGCACTCATCTCAAGCGAGTGCTAATAATAGGCCGCGACCGCGTTCTGTCAAGGGGGCGGTTGCACTTTTGTGCCTGTCGCGGTGGCCGAGCGAGGCCGACCGGGGTCTGAAGCAAGCTCAATCCTCGCGTCGCCAGTCGCCTTCGATGGTTCGTTGCCCGGTCTCCTGCTGGCGCAGGATGGCTTCGCGATCAACCGGCACGACCTTGACGTAGCGACGGATCAGGACGTGCCTCAGGGCGGGCACCAGCAAGGCGAAGCCAACCGCGTCGGTGATGAACCCCGGCAGCATCAGCGCGAAGCCGCAGAGCAGGAGCACGGCGCCATCGAGCAGCTCGAGCGCTGGCGTCTCGCCGCGATCCATGGTCGAGCGCACGCGCATCAGCACGGTCAGCCCCTGCATCCGCACCAGGTAGCCGCCGATCACCGCAGTCAGGATCGAGAGGAGGATGGTGGGCAGCGCGCCGATCGCTGAGCCGACCTGGATCAGGACGTACAGCTCGATCAGCGGAGCCATGACAAAGAGAAGAAGGAAAAGCCACATCATTACTGGTCTCACTGGTTGGGTGTTATTTTGGTTGGGCGTTATTTCCCGCAATTTTGTGCGGATGTCTAGGATTCAAACCACCGCAGCCGCAGCCTGCGGTTTCCGTTAGGCTATGCACCGCATGCGCGATGGGCGCGCATCGGCAACACAGGTTCCGCTTTCAGATTCAGCATCATGGGAACTCACCCCGACCCCGAGCAGGTCTATCTCAGCTACTGCACCTGTCCGGATGCCGAGACCGCTCGGTCGCTGGCACGAACGCTGGTCGCCGAGCAGCTCGCCGCCTGCGTCAATGTGCTGCCAGGACTGGTCTCGATCTATCGCTGGCAGGCGCGGATCGAGACCGACACCGAGGTGCTGCTACTGATCAAAACCACCCAGGCCCGCGTCGCCGCCCTTGCGGCACGGATCGAAACACTCCACCCCTATGACGTCCCCGAGGTGATCAGCCACCCGATCACTACCGGCAACACGCACTATCTGGATTGGGTCCGCCAATGTACCGCGAACAACCACGACTGACAGACCTGGAGCGCCAGCGGCGCCCCTCCATACCGAACCGCGTCCAGCGTGGCTTGGGCTTTTTGCTGCTGCTCGCTATCGGGCTCGTCCTGCCTCTGGTGGGCACGGCCGAGGACGACTTTCTGCAGCCGGAGCAGGCGTTCCGCATCAGCGCTACTGCGGTGAGTCCGGAGCAGATCAGGGTGAGCTGGGAGATCGAGCCCGGTTATTACCTGTATAGCGCCAAGCTCGGCTTCGAGAGCAAGACGCCGGGGATCGAACTCGGCCCCGCCGAGCTGCCGCCGGCGCAGACCAAGCACGATCCGTTCTTCGGCGAGGTCACGATCTACCGCGACCGGGTCGAGGCCGAGCTGCCCATTCAGCGCGGCGCCGATGGTGGCGACGTCGTGCGTCTCGAGGCCCAGCTTCAAGGCTGTGCCGATGACGGGTTCTGCTACCCACCGCAGCGACAGGATCTCCTGCTCGCTCTGCCGCGCCTCGCCGCGCTTGAGCAACCCGCCGCCGGACCGGCAGACGCCAACGCCCGCAGTGAGTCAACCCGCGTCCCGCCCAGCCGCGCTCCGCAGTCGCTGAGCTTCGGCTTCGATGACGATATCCTCCCGGCCGAAGAGGCGTTCCAGCTCGATGTCCGTGTCGAGGACCCACACACCCTCGCGCTGCGCTGGCGAATCGCGCCCGAGACCTATCTCTACCAGGAAGAGATCGTCCTCGCACTCGAAGAGGCCGAGGGCGTGCGGCTTGGCAGCTACGAGTTGCCACCGGCCGAGATCAAGTCCGATACCGTGCGCCCTGATGGCAGCATTGGCGATGTGGCGATCTATCAAGGCGAGGTCGAACTCAGCGTGCCTCTGCTGCGCGCTCGCGAGGAAGCAACCCAGGTCATCTTGGTCGCCAGGTACCAGGGCTGCGCCGACCGTGGCATCTGTTACCCGCCGGTCACCGATCGGCTGCCGCTCGAGCTGCCACCCGCTGTCACCACGGTCGCGCTGACCGAGCCGACAGGCGCGGAGGCGGACAGGCGCGAAGCGTCTGCCGCCTCGGCATCGCCCGAGCGCGTCTCGGAGCAGGATCAAATCGCCGCGCGTCTGGCCGATACTGGCATCTTTGGCGCCATGGCCATCTTCTTCGTGTTGGGCTTGCTGCTTTCGTTCACGCCCTGCGTGTTCCCGATGATCCCGATCCTCTCCGGCATCATCGCCGGCCAGGGCGACAGTCTCACCACACGCAAGGCCTTCTTCCTCTCGCTCGCCTATGTGCTGGCGATGGCGCTCACTTATGCCATCGTTGGCGTCATTGCCGGGCTGTTCGGCGCCAATCTGCAGGCGACCTTCCAGAATGCCTGGGTGCTCGGCGCCTTCGCCGCCATCTTCGTCGCGCTCTCGCTGTCGATGTTCGGCTTCTACGACTTGCAACTGCCGAGCAGCGTGCAGACCAAGCTCACCCAGATCAGCAATAAGCAGCAGGGCGGCACCCTGACCGGCGCGGCGATCATGGGCGCGCTCTCGGCGCTGATCGTCGGCCCCTGCGTGGCGCCGCCGCTGATGGGCGCGCTGATCTTCATCGGCAAGACCGGCGATGCAGTGCTTGGCTTCTTCGCCCTGCTCGGCCTCGGTCTCGGCATGGGCGCGCCCTTGCTCGCCATCGGCACCTCGGCCGGCAAGCTGCTGCCGCGCGCCGGCGCTTGGATGGACGCGGTCAAGGCGGTGTTCGGGGTGCTGCTGCTGGCGGTGGCGGTGTTGCTGGTCGAACGGGTCATCCCGGCCGCCGTCGCCATGGTGCTCTGGGGGCTGTTGTTGATCAGCTCCGGTGTCTACCTCGGCGCCCTCACCCAGCATGGGCCTCAGGCCAGCGGCTGGTCCAAGCTGTGGAAGTCGCTCGGCGTCGCCCTCCTGCTCTATGGCGTGCTGATGCTGATCGGCGCTGCTGCCGGCGGTCGCGACACCATCCAGCCGCTGCGTGGTCTGGCGCCAGCCACGGGTGGACAGGGGGCCGTCGCCGCGCATGCGCGGTTCGAGCGCATCAAGACCCTAGCCGACCTGGAGCAGGCGGTCGCCGCCGCTCAAGCCCAGGACACACCTGTGATGCTCTACTTCTATGCCGATTGGTGCGTGACCTGCAAGGAAATGGAGCGCTACACCTTCCCCGACCCGGCCGTACAACAAGCGCTGGAGCGCTATGTCGTGCTCCAGGCCGATGTCACCGCCAACGATGCCGAAGATAAGGCGCTGATGCAGGAGCGCTTTGGCATCCCCGGGCCACCGGCGATGTTGTTCTTCGACCGCAACGGGCAGGAGCAGCGCGGCTGGCGCTTGGTCGGCTTCGTACCCGCTGAGCACTTCGCCGCCCACCTCAATGAGTTCGACCGATGAATGCCGCCAAGGTCCTCGCCGTGACGGTGCTGGCCGGTTCGGTCAGCATCGGCCTGGCGCTGCTCGGTGAGCGCTGGCTCGATCCAGACGAGCAGCCCACTGAGCGGCGCCGGCATGGCGCCTCCCACGGCCTGCTCGACAGCCTACCCAGGTTCCGGCTGCCGGATCTCGAAGGTCGCGAGATCAGCAGCGATCAATGGGCGGACAGGGTGGTGGTGCTGAATTTTTGGGCGACCTGGTGCCCACCCTGTGTGCGGGAGATGCCGTTGCTCGATGAGTGGCAACGGCGCCATGGCCAGCAGGGACTGCAGATGGTCGGGATCGCCATCGACCGTGCAGACGAGGTCGCCGCCTTTCTCGATGAGCACCCGGTGGGCTACCCGATCCTGCTCGGCGGCATGGACAGCGTCGCCCTCGCACGCGGGCTCGGCAATCGCACCGGCGGGCTGCCGTTCACGGTGGTCTTCGATCGCTTCGGGCACCGCGTCTTCAGTTACCTCGGCGAACTCGACGAGACCCTGCTCATGAGCGAGATCGGTCCGCTGCTGCCCGACGCTGGGCAGGAATAGCCGGTAACGGGCGTCCATTGGCAGCGATCCCGTTGGCTTCGCTGCCGCGAAAGCGATGCCCCCTTTGTAAATTGGCGCCTGATGCCGTACCCTACGTTTTTTTGACGGTTCGCCGCCGATGGGCGCGTTTTCGATTCGGTGTTATGGCAAAGATCCTCTGCTTAAACGGCCCGAACCTCAACCTGCTCGGCACGCGCGAGCCCGAGATTTACGGGCGCAACGGGCTGCAACGCATCGGCGAAGACCTGAGCGCGAGCGCCGAAGCCGCCGGCCATCGACTGCAGATGCTGCAGAGCAATGCCGAGCATGTGCTGATCGAGGCGATCCACCGCGCGGGCGCCGAGGGCGTTGCCTTCATCCTGTTCAACCCAGCGGCCTTCACCCACAGCAGCATCGCGCTGCGCGACGCGCTGCTGGCGGTGCGCATCCCGTTCATCGAGCTGCACCTATCCAACGTGTACGCGCGCGAGCGGTTCCGAGCCCAGTCGTACTTCTCGGATATCGCCGAGGGCGTGATCACCGGCCTCGGCGCGCAGGGCTACGACTTGGCGTTGACGGCGGCCCTGGCTCGGCTCGGTGCGGCGCCCTAAGGCCGGCTTCAGACACCGGCATTCAGACACAATAAGCATCCATCCACGGCGAGAAGAACACCTGTCATGGACATCCGCAAGGTCAAGAAGCTGATCGAATTGCTCGATGAATCGAACGTCGCCGAGATCGAAATTCACGAGGGCGAAGAATCCGTGCGCATCAGCCGCCATGGCAGCGGAGCACCGCAGTTCATGATGCCAGCGGCGGCGCCGACCCCTGGCGCCAGTGCACCGCCACCGCCGGTGTCGGCGCCACCGAGCAGCCCCGAGATCGACGATGCCAGCATCGCGCGCTCGCCGATGGTAGGCACCTTCTATCGCTCGCCCTCGCCGGGCGCCAAGTCGTTCGTCGAGGAGGGCCAGGAGGTCAAGGTCGGCGACATCCTCTGCATCATCGAGGCGATGAAGATCCTCAACCAGATCGAGTCCGAGCGGGCCGGCGTGGTCAAGAAGATCATGGTCGAGAACGGCCAGCCCGTCGAATATAACCAACCGCTGTTCGTGATCGAATGATCGAGAAGATCCTCATTGCCAATCGCGGCGAGATCGCGCTGCGCATCCAGCGCGCCTGCCGCGAACTCGGCATCAAGACCGTCGCCGTGCATTCCGACGCCGATCGCGAACTCAAGCATGTGCTGCTGGCCGACGAATCGGTCTGCATCGGCCCAGCGCAATCGCGCGACAGCTATCTGCACATCCCGGCGATCATCAGCGCCGCCGAGGTCACCGACACCGTCGCCATTCATCCGGGCTACGGGTTTCTCTCGGAGAACGCCGATTTCGCCGAGCGCGTCGAGCGCTCCGGCTTCGTCTTCATCGGCCCCAAGCCGGACACGATTCGGCTCATGGGCGACAAGGTCTCGGCGATTCGCGCCATGAAGCAGGCCGGCGTGCCTTGCGTGCCTGGCTCCGACGGTCCGCTCGACGATGACGCCAAGCACACGCTGCAACTGGCGCGCGAGATCGGTTATCCGGTCATCATCAAGGCCGCCGGTGGCGGTGGCGGGCGCGGCATGCGCGTGGTGCACTCCGATGCCACGCTGCTGAACGCGATCTCGCTGACCAAGGCCGAGGCGGGCGCGGCGTTCGGCAACGATGTCGTCTACATGGAGAAGTATCTGGAGAATCCGCGTCATGTCGAGTTCCAGGTGCTCGCCGACAGCTACGGCAACGCCATCCATCTGTGCGAGCGCGACTGCTCGATGCAGCGCCGCCATCAGAAGGTGATCGAGGAAGCGCCGGCACCCGGCATCACAGCCGAGCAGCGCGAGCGCATCGGCCGACGCTGCGCCGAGGCCTGCAGCACGCTCGGCTACCGCGGCCTCGGCACCTTCGAGTTCCTCTATCAGGATGAGGAGTTCTACTTCATCGAAATGAACACGCGGGTACAGGTCGAGCATCCGGTGACCGAGATGATCACCGGTGTCGATTTGATCAAGGAGCAGATCCTCGTCGCCAGCGGCGAGCGCCTGCGCTACAGCCAGGACGACATCGTGCCGCGCGGCCATGCGATCGAATGCCGGCTCAACGCCGAGCATCCAGAGACCTTTCGGCCGAGCCCGGGGCGCATCGAGGAGTTCCACGCCCCGGGCGGCCCCGGCGTGCGCATCGATACCCACATCTATGCCGGCTACGTGGTTCCGCCCTACTACGACTCGATGATCGGCAAGCTCATCGCGCACGGCGAGGACCGGGGATCGGCGCTGGCGCGGATGACCAATGCCCTGCGCGAGACCATTATCGAGGGGATCGACACCAATCTGCCGCTGCACCGGCAGTTGTTGAAGGACGCCGCCTTCCAGCAAGGCGGCATCAATATCCACTATCTGGAAAAGAAGCTCGGTCTCTGAGCGCTGCGGTGCCAACATCGCCCATGGCCTGGATTGAACTCGAACTGCTGGCCGATCGTGACCACGTACCGCTGCTTGAGGCGGCGTTGGAGAACGCCGGCGCGCTCGCGGTGACGCTCGACGAAGGCCGCAGCGAAGGGCTCGACGATGTCCTCGAGCCGGCCCCGGGCGCGACGCCGCTCTGGCGTCAACTGCGCATCGCGGCTCTGTTCGAGGATGATCCGACTGGCAACATGCAGGCCGAAGCGTGCGCCGAGGCGTTGGCCGCCCAATGCCTGGTACCACCGACGCTGCATCGGCTCGATGATCGTCCCTGGGAACGGGTCTGGCTCGAGGATCTGCATCCGCAGCGGTTCGGGGAGCGGCTCTGGGTCTGTCCGCGTGGCCAGCGTGTTGACGCCCCCGACGCCGTCATCATCGATCTCGACCCCGGCCTCGCCTTTGGCACCGGGCATCACGCGACCACCGCGCTTTGTCTCGAATGGCTCGATCAGGCACCGCTCGCTGGCCGCACTCTGATCGATGTTGGCTGCGGCTCCGGCATCCTCGCCATCGCCGCGCTCAAGCTCGGCGCGGCCCGTGCCATCGCCATCGATCATGATCCGCAAGCCTTGGAGGCGACGCTCGAGAATGCCGCCGCCAATGCCGTTGCGGATCATCTCAGCGTCCACCCGCCCGAGCAGATGCCGCTGCAAGCGGCAGACCTGCTGGTCGCGAATATCCTCGCCGGCCCCTTGGTCGAACTCGCGCCGACCCTGGCGCGGCTGACCAAACCAGCGGGGCGGCTCGCCCTCTCCGGCATCCTCGCGCATCAGGCCGAGGCCATCGGCAACGCCTATAGCGCCGAGTTCGCCCTCGAAGCGCCGCTCGAGCGCGAGGGCTGGCTCCTGATCAGTGGTCGGCGACGGAGTGTCGGCTAAGCCCGCGCTGGACAAGACCGCCGCTCAGGCCGCCAAGCTCCTAGCGCCGTTGCAGATCGGTTCGGTCAAGATCCCCAATCGGCTGTTCCTAGCGCCGATGGCCGGCGTCACCGATCAACCCTTTCGCACCCTCTGTCGAGCCCTCGGCGCTGGCCTGGCGGTGTCCGAGATGGTCTCCGCCAATCCCGCATTGCGCGGCACCCGCAAGAGTCGCGAGCGCACCGATCACCACGGCGAGCCCGGTCCCATCGCGGTGCAGATCGCCGGCGCCGATCCGCGCCAGATGGCCGAGGCCGCGCGCGTTAACGTCGATTGCGGCGCCGAACTCATCGATATCAATCTCGGCTGCCCGGCGAGGAAGCTGTGCAAGGTCGCGGCGGGCTCGGCGCTGTTGCGCGATGAGGTCTTGGTCGGGCGCATCCTCGAGGCGGTGGTGCGCGCCGTCGATGTGCCGGTCACGCTGAAGACGCGCACCGGCTGGTCGCCGCACACGCGTAATCTGCCGCGCATCGCCGCCATCGCCGAGGCCAGCGGGATCAGGCTTCTCAGCGTGCATGGGCGCACCCGCGCCTGCGGCTATCGCGGCGAAGCCGAATTCGAGAGCCTGGCTGGCATTCGTGCGCAGTGCGCACTGCCGTTGGTGGCCAACGGCGACATCGACAGCCCGGCCAAAGCGCTGCAGGTGCTGAACGCGACCGGCGCCGATGCTATTATGATCGGACGTGCCGCGCTCGGGCGGCCGTGGATCTTCGGCGCCATGGCGGCGGCGCTACGCGCCATCGCCGGCCCTGAGCACCGGCCCAGCAGCAGACCCAACGACAGACCCAGCGATACGCCTTCGGCCCCGACCCGCGCGGTGCCAAGCGCCCCCTCGCCCGCCTGGATCGGGGCGATCTTGATGGAGCATTTGGATCGGCTCTACCGTTTTTACGGCGAGCCGCGTGGGGTATTGATCGCGCGCAAGCACATCGGCTGGTACCTGCGCGCGCTTGACTCCGAGGCCGGCTCCGGGAATGGCTCCCAAAATGACACAGGGGCCAAGCATTGGCGGTCGCGTTTGATGGCGGCTACGGCGGCGGCGGAGCAACAGGCGCTGCTGCGCGAATACTTTCAACAGGACGCCGACGCGGCCACAGAGCGCCCCTGCGCGGCATCATCTCGAACTGGCGGGAGCCATTGAATGAATGATGGAGAAGGCTTTGCGGTGCCGGAAGCGGAGTCGCACCGCACTGAGCTGCTGCGCGAATGCGTGCTCGGCGCCTTACGCAGTTACCTTGATAGCATGGGCAATCATGACATCCATGGACTCTATCGCTTGGTCATGAACGAGGTCGAGCAGCCGCTGATCGAAGCCGTGCTCGAGCACACCAAGGGCAACCAATCCGCAGCCGCAGCGATCCTCGGTATCAGCCGTGGCACCCTGCGCAAGAAGCTCAAGCATCGCGCCGACGCGCCCTAGCCGCGTCTTAGCCGCGCACCCCTGACGGCGAGCGCGAGCCGCACCTGGAGAATGACGAATGAAACCAATCAAACGAGCGCTGATCAGCGTCTCCGACAAGACCGGCCTCGCCGCCTTTGCCGCCGCATTGAGCAAGCAAGGCGTCGAGATCCTCTCCACCGGCGGCACCGCCCGGCTGCTCGTCGAGCAGGATGTGCCGGTGATCGAGGTCGCCGAATACACCGGCTTCCCGGAGATGATGGATGGGCGCGTGAAGACCCTGCATCCGCGCATCCATGGCGGCATCCTCGGGCGCCGTGGCGAAGATGACCTGGTGATGCGCGAGAACGAGATCCGACCGATCGATCTGGTGGTGGTGAATCTCTATCCGTTCGAGGACACCGTCGCCCGCCCCGATTGCGACCTGCCAACCGCGATCGAGCACATCGATATCGGCGGGCCGACGCTGATCCGCGCGGCGGCCAAGAACCACCGCGATGTCACCGTGCTCTGCGATCCGGCCGATTACCAGCGCGTGCTCGACGCCATGGCCGCGAACGGCGGCGCGGTCGATGACCAGACCCGCTTCGATCTGGCGGTGCGCGCGTTCGAGCACACGGCCCATTACGATGGGGCCATCGCCAACTATTTGGGCGCCCTCATCGAGCAGCCAGAGAATGCGCAGGCGCAGTCCCAGCCCCAGGCGCGGACAGAAGCGCTGCCGCGCACCTTCAACCTGCAGTTCCGCAAACGCCAAGCCCTGCGCTACGGCGAGAACCCGCATCAGACGGCGGCCTTCTATGTCGGCGGTGGCGGCTGCGAGGCGAGCGTTGCCACCGCCGAGCAGCTCCAGGGCAAGGCGCTGAGCTACAACAACATCGCCGATACCGACGCCGCGCTCGAATGCGTGAAGCAGTTCGACGAAGCGCCGGCCTGCGTGATCGTCAAACACGCCAACCCCTGCGGTGTCGCGCTCGGCGAGCACCTGCTCGACGCCTATGAGCGCGCCTTTCGCACCGATCCGGAATCGGCCTTCGGCGGCATCATCGCCTTCAACCGTCGACTCGATGGCGAGACTGCGGCGGCCATCGTCGCGCGCCAGTTCGTCGAGGTGATCATCGCCCCGGAGGTCAGCGACGAGGCCATTGCGGCGGTCGCGGCGAAGAAGAATGTGCGCCTGCTGAGCTGTGGTCCCTGGCCGGCCGAGCGTCAGCGCTATCGCGACGTCAAGCGCGTGCGCGGCGGGCTCTTGGTGCAAGCGGCCGACCTGGAGCTGAGCAGCGCGATCGAGACCGTGACCCAACGTGAGCCCACCGAGGCCGAGCGCCAAGACTTGTTATTCGGCTGGCGGGTGGCCAAGTTCGTCAAATCCAACGCCATCGTCTATGCCCGCGACGGCATGACCATTGGCGTCGGTGCCGGCCAGATGAGCCGCATCAACTCGGCCCGCATCGCCAGCATCAAGGCCGAGCAGGCTGGACTGGAGGTGAACGGCGCGGTGCTGGCCTCCGACGCCTTCTTCCCGTTCCGCGATGGGCTCGATCAAGCCGCAGCCGCCGGTATCCGCGCCGTCATCCAGCCCGGCGGGTCGATGCGCGACGAGGAGGTCATCGCTGCGGCCGACGAGCACGAGATCGCCATGCTGTTCACCGGCATGCGCCATTTCCGGCACTGATCCCAGACCGCGAGCAGGGAGCCAGGAGCTAAATCATGGCGGTGCACCCCAGCGCGATCATCGAGGACGGCGCCGAGATCCATCCGAGCGCCGAGATCGGTCCCTGGTCGCTGATCGAGGCGGGCGCCGTGATCGGCGCCGAGTGCCGCATCGAGAGCGGTGTGCGCATCTACGGCGGCACCCGGCTCGGCGCGCGCAATCGCGTCTGTCATGGCGCCACGCTCGGCAGCGAACCGCAGGATCTGAGCTTCACGCCGGAGCGTGCGCGGCCATTGGTCATCGGCAGCGACAACTGCTTTCGCGAAGGCGTCAACATCAGCTGCGGGCTCAAAAGCGAGCGGGGTACGCGCATCGGCAATCGCAACTATTTCATGGCCTACAGCCATGCCGGCCATGACTGCCTGGTCGGCGACGACAATATCCTCGCCAACACCGCGACCCTGGCCGGTCATGTCCAATTGGCGCATCATTGCTTCGTCTCCGGACAGGTCGCGGTGCATCAGTTCGCGCGCATCGGTGCCCATACCATGATCGGCGGCGTCAGCGGCGTCTCCAAGGACGTGCCCCCGTTCGTCATCGCCAACGGCCAACGCGCCGTGCTCGTCGGCGTGAATGCGGTGGGGCTGAAACGCCATGGGTTCAGCGCCGAGCAGCGCGCCCGCATCAAGGCCGTCTATCGGCTCATCTTCCGCTCCGGCCGGCGGCTGGAGCAAGGGCTGAGCGAGGCCAACGCCCGCTACCCGAGCCCGGAGACGGAGCGGATCGTTGCTTTCATCGAGGCCTCCGAGCGCGGCGTGACCGGCTTTGCCTGACGCGAGACCGGCCGCCAGACTCGACCCGAGACCGGCCACCACCCCGTTCCCAACCCCAAGATCACAGACGCAGACACCATGGACAACGACGAGACCGACGCGCGCTACCAGATCGACGTCCAAGCGCTGACACGCTATCTGCCGGAGCAATCCGACCCGGACGGCAGCCGTTTCACCTTTGCCTACACCATCACCATCCGCAACACGGGCGCGGTACCGGCAAAGCTGCTGAATCGTCATTGGATCGTCACCGACGCCGACGGCAAGACCCAGGAAGTCCGCGGTGCGGGCGTGGTCGGCGAGCAACCCTATCTGCAGCCCGGCGAGCGCTTCGAGTACACCAGCGGCACCCAGATCGCCACCCCTCTGGGCAGCATGCACGGAAGCTACGACATGCTCGCCGACGATGGCACCCGCTTCGCGGCCGTCATCCGTCCGTTCTCGCTGGGTGATCGCAGTGGGCTGCACTAGTCGCAGCGTTAGCGGCATCGCCCCACCTCACGCGAGCACGCGTTAAGCGCATGAGCACTTACGCTGTCGGCGACATTCAAGGCTGCTACGACGAGTTGCGCCGCCTGCTCGACAAGGTCGGCTTCGACCCGGCCAAGGATCGGCTGTGGTGTGTTGGCGACCTGGTCAACCGTGGGCCGGACTCGCTCGCCGTGTTGCGCTGGATCAAGGCGCTCGGTGAGCGCGCGGTCGTCGTCCTCGGCAATCACGACCTGCACCTGCTCGCGGTCGCTTTCGCCGACGCGCCATTTGGCAAGAAGGATACCCTGGCTGCGATCCTCGAGGCCTCGGACCGCGACGAGCTGCTGCATTGGCTACGCCATCGCCCCTTGTTGCATCACAGCGAGGAGAAGGGCGTTTCGATGCTGCATGCGGGCCTGCCGCCGCAGTGGGATCTCGCCCAAGCCCGCGCCTGCGCGCGCGAACTCGAGGCGGTGCTGCAAGGGCCGGAGCATGTCGAGTTCCTGTGCGCGATGTATGGCAACGAGCCCGCGTGTTGGAGCGACACCCTCACCGGGATGGACCGGCTCCGCTTCATCGCCAACTGCTTTACGCGCCTGCGCTGGTGCACTGCCGAGGGCGAGCTGCTGCTGAAGGAAAAAGGTGGTCTTGAGCAGGCCTCTGCGGGCGCCCTGCCTTGGTTTCGCGTGCCGGGTCGGCGCACGCGCGCGAACCCGATCCTGTTCGGCCACTGGTCGACCATCGGCTTCCGTGCCGAGCACAACTGCTGGGCGCTCGATAGCGGTTGCCTCTGGGGCGGTCGGCTGAGCGCGGTGCAGGTGCGGCGCAAGAAGCCTCCAACCCTGATCGAGCTTGACTGCACCGGCTATTTGACGCCGGATTGAGGCCGGAGAGTTCCATGCGCGGCCGGTCCAAGCCCCATCGGTCGCCTGCAGGCGCGCACCCGCTGACCAACGCGTCAACTCGCCCTCAGGGTGCCTGATTGCCGGCAACGCGCTCTAAGGTGACGAATTCAAGATCATAAGGATTCGCGGCATCGCGCCGTCGAGGTCGGCGCGCGATCTCTCGCCACTGCGAGATCGACCACGCCGGGAAGCAGGTGTCGCCGTCGATCTCGGCATCGATCAAGGTCAGCAGCAGGCGCGTGGCGAGCGGCAGGAAGGCCCGATAGATGCTGGCGCCGCCGACGATCATCACCTCGGGCACCGGGCCGGCTTGCGCCAAAGCCTGCGCCGGAGCACTCGCGGGCTCGGCGTGCGTGAGCGCCCGTCGAAACGCAGGATCAGCCGAGATGACGATATGCCGCCGTCGTGGCAGCAGGCCCGGTAGAGATTCCCAGGTGCGCCGCCCCATGATGATGGGCTTATCCAAGGTGTGCTGCTTGAAGTGGGACAGATCGGCGGGCAGATGCCAGGGCATGGCATTGTCGCGACCAATGACGCGCCCGCGTGCCATGGCCGCAATCAGGGTGATCTCGGGCCGAAGCGTACTCATCGCCAACGCGTCGCCCCGGATACCGAGATGCGGGCTGCCGAAAGGAGCGCTGCCGAGACGGGCTTAGGCTGACGCACTAGCCGCTGCGGGTGAACGCGTGACCAGCGCGGGCGCGCTCCAGAGCCGCTCGAGGCTGTAGAAGTCGCGCACCTTGGGCAGCATCAGATGCACCACCACGCCGTTGAGATCGACCAGCGCCCATTCGCCTTCCTGCACCCCTTCGCTGCCGAGCGGCGCCTCGCCGGCCTCCTTGGCCTTGTAAGCGACGGTCTCGGCGATGGCCTTCACATGCCGATCCGAAGTGCCAGAGGCGACGATCATATAATCGGTCACCGAGGTCTTGCCGCGCACATCCATCACGCTGATGTCGCGGGCCTTCATGTCGTTCAGAACCTCGATCACGAGGTCTTTCAAGTGCTCTAGCTGCATTAACGGTCCTCTTCAGGCGCATCCTCTATCGGGGCGCAGGCACGGGAATGGGGGGCGATCAGGCCGAAGCCTGTTGAACAGCATAGCAACTGTGTTCGCGGGCCATCGCCAAGACGGCATCCGGCAGCAGATAGCGCGGGCTCATCCCCTGCGCCAGCAGCCGACGGATGCGGGTCGCCGAGATGTCGAGTTGCGTCACCGTTTGGAAATAGATATGCCCGGCGGCCTGACCACGCAAGGCCGTCGGATCATCGGTGCGGCGTTGCTCGACCTGCTCGCGCAGCCAGGCATCGCGCGCGGTCGGGGCGCCCGGTCGCTGCATCACAATCAGATGCGCGCGTTCGAGGATATCCAACGGCCGGTGCCAATCCGGCAGCCCCTCGAAGGCGTCGGCGCCGACCAACAGGCAGAGCGGTACCGTGGCGCCGAACTCGTCGCGAAACGCGCGCAGGGTGTCGAGCGTGTACGAGGGGCCGCCGCGCGTCAGTTCCCGATCGTCGGCGATCAGCAGCGGTTCATCGCGGATTGCCGTCTGCAGCATCGCCAGGCGCTGCGCCGGCGAGGCAATCGGCTGGC
Source organism: Chromatiaceae bacterium (assembly GCA_003562815.1). Lineage (GTDB taxonomy): Bacteria > Pseudomonadota > Gammaproteobacteria > Chromatiales > Chromatiaceae > Lamprobacter. The sequence continues at coordinate 4,900 of PWTO01000321.1, read as the reverse complement.
GCCGATGCACCGCAGCGGCGAGCGGCAGCAGGCGCAATTGCGAGAGGTTCAGATGCTCAACCACATCCAGCGCCACGCGCAGATGGCCATGATGCACGGGATCGAAGGTACCGCCGAAGAGACCGATCATCGACCGTCAGCGGCCTATGCCGAGATGCTTGGCATTGACGCGAGAGCGACCGATCACGCCGCCGCTATCCACCCCGGCGCTAGTCACGGATCTGACCATCGCCAAGCACCACGAACTTCTGCGAGGTCAGCCCCTCGAGCCCGACCGGCCCGCGCGCGTGGAACTTGTCGGTGCTGATGCCGATCTCGGCGCCGAGCCCGTACTCGAAGCCATCGGCAAAGCGGGTCGAGGCATTGACCATCACCGAGCTGGAATCGACCTCGCGCAGGAAGCGCCGGGCGCGGCTGTAGTCCTCGGTGACGATGGTGTCGGTGTGGTGCGAGCCGTGCGCCTCGATGTGTCCGATCGCCGTGTCCATGCCGGAGACCACGCGCACCGAGAGGATGGGTGCCAGGTACTCGGTGCCCCAGTCGGCATCGGTCGCCGGGCGTGCGTCGGCGAGGATCTCGCGGGTACGCTCACAGCCACGGATCTCGACCCCTTTGGCACCAAGGGCGGTACCGATGCGCGAGAGCAGCGGCCGCGCGACCGCCTCGGCCACCAGCAAGGTCTCCATGGTGTTGCAGGTGCCGTAGCGCTGGGTCTTGGCGTTCACCGCGATCGCCACCGCCTTGTCGGGATCGGCCTTGTCGTCGATGTAGACATGGCAAACACCATCGAGATGCTTGATCACCGGCACCCGCGCCTCGCGACTGATGCGCTCGATCAGCCCCTTGCCGCCGCGCGGGATGATGACATCGATGTACTCGGGATGGCTGATCATCGCACCGACCGCAGCCCGGTCGGTGGTGGCGATCACCTGCACGCCGTCGGTCGGCAGGCCAGCGATTCGCAACCCGCGCTGGATGCTCGCGGCGATGGTCTGATTGGATTGAAAGGCCTCGGAACCGCCGCGCAGCACCGTTGCATTGCCGGCCTTGAGGCAGAGTGCGGCAGCATCGGCGGTGACGTTCGGACGCGACTCGTAGATGATGCCAATGACGCCGAGCGGTACCCGCATGCGCCCGACCTGGATACCGGAAGGGCGATAGTCCAGATCCGTGATGGCGCCGATCGGATCGGGCAATGCGGCGACCTGCTCGAGCCCGGCGATCATTGCGTCGATGCGCGCTGGCGTCAGCTCCAGGCGATCGAGCAAGGCCGCGTCCAACCCCTTCGCCGCGCCGGCCTCGAGGTCGGCGGCGTTGGCCGTGGCCAAGCTGTCGCGGTGACCGTCGAGATCGGCCGCGATCGCCTGCAACGCGGCATTCTTGGCGCCGGTGTCGGCGCGCGCCATGGCCCGCGCCGCAGCGCGCGCGCGACGCCCGACATCCGCGACATAGGCGGCCACCTCGGTGATCTTGGTCTCGGTCTTCATGGCAGTAGGAGGCGAGTTGAATGCGCACCAGCGCGCAAAACCCGATAGTCTAACAATGTTTCACGCGCTCGCCAGCCACAATTCGCGCGTCCGAGGGCGCAGCGGCGAGCCCCTCGGCGATGGCGCCGAGCCGTTGCCAAGGCTCGCCGTCAGCGCGTCCCTTGATCGCCAGATCGGCCTCGGCGCAGCAGGTGACCAACGCCCAGAGATGTGCGAGCGGTAACCGTTCCAGTGCCGCCATCACCACGGGTCGGCGCGAGTCCCAAACCTGATGTGCCTTGAGCAACGGCTCCAGCGGCTGGCGTTTGGCGCGCGCGAATGCAAGCGCGGCCAACTTGCGCACCTCGCGCGCCAGCGCCCAGAGCACCAGCGGTTCGGCGGTGCCCTCGGCGCGCAGCCCCTCGAGCACCCGCACGACCCGGGCGCGATCGCCGGCGAGCGCGGCATCGGCGAGATCGAACACCCCATAGCGGGCGCTGTCGGCCACCGCCGCCAGCAGGCCCTCGGCGTCGAGCGGACCGGGTGTCAGCACCAGCGCCAGCTTGGTGATTTCCTGATCGGCAGCCAGCAGATTGCCCTCGACCCGTTCTGCCAGCAGAGCCACCGCCTCGGCACTGGGGACGAAACCGGCGCGACGCAAGCGCCCCTCGAGCCATTGGTTGAGCTGGCGCCCCTGGGGCTCGCGCACCTGCACGACCACGCCGACGCGCTCGATGGCCTGCACCCATTTCGCCTTCAGGCTCTTCCAGTCGAGCCCCGGGGCGAGGATCAAGAGCAGCACATCCGCGCTCGGCGGCTCCACGCAGCGGCGGATGGCCTCCGAACCCTCGCGTCCAACCGCATCGGCCTTGCTGCCGGCCTTGGGCGTGGCGAGACGCAGTTCGATCATGCGCCGCTGGGCGAACAGCGAGAGCGAGCCGAACGCACCGGCCAGCGACGACCACGCGAACTCCGGGCCGGTCTCCAAGACCTCGCGCTCGCTGAAGCCGTGCTGGCGCGCGGCGGCGCGCACCGCATCGGCGGCCTCGCCGAGCTGCAGCGGTTCGCTACCGACGAGCAGATAGACCGGCGCCAGCCCCTGTGCGAGGCGTTGATCGAGCTGGGCGGGAGCGATTGGCATGGCTAGTGCGCGCGGGCGGCGAGCGCGGCGCGCAACCGCAGCAGCACCTGATCGGCGGCATCGTCGGCCAAATTCCGATAGATGATGTCCAACTCCAGTTGCTTGCCAAGGACCGCCACGTCAGGATTATCGTCGAAGGTGCGTTCCAACGTCAGGCTCTGCGGTGGGATCAGCGGCTCACCGGTGGCATCGATGGCATCGAACCGAACGCGCAGCTCGAGCGCAAAGGCGAGCGCCTTGCCACCGCGATCCACCGCTACGACCCGCGAGCCGCGCGACTGATCGAGAATGCGCAGGATGAGCCCGGCGTCGTTTGCGACAGGCGTCACCGACACCCCACTGCCCTGCAAGCGGTCATCGATGGCCTGCCCGACCAAACCGCCTGTCTGGATATGAACCGGCTCCAGACCCGGCGGGATATCGACAGCGCCGCGCAGGCGGTAGCCGCAGCTCGCGATCGTCAAAGCGCAGACCAGGCTCAGCAGCAGCGTCGCCATCCGAGGCCATCGGACGCTTTGGTCGCTCATTTGGCGACCAGATTCACGAGCTTGTTCGGCACTACGATGACCTTGCGCACCGTCGCCTCGCCGATGAAGCGCTGCACGTTTTCATTCGCCAGCGCGGCGGCCTCGACCTCGGTGCGCTCGGCTGTGGCCGGCAGCTCGATCTTGCCACGCACCTTGCCATTGACCTGGACCACATAGGTGATCTGATCCTGCGCGAGCGCGTCTTCGTCGACCTGCGGCCAGGGCGCTTGCAGGATGTCGTCACCGAGCCCGAGTTCGCGCCACAGATGATGGGTGATGTGCGGGGCAATCGGCGCCAGCAGGCGCAGCGTGATGCTCAGCCCTTCGCGACGAACCGCCTGCGCTGCCGCACTCTCGTCGAGCTTCGACAGGATGTTGACGATAGTCATGCAGGCCGAGACGACGGTATTGAACTGCTGGCGCTCGTAGTCGAACAGCGCTTTCTTGAGCGCTGTATGCACGTCTCGAAGGGCATCGCTCTGCGCGTCATCGAGCGACCGCGCCGTGCCTCCGGCAGAGGCTCCTTCAACCGCAACGCCCTCAGCCAAGCCACTCCCCGCAGAGGCCTGCGCTTCGGCAGCACCGCGCACCCCATCAGCGTGGGTCGCAGCCAGGGTCCAGAGCCGCTTCAGGAAGCGATAGGCACCCTCGACGCCCTCGTCATTCCATTCCAGCGACTGATCCGGCGGCGAGGTGAACATCACGTACAGGCGCACCGTATCGACGCCGTAGCGCTCGATCATCGCCTCCGGGTCGACGCCATTGTTCTTCGATTTCGACATCTTCTCGATGCCGCCGAACTGCACCGGCTGTCCATCGGTCTTGAGCACGGCGCCAGTGACCTTGCCCTTCTCGTCGCGCTCGACCTCGACATCGGCCGGATTGAACCACTCGCGCCGGCCCTCGCCGTCCTCGCGATACCAGGTCTCGGCGACCACCATGCCCTGGGTCAGGAGCTTGGCGAAGGGCTCGTCGCAATCGACCAGGCCCTCGTCGCGCAGGAGCTTGTGGAAGAAGCGCGCGTAGAGCAGATGCAGGACCGCATGCTCGATGCCGCCGATATACTGATCCACCGGCAGCCAGTACTTGGCGCGCTCGTCGAGCATGGCATTATCGCAGCCCGGCGAGCAGTAGCGCGCGTAGTACCAGCTCGACTCGACGAAGGTATCGAAGGTGTCGGTCTCGCGCGTCTCGCCGTTGGGCAGCTCGGAGAAGGCCGGCAGCTTCTTCAGGGGCGAGCCGGAGCCATCGACGACCAGGTCTTCCGGTAGGCGCACCGGCAGCTCGGTCTCGGGCTGCACGCCACCCTCGGCGGTGCGCACCACCGGCACCGGGCAGCCCCAGTAGCGCTGGCGCGACACACCCCAGTCGCGCAGCCGGAAGTTGACCTGGCGGCCGCCCTTGCCATGGGTCTCGAGCCAGTCGGCGACGGCGTCGAAGGCCTCCTCCGAGGTCAGCCCATCGAAGGGGTCGGAGTCACGCAAGAGGCCCTTGTCGGTGAAGGCCTGCGACTCGATGCCAACCTCCTCGCCCTCGGCGGCGAACACCACCTGGCGCTTCGGGATGCCGTAGCGCTCGGCGAACTCCCAGTCGCGCTGATCATGCGCCGGCACCGCCATCACGGCACCGGTGCCGTAGCTCATGAGGACAAAGTTCGCGGCGAAGATCGGCACCGCTTGGCCGGTGATTGGATGCAGGGCGTCGATGCCGAGGCGATGGCCCTTCTTCTCCATGGTCTCGAGTTCGGCCTCGGAGATGCCGCCCTG
>PWTO01000112.1 GCA_003562815.1 Chromatiaceae bacterium | reverse complement strand
CTGCTGGCGGCCGACGGTCAGCTCGCGGGTACGCCCTCGGTGCTGTTCGACGCCGTGGCGATCCTGCTCTCGGAGGACGGCGCCAAGCGGCTGTCGAGCGAGTCGGCCGCGATCGATTTCGTGCGCGATGCCTTCGGGCATCTCAAGGCGCTGGCGGTCGATCCTGGCGGACAGCGGCTCTTGGAAGCCGCCGGCATTCAACCCGATGCCGGCGTTGTCGATGTCGGTGAGGTCGCCGCGTTTCTCGCAGCGGCCAAGACCCGCCAGTGGGAACGCGAGAAGACCGTGCGGATCTTGGCCTGAAGACGACCCGCTGGAACACAGGGCCTTGCCAGGCCGCACGATGAACAAGGCGATGTGTCTGTGTGGGTTACCGTACAGACCGGTTGCCAGCATCGGCGCACTGTGAAACTCCCCCCGCTCACCGGTTGAATACTATGTCTTACGTCAATCCGATTCCCGCTAACCAACCCCCAGACGTCTCGCTCAGAGCCGATACGCGTGCGGACCAGCGCCCATCCGCTCTCAGCGCCTTGTCCTGGAGCGCCATCTTCGCGGGCGCTGCGACGGCCGCTTCGCTGTGGATGATCCTGATGATCCTAGGGGCTGGCCTTGGCCTGACGTCCATCCCCTACTGGCTGGACGCGAATATGTCGGCCAGCACCTTCGGTATCGCCACCATCGCCTGGCTGGTCTTCAGCCAGGTCGCCGCCTCGGGCATGGGCGGCTACATTGCCGGGCGCTTTCGCACCCGCTGGGTGGACGTGCCAGGGGACGAGGTCTGGTTTCGCGACACCGCCCACGGCTTTCTCGCCTGGGCGGTGTCGGCGCTGGTCACCGCCACGTTCCTGACCGGCATGATCGGCGGTGTCATCAGTGGCGGGATAGACGCAGGCGCAGCAGCCACCGAAGCCGCGATAGCAGGCGAATCGATAGCGGATCGTGGGGGCATGAGCGATCAACAGGGTACCTTCGGTCAATCCCAGAGCCGGCGCGTAGACGTCGATGTGAATGAACGCACCTTGGCGGAACAGGCCCTCAATGCCGCCGAGCAGACCCGCAAGACGGCAGCCACCGCCGCCATCTGGTTGTTCATCTCGCTGCTGTCTGGCGCGTTCCTTGCAAGTCTGATGGCAATCTTCGGCGGTCGTCAGCGCGACGCCTACTAAAGCATTGGTGCAACCGCACCAAACCGGGCGCAATCCCTGCGCCCATTTCACGGCCCTATGGAGGTCAATATGCGCTCCCTACTTCTACTCTTTCTCGGCATACCGATTCCGATCATCATCCTGATCGCCATCTTACTTTAGTCAGTCGCGGCATCCCTCGACCGTGCCGGCGTCCGATGCCCGAGCAGGTGCTTGCACCGTCGGGCGTGGCATTGGCTGCGGGATGCGCCAAGCATTGGACCGATAATTGCTTTATCTGCTCCGATCCGGGCACGAACGTCCCTGGTCTCCGATTCGTCCGACGCTCGAGGAGCTAACCTGCCATGAGAAAAACCGCATCTGCCGGTCGCGGCGCCAATGATAACGTGCGGACGGAGACGCAACCGCAAGCACAACCGCACCTGCAAACAGAGGCCAAGGTCGTTCAGCTCGAACAGTATCGCGTGGAGCGACTCAACGAATCCGTCGCCGGCGTTCGCAGCCGTCTTGGCGAGCTTCGGCGCGCGCGCGTCAAGGCGGAACTGAGCGCCGGGTGTCTGCTGCGGGAGTTGGCCGCATTGCAACGCGAACTCAGGGACTGTCGCATGCGAATGACCCAAGGCGGGATGCTAGAATAGGCGGCAGACATTGGCCGTCCGCGTCGGTTGTTTTGAACCGTGAGCGGTTCAAAACAACGAATGACTGCTCGGTCAGGCAGGAGGGGATGATGGATGAGGAGCAACGCGTGTTCATCGTCGATGACGACGAGGCGATGCGCGCATCGATGAAGATGCTGCTCGAGAGACTCGGCTATCGGGTGCAGGGGTTCGCCAGTGCCAAGTCTTTTCTCGCGTTCTGCTCGAACGATGACTGCGGCTGTCTGGTACTCGACTTGCGCATGCCGGAGATGAATGGCCTGGATCTGCAGCAGGCACTGCGCAAGCGCGGCTATCGTCTACCGATCATCTTCCTGTCCGGATTCGGCGATATCCCGACCACAGTGCGCGCAGTCAAGGCGGGCGCGGTGGATTTCCTCGAAAAGCCAGTGAGCAAGACCACGCTGATCGAGCGCATCGAACGCGCCTTCGAGATCGAGCGGCGACGGCGTCAGGATACGGATGCAGTTGAGGCCGTGCGCGCCCGCTGCGCGACACTGACGCCACGCGAGCTGCAAGTGATGGGATTCGCAACCCAAGGGATGTCGAACAAGGACATCGCGCGCGAATTGGAGATCAGCCCGCGCACCGTCGAGACCCACCGGGCGCGGATGATGGAGAAGATGGAAGCCGACAGCATTGCGATGCTCTGTAACATGATCGCGCTTTGTCCGCCTGGCGATGATGCGCCGGCGCGGGCTGAAGACGCTGGCGCCGGGCCTGAGCGACGCGAGGAAAGGCGGCGCGGTCTTACGTAGTCATACGGATTTGCGGGCACGAAGAGACCCCCTATCCTTAGCAGCGCCTGACCGATCACTCGATCAACCACTCAGGGCCTGCCAATGAAAACCACCAAATCCAATGTCAATGTGCAGGGTCGCGTACCCGAACTGCGGCTGACGGAGCGTATGCTCAGGCTCCGCATCTTAATCCTCATGGCCGTCTCCGGAATCGCGTCGGTTGCACTGGTGTTCGTACTCGAAACATTGCGTTTACAACCGTAATCAGTCCAGCCGTTTAGAATGAATTCAGTATCGACGGCGCGTATTGCCATCGGCAACCTGCAGGCCGAGACTGGGCTCGCCTTTCAGATGGTCTATCTGAAGGGCTCGGATTGCGAGCAGAGCGATCTGATCGATTCGCTCCAAGGCCGGGTGGCGACGACTCAGATCCTGAGCGACGGCGAGGGTTATGCGCTGGCAGTGATCCCCCGCAATTGGGCAATTGACCCACCCGCGCTGCAAGAGGAGTTCGGACGTGACTTGCACATCGCCAACGACGTCGAGACAGAACAGTCGCTCCTGCGCGGCATCCCCATCACCATCGCCAGCGCGCGCGAGCGCGGGATCGACCTGATCCTAGAGCAGTCGCTGGCCTGCTTACCCAGCGTCTATCTCGAGACCGTCCATCCGCATCTGTTGATCCATCTCGACGGTGAATCCTTTCGCCGCCTGTTCTACGGCTCTTGGTGTGGTTGCATCAGCCACGCGCGCGAACCTGTCCGCTCGGCCTGTGGCACTGGCTGACGCTAGTTGACGGCGGTCCTGAGCGCGGGCAAGAGGGCCGGCTGCGGCAAGGCACTGGCTGACGCGCTGCCGCAACGGCTCAGGCTCAAGCCGGGGGGATCGACCGAGAACACGAAGGGGGCGACCTTCCGCAGCGCGCTCAGGCCCAGGATTTGGCGGGCGTTGCCTGGGAAGACGGCGGCCTCGACATCCGTCAGCCAGCAGTCGCCACCGATGCGCATGCGCCCGATGGAGTAGACCGGAACCTCGATCTCGCTGCCGTCGGCGAGAATGCCTTGGAGTTGCTTGACGTAGCGGGCGGCGCGCCGCTGCATCAGCACGGCGAGCGTCTCCTCGTTGATGGTCATATACCCGGAGCCGGTATCCACCATCAGGTTCACCGGCCCGAATCCTGAAATTTCACCCGGTACATAGAAGGTCGCCGCAGATTTCTCCTGCATGGCGACACGGATCATGAAGTCGTCTCCCCACGCCGAGCCCGCTCCCACGGACAGGGCCAAGGAAAAGATGAGGTTTGGCATCACTCGCATAGAGTACTCCCTTCGATAGGCTGCAGATGCTTATAGAGTATGGGAGTTTTTCACTCGGTACAAATACTTATTTGCCCTAAGATCCGTGCGGTATCGAACAGACATCGACCGCCCAAAGGTCTAGCTTGGGAACATCGGTTGGCAATGTCGCCGGTCGAAACCTAGAAGAGAGATCTCATGAAGAAACTGCACGTACTCACATTCAGCGCATTATTAGCGCCCGCAATCACACTCGGCATCGGTTCTGCAGTTGCCCAATCGCAAGCCTCTGACTCATCGCAACGCGCTGGCCAATCGCAACCTGCTGCCCATGGAGACTACCTTTCGAGCCAGCCGATGAATTCATTCCATGCGGCCTCGCTCATCGGCAGCGATCTGAAGTCGCGGACGGATAACGAGTCCATTGGTGAAGTCGACGACGTGCTGGTCGACGAGAATGGCCAAATTGTGGCCGTAATCGTCGAGGTTGGCGGCCTCTTGGGCATGGGTACAAAGGACGTTGCCATTTCCTGGAATTCGGTTGAACACCGCTTAAACGAGGAAGGCGATGGGTACGACTTCATTGTCAATTCGACCGAGGAGACGTTGAAGGATGCCCCGGAATACAAGCAGGATGACCGGCAATACAATCGGGAGGCCAGAAGGTAGGCCTCATCAAAGTGGCAATTTGAGTCGCCTCGCATTTCTCTAGAGCGGGCTCGGGCGGCAGGGGCGATCATCGTCCCTGCCGCTTTTTTGTGAGAGCACAAAAAAGGCCGGCCGGGGAATCCCCGGCCGGCCTTAAGCCTTAGGCTTTAGAGTTTAGGCTTAATACCTGGTGCCACTCGAACTTCCTTCCTGCTGCATTCTGCCATCCTGCTGCATGCTGCTGCCACCCTCTTGCATGCCGCTACCTTGTTGAAGGTATCTCTGGCCTGTCCCATCCTGGGATTCGAAGGCGGCAAATTCGGAGCGATCGATCCGATGTCCAGCGTTCACCTGCTGGTAATCACCCTTCTTGTATTCGGACTGTGACGCGAGATCGTCCTTGGAAGAGGCGGACTTCGGTGCCGTCAATGTGTTGCCTCGCATCTCGAGTGTATCCAGCGGGATAGCGACCTGCTTATTCCCGTCCTCAAGGGAAACGACGACAAAGTGCTTGTCGCCATCCTTCGCGCGAACGATCTCGTCGATCTGGCCGACCTCCTTGAGGAGCTGCTTGCCTTGGAGGTCGCTGATATCGACGCTCTGGCCCATCCGCCAAGAGGTCTGCGAACCGGTCTGCGTCCCCGTGGCCGACTGGCCGCGTTGCTGCTCCGCGACGACGACCGGAGTCGCCAGCATCAGAGTTAAAACGACGCTGCTCGCCGTGACTGCGTGAAATGTTTTCATGTTCTATTCTCTCGTCTCTCGTGATGATCAGGTTGCCGCTGCCGAAACGCCCTGCCGATGCGTCGGCATCAGGTATTGAGATGCATGTTGCATGCCATTCGCTGGTCAGGATCGATCGATGCGCGCAACAAGACGCGCGTCGAACTGGCCCAGCGTATGCTTGTTAATTCGAAAGCAGCGAGACGGACGAAGCGACGGATAGAGGCGCGTCAGCCCCGACATCACGAGCGCGGTCCATGTGCGAGGAGACCATCAGCTTATGACCGCCCGATCCAGCTCCAACACGATTCTTGACCCGAATCACGAACGTCTGACCGAGTTGGAGCGTCGCTCGCTGCTGGCTGAGCAAGCGCGCGAGCAGGCGCATACCCTGCGCTCGCCGCTGAGCGTGATCGAATTGGTCTCAGAGACCCTGCAGCTCGAGTTCGGCGAGGACCGCAGCCACGCCGAGCGGCTACAGCGGGTGCTCGATGCAGTCTCGACGCTCTCGATCGCGCTGACCCAGAACGTCCGCGCGAATCGCTTCGCCGACGGACCCAAGCGTCCAGTGGACGCAGCGGCGATCGCCGCAGAGGTCGTCATCGCGTTCGGAGGCCAGTCGAAGCCAGTGGAGGGGGATGGATCGGTCGTGCTGATCGACGAGCAGGGCTTCGAGGCGGCCTTGGTGCATCTGCTGCGCCTCATCGGGGTCGGCAGTGCGTGCAATGGTGTTGGTGCGCAGCGCCACCCGCTGCTTCAGATCGAGCAGGATCAGCAGGCCCAGCGGCTGCGGCTGTGCTTGACGAGCGAAGGCGAACCAAGAGCGCTCATCCCGACTGAGCGGGCTGACTACCGGCTGATGCTCAAAGCGGTCGAGCGCATCGTGAGCGAGAGCGGCGGTGCATTGGTGCTAGACCGGGATCACGCAACCCTCGAGCTGCCGTTGGCGGTGCCTGCCCCGGCTGTCTGATCGGCGTCGATGCCTGATCCGGATCGTTCAGTCAAGGGCGCCGAGCGTTCGCGATGGTGTTTTTAAACTGGGCTGTGGTTGATATCAGCCGGTTATGCTTGGCTTAATGAGCGGCCAATCCCTGTAGAATCGAAACTCGGGAGCGGCATCGACGTTGCGTCCCCAAATGCGGCTGAATTCTGAATTGCCCTGGAGTTCTTTGATGAGAGCGATCAACGCGATGCGCACCGATTTTCCGGCGGTCGATCCGGACAGCGCTGGGCCCAAGCCGGAGTGGACTCAGCGAGTCTGCGGCGACGAATGACCGATGGCTGATCCGCTGCTCATCATCGAAGACGAGGACGCGCTCGCGCGCGAGCTAGAACGCCATTTCTCCGGCAAGGGCTGGGATGTCGGGGTCGCCGGACGGTTATCGACAGCACGCGAGATCCTGACTAGCCGCAAGCTCGAGCCCTTGGTGATCCTGGCCGATATGAGTCTGCCGGATGGCAGCGCGCTGGATCTGATGGAGGCCATTCGCGAGCAGAAGATCCCCTGCGAATGGATTCTGCTGACCGGCTATGGGAGCGTCCCGGACTCGGTGCGCGCGCTGCGTCTCGGCGCCTATGATTTCCTCGAAAAACCCTGCCCGTTGCCACGCCTGGAGATCGTCGTCGCCGGCGCCCGGCGCAGCGCGCTGGCCCAGCGCCGGCTGCGGACACAAACCCGCGACGGCCGTCGCCGCTATGCGCCTACCTCCTATCTCGGCGCCAGCAAGACCACCGAGGAGACGCGTCGCTTGATCGCGCGGCTCGCCGAGGTGCCGTTCAGTGCGCTGATCATCGGCGGCGAGACCGGCACCGGCAAAGGCCTGGTGGCCCGCATCCTCCACCACGGCGGTCCGCGCGCCGACGGCCCCTTGGTCGAGGTCAACTGCGCCGCGCTACCACGCGAATTGCTCGAATCCGAGCTGTTCGGCCACGAGGCCGGCGCCTTCACCGGCGCTAAGGGCCGGCATCGCGGGTATCTGGAACAGGCGCACGAGGGCACCCTGTTCCTCGACGAGATCGCCGATATGGATCTCGACCTGCAGACCAAGCTCTTGACCGTGCTCGAGGATCGGCGTCTGCGCCGACTGGGCGGCGAACGCCTGATCGAGGTCGATGTGCAGATCATCGCCGCCAGCAATCAGAGCCTCAAGGAGCGCGTGCGCAGTGGCGAGTTTCGCAGCGATCTGTTCCATCGCCTCTCGGTGTTCCGCCTCGACCTGCCACCGCTGCGCGAGCGCCTCGACGATCTCGATCAGCTGGTGCCGGTGTTGATCGACGAATACAACGCCCGCTCTGGCCGCCAAGTGCGCGAGGTGCCGCCGGCGGTCTACGAGCAGATGCGCGGCTACCACTGGCCGGGCAACGTGCGCGAGCTGCGCAACGTGATCGAGCGCGCCGTGCTGCTGGCGCAGGACAGCGTCTTCCCGGTCGAATGGCTGCAGCTCGGTCAAGGGGTGGCGGCCGCGCCGGGCAGCGGGCCGAGCATCGAAGGCGATCGGCTGATGATCCCGCTCGACGGCAGCATGGCGCTCGACGAGATGGACAGCTACATCATCCGCACCGCGCTCGCGCGCAGCGGTCGCAATGTCACCGCCGCCGCCCGCGCCCTCGGCACCACGCGCGAGACGTTGCGCTATCGTATCCACAAGTACGGCTTATCGCACGAGGCGCAGGAGCCGCCGTCGGCGGCTGCGGCCACCGACTAAAATCGCTCAGACAGCGCGAGCGGCGCTCTCTACGCTGCGCGGCCGCTCAGTCGTCGGAACTCGGCGGCGCGGTCGGGTTGGAGTGCGCCATCCGGCAGTGCTTCGGGGCATCGACAGAAACAGCGTTCGGGAACATGTTCAGCCAACGGATACGAAGCCCGTAGCCGTTGATATCGACGGCTTCTTGAGGACACTCCTCGGAGATGCGCCTGGCGACGGCTTGCAGTCGGGCCGAGTCGAACTTGAAGTAGGGGGGCATAAAGCCCGCATCGGCGTTCATGAAGATCAGGGTATCCGCAGTATCTGGTCTGACCGTTTCGATGCGATATTGGACCTCGCGGCCATCACCGGTCGCACCGGTGATTTGCACCTCCCAGGATTTCGGCCCCCAGCGAAGATAAAGAAAGCCGAGCACGAGGACGAGAATGACAACGAGGCTAAGTTTGAGGTTCTGCTTCATGATGTTTTACTCCTTGGACGAAATCGCATAGGGACGCCGAAAAAACCGCGCGTGGCCGATGGGCTTCTCCAACGCCCTCGGGCCGCCGCGCGTCGGCCTGCTCCGCCGGGAAGTGCTCAGGCAGGGCTAGCGGACGCTTGCCTGGCGGCCTCAAATGCCCGATCTTTGACCGCAAGGCCCTTGTCGATCAGGGCATCCGGATCTAGCTCCTGCTCATGGGCCTCGTCGCGCGCGGCAGCGGTGGCGGCCTTTGCTACCCCTTTGGCCTCATCGAGCCCGTCGTGGGCCGCATCGCCTGCCTGCTGCTTGAGCGCATCGCTGCGCTCGCCCATCAGGCGATCCTCGGCCGTCGTCGATGGCATCCCGGCGCCGAGTGCAGCGCCCGCGGCAAGGCCCAGCGCCAAGACCGACAGCGGGTAGCGGTCGAACAGATCGCCGGTGTGCTCGGCAGCCCGCTGAGCACCTTCCGAGACCGCGTGAAGGGCACTCTTGGCGCGTTTCATCGCCTTTCGCCGCGCCTCGGACGCGTGCGCGCGCACGTCATCAGCGCCGGCAGACATGCGCAGGCGCGTGCGGTCGATGCGGGACTTGGCATCGTCATGCGCCCCGCCGGCCTGTTGCGACAGGCCAGCGCCTCCGTTTGTCCTGCCCTTTGCCTGAGACCCGAAGGCGCCCCCGCAGTACTCGGTCGCGGCCTCTGGCCCAAGGTCTTCGAACAGGATGCACTCGACCTCGTCTTCATCGAACGGATACTCGCGCCTGAGACAGAAGGCATAGAGGTCACTCAGACTCAGATCGTCGATGCTGCTGTCGTCAGCGTCCTCGTCCTCGCTCGAGCCCCTCTCTGCGATCTTCTCGCGGAGCCGACCGGTGCCGTCGCCCTGCCCGAGCATCAGCCAGGCGAGACCGACCCCGATCAGCGTGATCGGTATCGGGTTGTCGCGCACCGCAGTGCCCAGATTGGTGACGAACTGCCCGGGGCCCGCGTTCATGTTGCGCAGAACATCGTCGATCAAGTCGCTCGCCGACAGCTTGCCTTCCAATGCCGACAGCGTGCGATCGATCTCCTCGCGGTGATGCTCGATGTGCTCGTTCAGATCGGCACCGTCGGGCGCGGTGTTCCACTGCGTCTCGCCGTTGCCGTTGCCGTTGCTGCGGCTGCGGCCGGTGTGGGTGTTAGTTTGGGTACTCATGTCAGATTCTCCTGCAGGACGTGACGGTCGCGCCGGTGATGGTCTAAGGTTTGCTCAGGCACAAGACTGCTGACACTGAACTGCTTGTTGCCT
>PWTO01000185.1 GCA_003562815.1 Chromatiaceae bacterium | reverse complement strand
GTCTGCGAAGGTCATTCGCTCGAACGGCATCGAGATGGAACGCGACGAGAATGGCGCCCGTGGGATTTTCCTGCGGGCTTTGGTGGATTCGCCCATCCTCATCGAGGGTGCGCGTTAGCGTTTGTTAACGAAACAGAATCAGGTTGAACCATGAAAAATGGATTGGGTGGGATGCTGAAGCAGGCCCAGAAGCTGCAAGAAGAGATGAAGAACTCGCAAGAGCGATTGGCAAACGAGGAGCTGATCGGCGAGGCCGGCGGGGGCATGGTCAAGATCACCATGAACGGGCGCCACGAGGTCAGGCGCGTCGAGGTTGACCCGACGCTGATGGGCGACGATAAAGAGATGCTCGAGGATCTGCTCGCCGCCGCCTTCAACGACGCGGCGCGGCGCGTGGCCGAAAAGGCGCAGGAGAGCATGGCGGAGCTGACCGCAGGCTTGCCGTTGCCGCCCGGGATGAAGTTGCCGTTCTGAGCGGGCCGTTGGCTGGCGTCATTGGCGGCGATCCCTGGTGTCCGATTCCAGCCTGCTGAACCAACTGATCGAGTCGCTGCGGCGCTTACCCGGCATCGGGCCGAAATCCGCCCAGCGCATGGCCTTTCATCTGTTGGAGCGGGATCGCGAGGCAGGACGCCAACTGGCGCTGGCGATGGCGGCGGCGATGGAGCGCATCGGGCGATGCGAGCGTTGCCGTACCCTGACCGAGCATCCCCGTTGTCAGATTTGCGCGAACGCGCGCCGCAATGTCAACCTGCTCTGTATTGTCGAGCAGCCTTCGGATATTGTTGCTATCGAGCAAGCAACGAACTACGACGGGCTCTATTTCGTGCTCGGCGGTCGGTTGTCGCCGCTCGATGGGATCGGTCCCGAGGAACTCGGTCTCGAGCGGCTCGAGGCGCGCTTCAATGAGCCCGCGCTCGATGAGGCGATCCTGGCCATCAGTCCGACGGTCGAGGGGCTAGCGACCGCGCACTACATCAGCGAGCTGGCGCGCGGCTCGCGTCTGCGACTGAGCCGGATCGCCCACGGCGTGCCGCTCGGTGGCGAGCTTGAGTTCGTCGATGGTGGCACCCTGGCGCATGCATTCGCGGGCCGCCAGGGGCTTTGATCCAATCCAACCCGAGAGGCGAAGAAAACCATGGCTGAGACGATTTTCGGCAAGATCGCGAACGCTGAGGTGGAGGCCGACCTGGTCTACGAGGACGACGAGGTGGTGGCCTTTCGCGATCTCAATCCCCAAGCGCCGGTGCATGTCTTGGTCATCCCGCGCAAGCCGATCCCGACCCTGAATGAGGCCAAGAGCGACGATGCCGAGTTGCTCGGCCGTCTGTTGCTGACGGCGGCCAAGGTCGCCGAGCAGGAGGGCATCGCCGAGCAGGGTTATCGCACGGTCATCAACTGCAATGCCGGGGGCGGACAGACCGTCTATCATCTGCATGTCCATCTCATCGGTGGGCGCCCGTTGCAGTGGCCTCCCGGTTGAACGACCGAGCCAGGATGCGCCCCAGGATGCACCGAGTGCACGCCTAAACGAGTCCGTTTGAGATCATGTCATTGACCAATGAGCCACCGGTGCAGAGCGCGGCGCACCGCGCTGGGGCGAGCAGTGCCAGCCCTGCCTTCGAACTCAAGGCCGCCGGGTTCACCCTGCCGGTGATTCGGTTGTTGCGACTGGATCTGGATGCAGTAGAGGCGGAGTTGGTACCAAAGGTTCGCCAAGCGCCGGGCTTTTTCGAGCACACGCCAGTGGTCATCGAACTCAGCGCCTTGCCCGCCGGCGAGGAGGACGTCGGCTTTGCGCGGTTGATCGGTCTCTTGCGTGGACTGGGGATGATCCCGGTCGGGGTGCGGGGCGGTAGTGGCGCTCAGCATGAAGCGGCCAAGGCGATGCAGTTGGCGATCTTGGCCGACAGCGTCAAACCCGATCAGGCCGCCAATGAGGCCAAGGTCGAGCCACCGGTGGCCGTGCAAACCGCTGAGCCGCAGGTCGGCATCGAGACCGGGTCACACCTGATCGATCGGCAGGTGCGCTCTGGTCAGCGTGTCTATGCCGTTGGTGGAGATCTGACGGTGCTTGCGCCGGTCAATTCCGGGGCCGAACTGATGGCCGATGGCAACATCCATGTCTATGCGCCCATGCGCGGCCGCGCCATGGCCGGACTGCACGGCGATACCACGGCCCGGATCTTTTGCGCCGACCTGCAGGCCGAACTGGTGTCCATCGCCGGTCACTATCGGGTCAGCGACAAGATTCCGGCCGCGCTCAAAGGCCGCCGGATCCAGATTTTTTTGGATCATGAGGTCTTGCGCATCGAGCCGCTTTAGCCCGAATCTCGGTGGCCACCGGTCACAAGCGAGTTTAGAAATAGAATCAACTCATGAGAGGGGAGTCCCACTTGGCCAGAACGATCGTCATTACCTCGGGAAAAGGGGGCGTCGGCAAGACCACGACCGCCGCCGCCATGTCCATGGGCCTCGCGCAGCGTGGACATCGCACGGTGGTCATCGACTTCGATGTCGGGTTGCGCAACCTGGATCTGGTCATGGGCTGCGAGCGGCGCGTGGTCTATGACTTCGCCAACGTCATCAACGGCGAGGCGAATCTGAATCAAGCGTTGATCCGCGATAAGCGGTGCGAGAATCTGTTCATTTTGCCGGCCTCGCAGACACGGGATAAGGAGGCCTTGACCCAGGACGGGGTTGGTCAGGTGCTTGAAGAACTTGCCAAGACCTATGACTATATCGTCTGCGACTCGCCCGCCGGGATCGAGCACGGCGCCCTGATGGCGATGTATTACGCCGATGATGCGGTCTTGGTCACCAATCCCGAAGTCTCATCGGTGCGCGATTCCGATCGTATGCTGGGTATCCTGTCGAGCAAGTCGCGGCGCGCGCTCGAGAGCGAGGAGCCGATCCGTGAGTTCCTGTTGCTGACGCGCTACGCGCCGGAACGGGTGACACGCGGTGAGATGCTCGGGCTTGAGGATGTGCAGGAGATTCTGGCGCTCTATATGCTGGGCGTCATCCCTGAATCCAAGGCGGTGCTCAATGCATCCAATGCCGGTCATCCGGTGATCCTGGACCAGGAATCGGATGCCGGCCTGGCTTATAGCGACATGGTGGCCCGCTATCTCGGCGAAGAGCGGCCGATGCGCTTTCTGGATCAGGAACGCAAGGGGTTGTTCAGCCGATTATTTAGGGGGTGATTGGTGGGGCTCATCGACTATTTCCGCAGCAGTACCGAGTCTAACAAAGGGTCGGCCTCCGTAGCCAAGGAGCGGCTGCGGATTCTCGTCGCACATGATCGCGCCGCGCGTGATCGGCCTTTCTACCTGCCTAAACTTCAAGAGGAAATCGTAGCGGTGATCCGCAAATACATCGCCGTCGACGACGATGCGGTCTCGGTGCACTATGAGCAAGAGGACCGCCAGGAAATCCTGGAAGTCAACATCATCTTGCCAGAAGCCCCGCCTCAAGCCTGAGACCGCGCGCCGTCGATGACGGTCTTCGCGAGTTGATGGAAGGCGCGTAGCCGTATCGGCGCGATGGCGCCGCCGGCACTGGCGGCGCGGATGGCGCAATCGGGCTCTTGGCCATGCCGACAATTGCTGAAGCGGCAGCGCCCGATGAATGGCCGAAACTCAGGGAAACCCTGCTCCAATTCCGCGCGTTCTATGGCGCCGAGCCGAAAACTACGCACACCGGGGGAATCGATGAGCCGGCCTCCGGACTCGAGTCGATAGCTGGTTGCCGCCGAGGTGGTATGTCGGCCGAGTCCGGTGGCACCGGATAAGGCGCCGATCTGTACCTCGAGAGCGGGCAGCAGTGCCTGGATGAGCGAGGACTTACCGACGCCGGATTGGCCGACCAGGATCCCGCAGCGACCGGCCAAGCGCTGGCGCAGCGGAGCCAAGCGCTGATCTTGCTTCAGACTCAATGGCAGCAGCGGATAGCCGATCTCGGCATAATGCTGGAGATCGCCGAGAAAACGCGCGCGCGCCGTCTCATCGAGCAGATCCATTTTATTGCAGAGGATCAGGGCCGAGACCCCGATGCGTTCTGCGGCGACAAGATACTGGTCGATCAAGAATCCGGTCGGCGGTGGCTGTGGCGCCACGACGACGATCAGCAGGCCGATATTGGCGGCGAGCGGCTTCTCGGCGCCACTGGCACCGGGCCGACTGAGCAGGGTGGCGCGGTGGTGGATTGCGGTGATGACACCGGCCTGCGGGCCACAGGGTTGCCAAACTACCCGATCGCCGCAGACAGGATGGCCGATGTGTTGGCGGGTGACGCAGTGGTGGCAGCGACCTTGCTGATCCTCGACGATCAGGTTGGCGCCGTGGCGCACGACGACGAGGCCGTCGCGCGCGGCCTCGTCGCCGATCTCCTCGAGCGCGAGCGCGGCCCGCGCCTCGACCTTACTGCGGCGCCGCTCCTGGATGCGTTGGATGCGCGCGATCTGTCGCTCCGAGAGGCGTCGCCGAGGCATCTGAGCGCTGCTCGGTGCGACCCTGCTCAGGGCGCGAAGTTGTAGTATTCGCGATTGAGCAGTGTAGTGACGGCGTCGATCTGATCGTCGAACCAGGTCAGCTCGAGGTTTTGTTCGCACATCCGCACCTGGCTGTGCAGGGCGTCGAACGACTCGACCCGCCGCTCATCGCGCGTGTAGACCTCGGTGCCATGACAACTGGTGCAGTTTCGATCGACGAGCGCTTGCGCGTCGATCGCCTCTTCGGCCTGGGCGCCGAGACTGACGGTCAGGAGTGATGCAAGGGCAAGGCTCGGCATGAAACGTTGGATCATGAGATTCTCCGCAAGATCGCTGGTGAGTGGATAAGGGTGAGCGATAGACGCTCATTGATGCAAGTGCGGCATCGAGCCGCCTTATCAAAGGTTGGGGAGTGATTGTGGTAAACGAAGAGAACCTGATCTGGATCGATCTGGAGATGACCGGGCTCGATCCGCTGCGCGACCAAATCATCGAGATCGCCACCCTGGTGACCGACACCCATCTCCAGATCCTCGCCGAGGGGCCGGTGATCGCCATCCATCAGCCCGAGCATGCGCTAGCGGCCATGGATGCGTGGAACCGCGAGCATCATGGCCAGTCAGGGTTGCTTGAGCGGGTGCGCGCCAGCCGCGAAGACGAACGCTCGGCCGAGCGACAAACCCTGGCGTTCCTCGACATCTGGTGCAAGGCGGGGGCCTCGCCACTGTGCGGTAACAGCATCTGCCAGGATCGCCGCTTCCTGGCACGCTGGATGCCGCAACTCGAATCCTTCTTCCATTATCGCAACCTCGATGTGAGCACGGTGAAGATTCTAGCGCAGCGCTGGGCACCGCAGGTGGCCGAGGCGGTGAAGAAGGAAGGCGCGCATCGGGCGCTGTCGGATATCAAGGAATCGATCGCCGAGCTGGCGCACTATCGCGCGGCGCTCTTGCGGCTTTAGATGATGCGCCCCTTACCCGATACGCAACAACTGCCCCGGGCGCTCTATCGCGCCGCGCAGGTCAGGGCCCTCGATCAGGCCGCAATCGAGCAAGAAGGCATTGCCGCTGAGCAACTGATGGAGCGTGCCGGAGCGGCGGCCTTCTCGGCATTGCGCGCGCGCTGGCCGCAAGCGGGCTCGATCCTGGTGCTCGCCGGTGCCGGCAATAACGGCGGCGATGGCTATGTGCTCGCCCGGCTCGCGCATCGGCAACGGCTCGGGGTGCGCCTGTTGACGCTGGGTGAGCATGACCGGCTCAGCGGCCCCGCCTTGGCCGCCGCGCAGGCCTATCGGGATGCGGGCGGCAGCGTCGAGGCCTTTACGCGACTGCCGCCCGATGCCGAGCTGATCGTCGATGCCATGCTCGGCACCGGTCTCGAGCGACCCGTGAGCGGGCGCTGGGCGGACGCGGTGGCGCAGTGCAACGCCGCGCGGGCGCCGGTCCTGGCCCTGGATATCCCGTCCGGCTTGCACGCCGATAGTGGGCGCGTGCTCGGGGTGGCGATCGAAGCTGCGGTCACCATCAGTTTCATCGGCCTCAAATGTGGTCTTTTCACCGGCCGTGGTCCCGATTATTGCGGCGAGGTCTGTTTTGATGCGCTGCGGGTGCCAGCGCTGATCTACGCCAGCGAGATCCCGGCCGCACGGCGCATCGACTGGCCGCAGCAACAGCAGTTGCTGCCCCGGTGGCGGCGCAGCGCGCACAAGGGCGATCTCGGTTTTGTCTGGGTGGTCGGCGGCGATGCCGGCATGAGCGGCGCACCCCGCCTCGCCGCAGAGGCGGCCTTGCGTACCGGTGCCGGGCGCGTCGCCATCGTGACGCACCCGGCGCATGCTGCGGCGCTGAACCTCGGCCGGCCGGAGTTGATGGTCCATGGCGTCGCCGAGACGGGCTTGCTTGAAGCCACGCCTGAGAACGCGCTTGAAACCGCCCTGTCGCGCGCGACTGCGGTCGCGCTCGGACCGGGGCTCGGTCAGGGCGCCTGGGGTCAGGCCCTCTATCGACGTGTGCTCGCGGCCGCCATCCCGCTGGTCTTGGATGCCGATGGACTCAATCTGCTCGCCCAGGCGCCACAGCGTCGCGAGGACTGGGTGCTGACCCCGCATCCGGGCGAGGCGGCTCGGCTGTTGGGGTGTTCGGTCGCCGAGGTCGAGGCCGATCGCCTGGGCGCGGTGCGGCGGCTGCAAGAGCGCTATGGCGGCGTTGTGGTGCTGAAGGGCGCTGGCAGTCTGATCCAGGGCCCCGGACTGCGGCCGAGCGCCATCTGTATCGATGGCAACCCCGGCATGGCCAGCGCCGGCATGGGCGATGCGCTCACCGGCATCATTGCCGCGCTCCTCGGGCAGGGGCTGGAGCCGGTCCTCGCCGCTGAGGTGGGCGTGTGTCTGCACGCGGCGGCTGGCGACCGAGCAGCCAGGCGGGGTGAGCGCGGTCTGATCGCGAGCGATCTGATCGCCGCCTTGCAGCCCTTGCTCGGCTTGACCGAGAGACGGGCCGAGGGGCGAGCATGAGTCACGCACCGGCGACGATCGCCCTTGAGGTGGTCGGTGAGGCCGCGCAGCTCGCATTGGGCGCACGCCTCGCCGAGCGGCTTCGGTCGGGCTCGTACCGAGGGGTGATCTATCTCTGCGGCGATCTGGGTGCCGGTAAGACGACACTGGTACGCGGTCTGCTGCGCGGGCTGGGTTATCAGGCGCCGGTGCGCAGCCCAACCTATACCCTGATCGAGCCCTATGAGGCGGTTGAGCCCCCGGTGGTGCATCTGGACCTCTATCGCCTGGCCGATCCCGAGGAGCTCGAATATCTCGGGCTGCGCGATTTGCTTGAACGCCCGAGCTTGATCCTGGTCGAGTGGCCCGAGCGGGGCGCGGGTGCCTTGCCGCCGGCGGATCTCGAGCTGTTGATTGAGGATGTCGGGGAGTTTGTCGGCGAACCGATGGGAGAACAAGCCGGGGAGCAGACCGGCGGGCGCCGGCGGATCAAGCTCGTCGCGCGCTCGGCCTGGGCACCGCTGCTGGCGGCGTTGGCGGCTGCGGATTGAGCGCGCCCCGAGGCTCGTTGCGTCGGCGCTACAGCAAGCTCGACACATCGTCAAGAAACCGCTTCAAGCACTCGTTCAGGCTTGGAAAAAGCGTGCGCTGCGACTATGCTTTAAGGGGTATAAATACCACCTTTAGCCGGGTGTTCGTGACGATGGATGGGTACCTGACGCATGCTTTGGATGCTGGCTCGATACACTCTTTTGATCCTCCTGGCGGGCTTGAGCGGCTCGGTCTTGGGCGAGCAAGTCGGTGTCGCTGGCGCGCGGATGTGGAGTGGGCCTGAGTACACGCGCTTCGTCGTCGATCTTGCGGGACCGATCAAGCACAAGGTCTTCGCCCTCGATAACCCCGATCGGCTCGTCGTCGATTTGGTCGATGCCCGCCTGGATGGCGCTCTCCCCAACCCCGCCGGCGATGATCCGGTGGTGGCGGGTCTGCGCAGTGGGATTCGCGCGGGCAACGATCTGCGCATCGTGCTCGATCTCAAGCAGCCGGTCCGGGCGAAGAGCTTCAACCTGGGACCGAACGAAACCCATGGCCATCGCTTGGTGATCGACGTCTCGCCGCGCGCCGACGCGGCGCGCGAGCGGCAAGCGCCGCCCAGCCCACGGCCGGCGAATCGCGACCTGATCGTCGCCATCGATCCCGGCCACGGCGGCAAAGATCCCGGCGCCATCGGACCGAAGGGGACGCGCGAGAAGGACATCGTCCTGGCGATCTCGCACAAGCTCGCTCATCGTATCGACGCCCATCCCGGCATGCGCGCGGTGCTGGTGCGCGATGACGATCGCTTCATCCGCCTGCGCCAGCGCATCGAGATCGCGCGCCAGCACCGCGCCGATCTCTTCGTCTCGATCCATGCCGATGCCTTCCATGATCCGCGCGTGCGTGGCTCCTCGGTCTTCACCCTGTCGGCTGGCGGGGCGACGAGCGAGGCCGCGCGCTGGATCGCCGAGCGCGAGAACCGCGCCGATCTCATCGGCGGCGTCGATCTCAAGCAACGTGACGATCTGCTCGCCTCGGTGCTGATCGAGATGAGTCAGAACGCCACCATCGAACTCAGCAGTATCGCCGCCGGCAAGGTCTTGTCCGAGCTGAAGCAGGTCGGCGAGGTGCATCAAAAGGACGTGCAGCAGGCTGGATTCGCGGTGCTCAAGTCGCCGGATATTCCCTCGATGCTGGTCGAGGCGGCCTTCATCTCGAATCCGGACGAGGAGCGGCGCCTGCGCGATCCGCGCCATCAGAACGATCTGGCCGATGCTATCCTGGCTGGGATCGTTGCCTATTTCGCCAAGTATCCGCCACCGGGCACGCGTTTCGCCGAGTCACCTGCGAGCGCGCTGTCGAAGGCGGCGACGGCCAGCGCACGGCACTATCGCATCCAGCCCGGAGACACCCTCTCGGCAATCGCACGCAACCACAACGTCACGCTGAGCGTCTTGCGCGATCTCAACCAGATCCAGGGTGACCGGATCCGTTCCGGCCAGGTGCTGATCATCCCAGGCAGTTGATGTCACATATTCGTCTGTTACCACCGCTCCTGATCAATCAGATCGCCGCTGGCGAGGTCATCGAACGCCCGGCCTCGGTGGTCAAGGAATTGCTCGAGAACAGCCTCGACGCCGGCGCCCGCGAGATCCAGGTCGAACTCGAGCAGGCTGGGATCAAGCGCATCCAGGTACGCGATGATGGCGACGGCATCGGGCGCGAGGATCTGATCCTGGCGGTTTCCCCTCATGCCACCAGTAAGATCGGCAGCCTAGAAGATCTCGAGGCTGTCGCGAGCCTCGGGTTTCGCGGCGAGGCGCTGCCGAGCATCGCGTCGGTGGCGCGACTCGAGCTGATCTCGCGCGCGCGTGGAACCGAGCATGGCTGGCGGCTGCGCGCCGAAGGGGCGGCGGAGACCCTCGCGGCTCCCGAGCCGGCCGCGCATCCGGTTGGCACCTCGGTCGAGGTCCGCGATCTGTTCTATCGAATCCCGGCGCGGCGTAAGTTCCTGCGCACCGAGCGCACCGAACTCGGCCACATCGAGCAGCTGATTCGGCGCATGGCGCTGGCCCGCACCGATGTCGCCTTTCGCGTGCGGCACAACGGTCGCGAGCTGTTCGATCTGCGCGCCGATGCCGAGGCGTCGTCGCTGC
>PWTO01000030.1 GCA_003562815.1 Chromatiaceae bacterium | reverse complement strand
GGATGCGCTCGCCCTGCCAGAGCACGCGCAGCTGCTCCAGGGATTCGACCTGCTCAAGCGGTGCCGCTGGCCAACCGACGTAGCGCGCCAGAAAGCCGGCGCGGTAGGCATAGAGACCGATGTGGCGGAGGAAAGGGACGCCCTCGGGCAGGCGACCGCAATCCTGCGGAAAGGCATCGCGATGCCAGGGCACCGGTGCGCGGGTGAAATAGAGCGCATAGCCCTGGCCATCGGTCACCACCTTGACCACATGCGGATCGAACAGCGCCTCGGCGTCCTCGATGCCGCAGGCCAGGGTAGAAAGGCCTGCATCCGCATGCTCGGCCAGGCCGCGCGCGACCTGATCGATCAGGATCGGCGCGATCCCAGGCTCATCGCCCTGCAGGTTGACGATGATCGCCTCCGAGTCCCAGCCGCGACGCTCGGCGACCTCGGCGAGCCGCTCCGAGCCGCTGCGATGATCCGCGCGCGTCATCACCACCTCGGCACCGAAACCAGCGCAAACCTCGGCGATGCGCACATCATCGGTGGCGATCAACACCTCAGCCGCCGCACTGGCGCGGGCGCGTTCCCAGACCCAGCCGATCAGCGGCCGTCCGCCGATCTCGATCAGCGGCTTGCCCGGCAAGCGGGTGGCGCCATAGCGGGCTGGGATCACGATGCGAAAAGGGGGGGTGTGCGCTTTCTTCGGCTCAATCATCAGTGCCTGATTCTATTTCGTTAACAAACGCTAACGCGCACCCTCGATGAGGATGGGCGAATCCACCAAAGCCCGCAGGAAAATCCCACGAGCGCCGTTCTCGTCGCGTTCCATTTCGATTCCGTTCGAGCGAATGACCTTTGCAGAACCGATTTTGACGATCTCACCTGTCCAGCTCGCTGTCTTTGACGTGTATGCCTCGCAGACGCGCACCAGCGTCTTCCCGCGTTCGAGGCACTTCTGCTCGAGCCGTTGGCCAAACCGATAGTGCGCGAACGAGAGGAGGCTGCGAACGGACTTACGGCGGAGCTTTCGCCCAGCCTTTGTCGTCATC
Organism: Chromatiaceae bacterium; assembly: GCA_003562815.1. Lineage (GTDB taxonomy): Bacteria > Pseudomonadota > Gammaproteobacteria > Chromatiales > Chromatiaceae > Lamprobacter. The sequence continues at coordinate 1,469 of PWTO01000030.1, read as the reverse complement.
TGCTTGGTCTCAAATGTCGGCAGCAGGATGACATCAAAGTTGTCCGTCAGAAAACGAGCGACTTTCCAGTGCAGTTCATCGATCAGTTGCTTGATCTTGCGTCGGATGGCATCCGCCGCTTTCGTAAAAGACAGGCGTTTGCGCTTCCCTTCCGCTTTATCACGACGAGACAAGAGACGGTCCAGATGATGCGCGAGTCGCACAATCCTCTGGAAATCGTCTTGCCCTAGATGACCAACGTGAAGGTCGCTAAAGAATGTCTGGAATGTTCTCACACCCGGGTCGAGGGCAACCAGACGGCCTTGGTTCTCGGCTGCATCTGGTTCTTTTAGAACCGGGAGGGAGACATACCACTTGTTGGCAAACTTTATGACACGACCATCACGCAGATTCATCGGTAGAGCCTCTGCGAATTTGACTTCGCCCAAGGCTCTAACGTTGAACCCGCGCCGATCTTTCGACCACTGATCATTCCTGAGAAAGAACGACTGCTGCGCATCCTTGCGCGATTTGAAGCGACACCGGCTGAACTCGCCAGTGCGCTTGAACTTTGCGATAGCCTGCTTAACCGTCTGGCACGCTTCCGCGACAGCGCCATCCCTGATCGCTCTCGGGCAGTCCTTAGTCCAAGGGAACTCCTCTGCCAGGTAAGGGATCAGGTACTTCTTGATGTCCATGAATTTCGGATGGACGATCCGAAGGTTCAACAGCCAAATTGTCTCGTTGTAGACGAATCGATAGACGTCCACCCACGAGTTCAGCCGCTTCTCTTGCGACCGCGTTGGTCGCATCCTGATTCTTTTTGCTCTTGTAATTCCTTCTTCCGTAGAGCCTGCGAGCGAAGACATGAACGATGGCCAATAAATCTTCGGCGAGTTCACGTTCGGGTTCTCTTTGATCGCGATCGAGAACCACGAGTTCGCTGCCGCAGTCGCGGATAAGCCACTCAATGAGGTCACATCCGACACGGGCGAGTCTGTCTTTGTGGGCAACCACAACTTGGAGCTTCTCTCCGCGCAGGACTCGTCCCAGTACGGATTTAAGCCCTTGACGCTGATCGTTGAGGGCGGAGCCGATGTCTTGGACGATGTCTGCTTCAGGGAAGCGTTCTCGCATCGATTGGACTTGGCGCTCGAGGTCTGGCTTTTGCGCATGCGAAGACACTCGGCAATAGCAGACGACAGCGGGCTTAGCATCGACGGCAACTCCGAGATAGGAGTCGACGTCGAACCGGCGCTTCCCACTGGCAGTGCGATAGGCGCTAATGCGTCCTTCGTCGGCGTATTTTCGGAGTGTGTTTGCATGGAGTCCTAATCTCGACTTTGGCCATTTTGCTAAGCGGTTTCGTGGTCGGTGATCGGCCAGCGTCGGCGGGACGACCGGCGGCTGAGCGGTTGGCGGCAGCGCGAGATGGGCGGTATCGTCTGATGTCAACCAAAACGCCAAACCGAACCGCCCATGCTCGCCCT
>PWTO01000316.1 GCA_003562815.1 Chromatiaceae bacterium | reverse complement strand
CTTGAGGCCGACGATGACGGCGGTTCCGCGCGCGCGCTCGCGGTTGGTCAGCGGCATCTCAAAGCGCACGCAGCGGCCGATGTCGAGGTAGGGGCGGGTCTGAGAGCTGAGGGGCTGGCTCATCGGTGGGCTCCGTGGCGAAACTCGAAGTGGATGAACGCATCGATGGCGCTGCGCGCGCGCTCGATGACGGCCGCCGCCGACGCGGCCAGGGCTGGGTTTTGCGGCCGATCGGCCTCGGCGTAGTCGTCGAGCTGCTCGAGCGCGGCCTCGAGGGCGTCGAGCAGTTCTTCGCTGACAAAGCGCGCATCGGCGACCGGCGGCGGCGGCATCGGCGCGCCCGTGCGTTGGCGAAAGCGCATCTCGTGGGTGTGCGGGTGGGTGGTGCTCATGGTGTCGGTCTCCTGTGGTTGATGTCTGCTCACCCCGGCCAGGCGTCGGAGAGGCGCGGTACTGGCTCGGGGCGCAGACTGCGGGCGTTTCGGCACTCGGCCCGCGCTACCGTGTCTTCCTTGGCTTTGCATGAACTCGGGTTAGGCGCGGTTGAAAAGAGAACGGATGCGGTTGTGCAGCCACATCGCGGCGATGGCACCAAGGCCACCGCCGGCACTGATCCATGGCCAGGCGGCCCAACCGTCGATGACGATGGCGCCGACGATGGCGATCTCGCCGGCGGCGATGAGCATCGGTGTCAGCGCAGCGGCGAGGTAATGCTTGCCGATGACGTTTTGCTGCTGGATTGCTCGCGAAAAGACCAGGAGTGCGGTGGCGGCGAGGGCGATGGGGCCGTTCATGCGACCGCTCCGCGCTCTTGAACGCGACGCTGCTTTCGCCGCAAAAAATCGTAGTAGTCAGCCAATTCAGGCGGATCTGCTCTATGTAGCTTTGTCATCGTCTCAACCCCGATCCCACTCGCTGCTTTCGGCGTCGGCCACGCTCTCCCAGCCGTGGAGCTTGTAGTCGACGATCTGGTACCAGTAATCGAGCTGGCCTTCGAGGTACACGAGCGCGTCGTGCTCGAGGCCGTTGATGTCTTCCACGTCCAGGCCGCGGTCGAGGTAGCAGATCAGGTCTTGGATGTTCATCACGGGCGGCGCCTCCCGGTGTCGGCGTTGGAGCGTGTGCTGGATGCCTTCGATTTCGCGGCGCACGGCGTTGAAGCGCGCGATGTCGTCCTCGATGTCGGCGATGTCGTCGGCGTAGAGCGGCTTGGGGCTGCCTTCATCGGCGTCGATCAGCTCATCGGCGGCACCGCGCGCGTGGCCCTCGAGCGCTTCGCCGGCGCCGATCAGGCGCTCGAGCTGTTCGGGCGTGGCGCTGAGGCCGTGGCGCTGCGGGCGCTCGCGCTGCTCGGCGCGTGGGCGCTCGGCGCGGGTGTCGGCATCGCGCAGCCCTGGGAGGTTTTTCAGCGCGATGGCCCAGCGCGGAAAGCGCGGCATCTCGCCGAGGCGCGCTTGGTCAGCGCGGTACTCGAGCTTGATGACGATGCCGTCGTGGGGTCGAGTGCCCTCGCGGCTCAGTTGGCGTGCGAGCCGATGCGCGTGTGCCAGGGCCGCGTCGATGCCATTGACGCATCCGCCGGAGAGGATCACGGGCAGGCCCGCATCGGCGAGATGGTCGGTCAGCTCGCTCAGCGTCTCGCCGATCGGCTCGCCGGCGGCGTCGATCGCATCGAAGCAGACCAGGGCCAGGCCTCGGTCGGCGACCAGGGCGGGATCGGCGCTGCGCAGGGTCGCGGCGGCGACATGGCGCGGGTGGCTGAAGGGCTTGTCGCCGGCGGCGCGCCGCTCGGCGTTGAGCGCCTCGAAGGCGGGCAGGGGGAGGTAGACCTCGCCGCGCACCTCGATCACGCTGCGGTCGGTGTCGATGAGGGCCGGCACGATGGCGCTGGCCGCCTCGGTGACGTTCTCGCCGCTGAGGCCATCGCCGCGCGTGGCCACGCTCGCCAGCACGCCGCGCTCGTAGCGGATGCTGACCGCGAGGCCGTCGATCTTGGGCTCGAGGCGATAGCAGGGCGTGCGCTCGCCGAGCAGCTCGCGCACGCGCCGACCGAAGCCGAGCAGCGTGGGCGCGTCGAGCGCGCTCTGGATCGAGCGCATCGGGGCGATGTGGCGAAGGTTTTTGACCGATGCGACCGGGGCGCCAACGGTCTGTGTCGGCGAGTCGGGGCTTGAGAGCCCAGGCCAGCGCGCTTCGAGTTCTTCCAGTTCGCCACGGAGGCGATCGTAGGCGGCATCGGAGATGATCGGCGCGTCGTCGACGTAGTAGCGCCGATCGTGCGCGCTGAGCTGGGCGCGGAGCCGGTCAGCGGTGGATTGGATGTGAGCGGGGATCATGCGTGCTCTCCTGGTTCGGCCCGCCGGTGTGGTGGGCTTGCTAAGCACTATAGTGCTATACCGAGAAAAGCGCAAGCACGAAAGTGCTAAAGACTCACGCGAGATTTCCGCAAGCGGGCTTGCGGGCGTTCTGGCGGGGTGTCGTCCGGGCAGAAAGCTCGGACGCTAAGG
>PWTO01000267.1 GCA_003562815.1 Chromatiaceae bacterium | reverse complement strand
TTCCTGCACGTTCCGCTCACCATCGCGGTACATCTGAGCAATAATCAACGCTTCGCCGACGCGCAGCGCTGGTTTCACTACATCTTCGATCCCACGGCGACCGATGGCAAGTACTGGCGATACATCGGATTTCGCCAGGGCAACGGGCCTGCTAGGATCGACGAGCTTCTCGAACTCCTCAGTCGGCCTGACCATGAACTCGACGCCGAGGAGTTGCGCCAGAAGAAATTGGAGCTCAGCGGCTACGAGACCTTGCGCCGCAATCCCTTCCAGCCGCATGTCGTCGCCCGCACCCGCGACGGCGCCTACCGCTGGCACGTCGTGATGAAATACCTCGACAATCTGATCGCCTGGGGCGATAGCCTCTACCGGCAGGCTACCGGCGAGGCGCTGGCCGAGGCGACCCAGCTCTACGTTCTGGCGTCCAACCTGCTCGGGCCGCGGCCGGAAAGCATGCCGCCGCGCGGCCGCATACAGCCCCGAACGTTTGCCCAGTTGCGGGCAAGCGGACTCGACAGACTGGGCAATGCACTCGAAGATCTCGAGGCACTGTTCCCCTTCAACATCTATATGCCCGAGGACGGCATCGATACCAATCAAGCGCGCCCGCTCTTCGGGCTCGGCCACGCGCTCTATTTCTGCATCCCGCGCAACGACAAGCTGCTTGGCTATTGGGACCTCGTCGAACGACGCCTCTTCACGCTGCGCCACTGCATGGATATCGAGGGCAACGTGCTCCGGGTGCCGCTCTTCGACGCGCCGATCGATCCGGCCCTTGTGATCAACGCAGCAGCAGCGGGAATTGACATCGGCAGCATGGTTGGCGGGCTGAACCAGCCGGTGGCGCCGGTGCGCGCGCCGGTGCTCATCAACAAGGCGCGCGAGGTCTGCTGCAAGGTTCACGACATGGGACAAGCGCTGCTGGAAGCGCTGGAAAAACGCGACGCCGAGGCCTTGCTTCTACTGCGACAAAGGCACGAGATCGGCATCCGTAGCCATGCCCTCGACGCGCGCTTCCTCGAGTGGAAAGAGGCCGAGGCCACAACCGATGCCCTGGTGCAGAGCAGGGAGCGGATTGCAGAGAAGTACCGTTATGAACAGCGTCTTCTCGGAAATGACGAAACAAATGTAAGCGATTTCGCGCTAGAGCGGCGAGAATTTAACGCCAAAAACTTCGCTACCGTTTATTCAGAGATAGTAGAAAAGTACGCTAAAGCCGTCAACCTTGAACCGTATTCTCCACTAAATCCGCCCGCTTCGAACGGGATCAATGCAGAGGCGGACGAAACCAAAGCTGGGCAGTTGCATCTCAACCGTGCTGAAGATGATGCCCACAATGAGAAGTCCGATCGATTGCTAGTGCTTTCTGCCTTGCAAAAGGTTAACCAAGCATTAGCGGGGACGTTAAAGACAATTCCTCAGTTCAAGCTTGGTTTTAAGGCCTCGCCTTTCGGGGTGGGCCCCAAGGTTGAATCGGAATGGGGCGGCCAGCAAATCGCGGCGATTCCGGAAGCACAAGCTAAATGGCTAGAGGTAGCAAGCTTTGCGGTAGAGCATGGATCCCGCGATGAATTCAGAACAGCCGCTTACGAACGTCGAGCAGATGGATGGAGATTTGAAAGTAATTTGGCCGCCGAAGAGCTCATGCACATCGGCCGGGAGATTATAACTGCCCTGATCCGTGAACAGGTGGCACGCCAACAATACGAGAATCTGAAGAAGGAAATTGCGCAGGCTGAAGATGTGAAAGATTTCCTCGAAGGCAAGTACACGGGCGAGGCGCTTTATGGCTGGATGCAGGGCGAGCTGACCAGGCTTTACTATGACTATTACAAGCTTGCCTTCGACATCGCCAAGAAGGCCGAGCAGACGATGAAGCACGAGCTCATGCGGCCGGAACTCGATGCACGAAGCTTCGTCAAGTTCAACTATTGGGATACCGGCCGTAAGGGTCTGCTGGCCGGCGAGGCCCTGTGTCTCGATCTCGACCGGATGTCGCTCGCCTACGACGACCACAACAAGCGCGAATACGAGCTGACCCGGCAAATCTCCCTGCGGCAGCTCGACCCCATGGCCTTGCTGGCGCTGAAGGCCAACGGCGTCTGCGAGGTGACACTCCCCGAATGGCTCTTCGATCTCGCCACGCCCGGCCACTATATGCGACGCATCAAGTCGCTGGGCCTCACGATCGAGGCGCCGACCGCGCGGCACAGCGATGTCAATTGCACCGTCTCGCTGCAGCGGAGCAGCTTGCGCCGCTCGCCGCTGCTGCGCGACGGCCAGTATCAGCGGGCCACCGACGCCGACGACGATCGTTTCGTCGACTATTTTGGTACTGTCCGCTCGATCGTGACCAGCCATGCGCAGGACGACAGCGGCCTGTTCGAGGTTGACCTGCGCGAGGATCGCTTCCTGCCATTCGAGGGGGCCGGCGTGATCAGCAGCTGGCGCCTCGAGTTGCCTGGCACCTTCCGCCAGTTCGATTACAACACCATCGACGATGTGGTGCTGCACC
>PWTO01000052.1 GCA_003562815.1 Chromatiaceae bacterium | reverse complement strand
TGACGTTCTACAAGATCGGATTGCACTGGCCAGACTTCAGGCTATGCATATCCGATGCAGGTGCTACGGCCTTGTAGCTAGAACACCTGACGCATCTGCCTCTCGATTCGACAATCCGTCAGCTTGTCACTACGGCCTGACGCGAGTCTGGGGTGGGGGATATGTCGTGATTTAGGACTGGCCACGGCTTTGATAGCGTACGGATCTGCCCTTCAGCACGACGTCCAACGCCCCAGCCAGCGATAGCCTTCTCAAGTTCGCCCTGACGCCATCCTCTGTGAAGCTGAGACCCGCCTCACTTAGTCGTTGCTTGATCTCACCGGTGGAGCCGCTTTGTCGAAGATACCTGCTTCCAGATCGCTCCGGATGATCCCCGTGCAAGAGGTCGGTTTTCTCTCACTTGCTCTGGCAACAGCGGGTACTCTCCGCTGCAGCGGAAGAGGTTTGGTCTTCTCCGGTTCGGTTGCGGCTTCGCTCGGCAAGCCCAGCAGTCCCTGGATAGCAGGTTGATACATGTCAAGGCGATTTCGTCCGAAGTCAGGCGGGACCCGGAGCTCAACTTTGCCTTCCCTAAGGGTGACTACCACTCGTGCCTCGTCCATTGGGTCTTCCTCCTTCGATCATTGTGCAGTGAGGATAACATCAAGGTCGTTGCGGATACAATACGAACCGAGCAATTTCTTGAATGCACCTATCTGCTACGAGTATGGCAATCTGAGTGTTGCCGTGATAATGTGATTCGACAGGGAGTCACAGACGTCGTTCTCTTGAGGATAGTTCGACATAATGCTAAGGGGATCAGCGGGTCGATGAAGCAGGAGGACAACTCAGGATATGGCCAATGTCAGACAGGTTCTTTGACTTCTAACCCAGAGACGAGACGGAGCATGGTATAATGTGCCAGGAGCGATTTGCAGTGTCGGACAAGAATAGGATCGGCCCCGGCGAATACCACGTCATACTCGGCCTGGCAAACCTAGATCTGCCGGACAGCGACTACCGACTCGACGGTGAGTGGTTCTCGATTTTGCCATGCCCCAACAGACTGGTTCCTGCCGACAATAGTCCACCGGATGACCCCGATTGGAGACCCCCTGAGAGCATTGACGACCGGTATCCAACGTGCGAGTTCTACATGGACATTCCGTTCGAGACTTATGTACCGCTTGAACCCAACGAGGTATACGCACGCGGCAAGGACAGGGCGTTGTGGATTACTAGCTTGATGCACATCTATCAAGCCGGCGACATGTTCACGTATGTCTATGACATTACTGGCCCTGGATTGCGCCCAGGTCCGTTCAAAGGCTCCTGGTTATTCCTAACCCTTCACAATAATCGGCCAGCACCACGCCACGGTCTGTATTGTCTAGATAGCTTGGATGATCTCCACAGGTTGAACGGCTTCGTAAGCCGATACATTGGCACGGACTGGTCGTCAATTCGCCTGGCACTGGAAAGACTGAGCACGTACTATGAGAGGAGCAGGAGTCCAGATCTGGTGATTGATCTCATGATCATACTGGAATCCCTCTTCACACATGGTCACGAGAACATCAGCTATCAGGTCAGATTGAAGACAGCTGCCTTTCTCAAAGGAACAGCGGAGATGGGCCGCCTGCAGCGCACTCCCGAGGACGTCTACAGGTTCATCAAGAAGGCTTATGAAGCGCGCAGCGACATTGTTCACGGTGGGGATAAGGCGAAGAAGTGGATGCGTGGGGACTTCACTGCTCCAAAGCTGACGAGACAGAATACTGACGAACTAGAAGAGATATCACGTAGTTGTCTTAGAGTAACCTTAGATCGACTATGCCAAGGCAGGGCAATATCGCCGAGCCGTCTGGATATCGAGCTGTTTCTCAGTTAGCAGGTGACTGTCGGCAATAGCAGGGTGATGAAAAGGGGCAAAGAGGGCGATAGTCGCTCGAATCCCGAAGCTAGAAGACCGACCAGGTTGGCCCCAAACGGGGTCTTTCAGCACCCTGCCAGATACGGGATTTGAGTCTGTTATCCCCTCGTGAGCATGTTCTATACCATATTGCGGCAGGCCCGTGCCTTCAGACAGCAATTCGTCAACTTGTATCACGGCAAGGATTTGCTCTAACATGGAACACGGGCCCGATGTCCAGAAGCGAATGAGAACACGAGGAAGATAAATGAGCTCATTGTCAGGGGTTAAGGAGAAGCTAGAAACCGATCCGGCGCGCTTTGTTGAGCAGGAGATCAAGCGCTTCGTACTGACAAGCCACGATAACCGCCTGTCGTTTCTCAATGATTATCTTATATGGGATGAGCCGCTGGTGGGTTTTGCGGACGGTGATGATCCTATCTTCACCGAATACAAGACTATCATCGCGACCGATCACCTCACTCCTCGCGAGGCACTCGCTGCAGCCTATGGCAAACGTCTGACATGTATGCCGGCGCGCCTTTCGGTGATAAGCTGGATACTACCCGCTGCGGAGAAGACCCGAGAGTCAAACCGTGCTGAGTCGCGTGTTCCCAGCCGGCTCTGGTCTCACACCC
>PWTO01000249.1 GCA_003562815.1 Chromatiaceae bacterium | reverse complement strand
TGGCGGCGAGCAGGAATAAAAACAGCTCGGCAAACTCCATGATGTTGTGGTGCACCGCGTCTGCCACGGCGTGCGGGTCGCCGCCATGGCCGGTGTAGAAGTAGGCGATGAATACCCAGATTAAGCCGGCTGCCAACACCACCGGTTTCGACTTGCGCAGGTGCGTGAATTCTTCGGCCATGACCAGCGCATAGGCGATGGCGAAGATGACAAGCGCGGTATAGCCAACCCAGTGGCCAGTCAGGTCGATATGGTTGGAGACGTCGGACGCCAGTGCGAGCGACGACAGCGACAATAGCAGCAGGCCAAGCGCGACCTTGATGGCGGGATGGTGCATGGAGACTCCTTGACGGCTGAGTCGCGTCAGTCGTTACCTTGATAGTATTTTGCCAACTCGGTCTCTGAGAGGCGGGTCAGGCTGTCGCGCGGGAAGGCGCTGATCAATTCCCAGGCGAGGTTGAGCGTGGCCTCGATACTGCGATCTTCGGCCTCGCCTTGGCCGACGAAGCGACGGTCGAAGTCGTCGGCGAATGTCAGGTAGCGGCGGTCGCGCTCGGAGAGTTCGTCCGCGCCAATGATACTGGCCAGATTGCGCGTCTCAAGGGCGCGCGCGTAGAGCGCATAGAGCTGCGCCGCAACCTTGGGATGATCCTCGCGCGTGTCGCCCTTGCCGATGCCGTCCTTCATCAGCCTTGAGAGACTCGGCGAGATGTGCACCGGCGGGTAGATGCCCTGATTGTGCAACTCGCGCGAGAGCACGATCTGACCCTCGGTGATGTAGCCGGTCAGGTCCGGGATCGGATGGGTGATGTCGTCGGACGGCATCGAGACGACCGGCATCATGGTGATCGAGCCGTGGCGCTCGTGGATGCGGCCGCAGCGCTCGTAGATCTCGGCCAGGTCCGAGTACAGATAGCCCGGATAGCCCTTGCGCGCCGGCACGTCGCCCTTGGCGGTCGCGACCTCGCGCAGCGCCTCGGCGTAATAGGTCATGTCGGTCATGACGACGAGCACATGGCGATCGAGGTCAAAGGCCAGATACTCGGCCACGGTGAGCGCGGTGCGGGGGAGGGTGAGGCGCTCGACCGGCGGGTCATCGGCCAGGTTGACGAACATCACCACGTTGCGCAGCACGCCTGAGCTGGCGAACTCGTCGCGGAAGAATTTGGCGTCGGCATAGCTCACGCCCATCGCCGCGAAGACCACCGAGAAGCTGGACTCCTCGTCCTTGAGCTTGGCTTGGCGCACGATCTGCGCCGCGAGCCGATTGTGCGGCAGGCCGGAGCCGGAGAAGATCGGCAACTTCTGCCCGCGCACCAGCGAATTCAGCCCATCGATGGTGGAGATGCCGGTCTGGATGAACTCGCGCGGGTAGCTGCGCGCGGCTGGGTTAATCGCCGAGCCCCCGACCGGGCGCCGGGTATTGGAGAGGATCGGCGGTCGGCCATCGCGCGGCTCGCCGAGGCCGTTGAGTTCGCGCCCGAGGATCTCGGGGGAGAGCGCGATCTCGACCGGCTCGTCAAGGAAGCGCACCCAGACCGCCTCTAGGTCCAGATCGTCGGTGCCTTCGAAGACCAGGATCATCACCTCCTCGTTGGACGCGCGAATCACTTGGCCATCGCGGGTTCCGCCGCGCCCATCGCTGATGCGCACACGGTCGCCGAAGGCGACGCCAGGGGTGTCGCGGACCAGGATCAGGCCGCCACGGACCTCGCTGGCGGTGCGGTATTCTTTGATGCTCATGACAGGCGGTGCGTGCTGCTAGGGACGGGATTGCAGGAGGAAAGGGCGCGCTCAGTCATCGTTGTGCCGCTTCGCATATTCGAGCCGGATCGCCTCGAAGGCATCCTCGATCTCGCGCGCGAGATCGGTGATGCTCGACACCTGGTCGCTGTTGTACATCGACTTGCAGCGACGCGCCTTGGCCAACTGCGGCAGGTCTTGCAGGTGGCTCACCGGCACGCCCAGCTCGATCAGGGTCAGGCCCTTGTCATAGATCGAGAGGGTCAGATCGAGCAGCGCGAATTGCTTCTGCGGCGAGCAGAAGGTATCGACTTCATCGAGCGCGCTTTGCTGCAGCACGCCTTCCTTGATCAGCGAGGCCCCCTCGAGCTGCCAGCGCTGCGCGTCCGACAGTGCCTCGGGGCCGACCAGATTGACGATGCGCGAGAGTTCGGCATCGCGCGCGAGCAGCGCCAGCGCCTGGGTGCGGCGTGCCTCCCAGTGCCGATCGACCTCCTTGTGCCACCACTCGGCGGCGGCAGACACATGCGCCGAGAAGCTGGTCACCCAGTCGATGCTCGGATAGTGGCGCGCGTCGGCCAGCTCCTTCGACAGCGCCCAGAAGGTCTCGATGATGTCCTTGGTATGGCTGGTCACCGGCTCCGAGAAATCGCCGCCCGGCGGCGAGACGGCGCCGATCAGCGTCACCGAGCCGGGGCCGGCATCATAGGTCTCGACGCGGCCCGCGCGCTCGTAGACCGCCGCCAGACGCGAGGACAGATAGGCCGGATAGCCTTCCTCGACCGGCATCTG
>PWTO01000012.1 GCA_003562815.1 Chromatiaceae bacterium | reverse complement strand
GCCTGGCTATCGGGCGCCAGCACGCTCAGCTCATCGGCATTCAGCTTGACCCAGGTCGCCGCTTCCAGCAGCTCCACCAGTTGTTCCTTGCGCCACCAGGGGTCGCGCAGGTTCACGTCCAGGAACACCGCCGGGGCGATCCGTCCCCGCAAGGCACGCAGCGCATCGGCCGAAACCGACTGGCGCAGCGCCAGGCTGCCGTGGTAGAGCAAGGCTTGCTCGGGTAGCGGCGGCAGGGCGGCGGCGTCGATGTGGTCATAGGCGCAGTCGGGGACGATCTCGTAACTCGGCTCACCGTTGCTGAGAGACACCTGCACGGTGCCGGTCGGATGCGCGGGGTCGCGCTGCAGACCCAGGGTCGTCATGCCCTGCTCGCGCATCGCCGCCTCGATCCGCTCGCCGAGCGCATCCTCGCCGACGCGGCTCAAGAAGACCGGATTCAGCCCAAACGCGGCCAGATTCCAGGCCACGTTGAACGGCGCCCCACCCAGCACCTCGGCGCCATCGGGGAAACAGTCGAACAAGGCCTCGCCGAAGACAAGCGGCGGCTGTTGATGGTCGAACGACATGGTGCTGCACTCCGCGAGCTGAGGCGATCGGAAAGAGCGTCCATGCTAAGGGCGCTCGGGTAACGGCCGCAAGCTGTAGGGGTCGCCTCCCGCGTCGATCTCTCGCCTTCGCCGACAGGCGTCAACCGTGGCTTGCTTTAATATAAGAAAAGTCTTATATTCTTACTTACCAAATTTCATAAATGCGTTCACGGTCGTGGAAGCACCGCTCGGCATGGTCGCGCGCTCACCCCGACCGTCATCACGTCCCTCGGAGTATTTGCCATGAATCCAGACTCGATGACCTTTCCCTCGATCGATACGCATCGAGATGTCGTGCAGGTCGATACATTATCCATCCAGCGCGTGGCGCCGAACGCACCCATGCAGTGGCTTGCGCAAGGCTGGAGCACCTTCGTAAAGACGCCCTTCGTCAGTCTGTTCTACGGCACGCTCTGCGCCTTGGCCGGGTTCGCCGCACTGACCATGAGTCAGGCCATGCCGGGTTTGACGGTGAAGTTCCTGATCGCGCTTCTGTTGCTGGGGCCGTTCCTGGCCGCCGGGCTTTACGTCACCGCGCGTCGCCATCTGGACGGTGAGCGGATCGGGATTCGCGCCAGCCTCGCGCTCTACGGTCAGCGGCGCTCGAGCCTGGCGCTGTTCGGGCTATTTTTGATGTTCGTCGTCGCCTTCTGGACGCTGGCCTCAGCGGTGCTCTTCGCCATCAAAGTGACAACCCTGGCGCCAACGTCCAGCGGCTACGTGACCTTGTTGGGAGGCGGGATGGACCCACTGATGACGCTCTTCATGCTGGCGAGCAGCGCCTTACTCGGCGCAGCGGTGTTTGCGGCGAGCGTGATCGCGGTGCCGCTGATCGTGGATCGTGACGCCGGCCCCGTGGCCGGTGTGCAGGCGAGCTGGCGCGCCGTCACCCTGAACCCCTGGCCGATGTTGCGCTGGGCAGGATTGATCCTCGGCCTGATGCTTATCGGCGCGCTGACCGCCTTCGTCGGCATGATCCTGATCTTCCCGTTGCTCGGTTACGCAAGCTGGTATGCCTATCGGGATCTGGTCGGCGAGGCGGATTGATCGCTCAGGCCGCCCGCTCAGGCAAAGGACAGCACCAGCAATAGCGTCAGCAGGAGCAGGATCAGGGCCTGGAATCGGTAGTCGGCCCAGCGCGGGCGGCGCTGTCCAGGGCGCGCCTCTGGCACGGCCATCGCCAGGCACCAGACAGTGCCCGGCGCCGGAGCGGCCCTAGCAGCGGCATGAGTGGAGCGCAGCAGCGTGGTCAGGATCAGGATGAGGGCGCTCGCAGCGAAGAGCAGGCCCGCAACCAACGTGAAATGCAGCCTGAACAACCCGCCGAGCCAGAGTCCAAACAGCACTGCCGAGAGCATGTGGCCACCGATCAGCGTGACCAGCGCGCTGACCGCATCGGGTCGTTTCCAGAAGGCGCCGAACAGGAACACCGCGACAACCGGCGGCACCAGATAGGACAGCGCCGTCTGCAGATAATGGAACAAGCCCTCGAAATGCCCGATGAGCGGCGCAATCGCCGCCGCCAAGAGCATGAACAGCAGGATGCCACCACGCCCAATCCAACCGAGCTGACGCGGGCTCAAGCCCGGCCGCAACGGCTTGATAAAGTCCAGCGTCAGCAGCGCCGAGGCCGAATTCAGGGTCGAGTCGATGCTCGACATCAGGGCCGCCACCAGCGCCGCTAGGATCAGCCCCGTCAATCCAGCCGGCAGGAGTTCACTGATCAGCGCCGGGAACACCTGATCGGGATTCTCCAACGGCGGCAGGATCAACACCGCCATCAACCCCGGCAGCACCATGATGAAGAGCACCGGCAGTTTGAGCAGGCCTGCGAGCAGGACGCCAGCGCGGGCATCCGCGAGGCTGCGCGCGCCCAGCACGCGCTGGACGATGAACTGGTTGGTACACCAGAAGTAGAACGCCAGTACCGGCACGCCGACCAGTACCCCAAGCCAGGGCAGATTGGGATCGGACAGCGGCAGGAACAGCGAACGTTGCTCGGGCGCCGTCGCCGCGACCACGGTTGACCAGTCAAAATCGATGCGCGCGAAACTCAGCAGCGTGACCAACACCGCCCCGACCAGTAGCAGAATCGCTTGTACCACGTCGGTATAGACCACCGCCGCCAATCCGCCAGCGGCGGTATACAGCGCGGCAATGGCCGCGAGCAGCAAGGCCGCAGCGAATAGGTCCAGTTGCGGCACGAACGCGGTCAGCACCAGCGCACCGGCAAACAGGGTGCCGGCGGTATCGACGACGATATTCGAGACCAGCGTCAACGCCGAGAAGTAGCGCCGCGAGCGCCAGTCGAAACGTCGCTCGAGGTATTCCGGCACGGTACCAATGCGGGCGTTGAGGTAGAGCGGCGCAAACACGAGCGCCATCAAAACCAGGATGGGCGCTGCCATCCACTCGTAGTTGGCCACCGCGATCCCCCAGGTATAGGCGGCACCAGCCAGGCCGATCAGCGTCGTCGAGGAGATGTTGGACGCGAACAGCGAAAGCCCGATCGGCGCCCAAGCGAGCCGGCGCCCGGCGAGGAACAGGGCATCACCGCTATGCGTGTGCCGAGCGGTGATGACGCCGATAACCAGGATCGTCAGGGCATAACCGGCGATGACCAGGAGGTCTAGGGGGGCGAGACGGTCCAGATCGATCATTGAAGGCACCCAAGTCATCGCCGCGACCAGCTCGCCACAGCCGCACAACGCTGGCTTTTGCTCCAACAGCAGCGCAGCGGCTTGCTCGATCTGGTTCGCTATCGAAATCTCGTCATCGAGAATATCCGTAACCACCGGTGGCGATGCGCTCAATCATGCCGTTGCGAATCTCGATCCGGTTGATGAAGCGGTTCGGGCCGAAGTTGTAGATCCAGACCTCGTACGGCTGAGCGACGTAGTCTGTATAGTGGCGCTGCCGCACGCTGTCGTAGCGATCCACCGCAACGCGATTCTCGTGCTGCTCAACCTGAGCCGGCTCGCCGCAGAACCGCTGCAGCCGCAGGGTGCTATCGCCTTCCGAGATCACGCTGTTGCCACAACGCAGCGCTTGAGCGGGAGTGGCTGCAAAGATCAAACTGCTCAGCAGGATCAGCTTGCGCATCGATAACTCCTTGACCTGGGCTCAGTGTTCCAAGCGCGAACGCTTGCCCGCACTCGACACCGAAGCATTATAGGCCGATTCCCGAGGGACATTACTCATAACGGACCTCAAGGATCTCGAACTCGCGCTGACCGCCGGGGGCTTCGACGAGTGCCGTGTCGCCCTCGGCCTTGCCGATCATCCCGCGGGCGATTGGCGATCCGATCGAGATCTTGCCCTGTTTGATATCGGCTTCGTCGTCGCCAACGATGATGAAGGTATGCTCTTCGTCCTTGTCGATTTCGAGTACATCGACGGTGGCACCGAACACCACCCGACCACCGGGATCGAGCTTGGTGACATCGATGATCTCGGCATTCGAGAGCTTACTTTCGATCTCCTGGATGCGTCCCTCGATGAAGCCTTGCTGCTCTCTGGCGGCATGATATTCGGCATTCTCCTTCAGATCGCCGTGCGCGCGCGCCTCGGCGATCGCATCGATGACGCGCGGGCGCTCGACACGCTTCAAGCGATCGAGCTCCTCGCGTAACTGCTCGGCACCTCTAGCCGTGAGAGGGACTCTATTCATTCGGGGAAACCTCTTAGTGTTGAACGCGCGATTCGGCGCCCACTGAATACGTCACTCGGGCGGTGATGCCGACGCGTCGGCGGACACTGCCCCATCTTGGATTGGGGATGCGGTACGCTCGATGGGGTACCGAACGATCGATCGACGCGCATTGGCGCGACCTGGGGAGGCCCCGTCTAGCGGGACGAGACGTTAAGGGAGAGACTAACCGCGCGCAAGCACTCAGTAAAGCGTCTGTAACCGGGTGATCTCGAGCAGGTCACCGGCCTTGAGCGCAAGGCAGGTGGCCTCGGCACCGGCGATGGTCGTGGTATAGCTGACCTTGTGCTGCAGGGCCGCGCGTCGAATCGCGGCCGAGTCCGCGATCGCCTCGGCGCCCTCGGTGGTGTTGACGATAAAGCGCACTTCGCCATTTTTGATCATATCGACGATGTGCGGGCGCCCTTCCTTGACCTTATTGACGCCGATGCACTCCATGCCGGCTTCTTGCACCGCGCGCGCCGTGCCGTGGGTGCCATAGAGGGTAAAGCCAAGCTCCAGCAGCTGACGGGCCACGGCCAACAATCGTGGCTTATCCGCATCGCGGATACTGAGCAGGGCCTTGCCCGGGCGCGGCAGCGCCATGCCGGCACCCTCGACCGCCTTGCCGAAGGCCTCGGCGAAGGTGCGGCCGATGCCCATCACCTCGCCGGTGGACTTCATCTCCGGTCCCAGCAGGGTGTCCACGCCGGGGAACTTGACGAACGGGAACACCGCCTCCTTGACGCAGTAGCGCGTCGGCGCAACCTCCAGCAGCATGTCTTGATCGGCCAGCGAGCGCCCCGCCATACAGCGCGCGCCGACCTTGGCCAGCGGTACGCCCACCGCTTTGGAGACGAAGGGCACGGTGCGCGATGCCCTCGGGTTGACCTCAAGCACGAAGATGTCATCGCCCTTGATCGCGAACTGCGCATTCATCAGTCCGCGCACCCCAAGCGCCAGGCCGAGTTCGGCCATCTGCTGGCGCATCCGGTCCTGAAGCTCCGCGCTCAGCGTGTAGGGCGGTAGCGAACAGGCGGAATCGCCGGAATGCACCCCGGCCTGCTCGATATGCTCCATGATGCCGCCGATCAGCACCGCCTCGCCATCGCAGACCGCATCGACATCGACCTCGATCGCATCCTCGAGAAAGCGGTCTAGGAGCACCGGCGCGGCGTTCGAGACGCTCACCGCGTTGCGGATATAACGGCGCAGATCCTGCTCGTCATAGACCAACTCCATCGCCCGCCCGCCGAGCACATAGGACGGACGCACCACCAGCGGATAGCCGATCTCGGCCGCGCGTTCGATCGCTTCGCCCTCACTGCGTGCGGTCGCGTTTGGCGGCTGCTTGAGTCCGAGCCGGGTGATCAGGCGCTGGAAACGCTCGCGGTCCTCGGCATGATCGATGCTGTCCGGCGAGGTGCCGATGATCGGCACCCCGGCGGCCTCCAGATCGCGCGCCAGTTTCAGCGGCGTCTGGCCGCCGTATTGCACGATGACGCCATACGGGCGCTCGGTCTCGACGATGGCGAGCACATCCTCGGTCGTCAACGGCTCGAAGTAGAGCCGGTCCGAGGGGTCGTAATCGGTCGAGACGGTCTCCGGGTTGCAGTTGACCATGATCGTCTCGAAGCCGTCGTCGCGCAGCGCTAGCGCCGCATGCACGCAGCAATAGTCGAACTCGATCCCTTGGCCGATGCGGTTTGGCCCCCCGCCGAGCACCATAATCTTCTTGGCATCGGTCGGCGCTGCCTCGCACTCTTCCTCGTAGGTCGAGTACAGATAGGCCGTGCTGGTCGCAAACTCGGCGGCGCAGGTATCGACGCGCTTGAACACCGGTCGGATACCGCGTTCACGGCGACGCTCGCGGATTTGCTCCTCGCTCGTGCCGGTCAATGCAGCCAGGCGCCGATCCGAGAACCCGCGCCGCTTGAGCGCGCGCAGCCATGCCCCATCCAGCGCCGCAACGCCCTGGAGTCGCACCTCGTGCTCAAGAGCGACCAACTCGTCGATCTGCGCCAGGAACCAGGGGTCGATCCCGGTGAGCGCCTGCACCTCGTCGGTCGTCATGCCCGCGCGCAGCGCATCGGCCAAGTAGAACAGGCGCTCGGCGCCGGGCTGGCGCAGCTCGGTGCGCAGTCGGCTCAACGCGTGCGGATCGGACAGGTTCAGCATCTCGGTGAGACCGTCCTTGTCGGTCTCCAGCCCGCGCAATGCCTTCTGCAAGGATTCTTGGAAGGTACGGCCAATCGCCATCACCTCGCCCACCGATTTCATCTGCGTGGTCAGATGGGCATCGGCGAGCGGGAATTTCTCGAACGCGAAGCGCGGCAGCTTGGTGACGACATAATCGATCGCCGGCTCGAACGAGGCCGGGGTCGCGCCGCCGGTGATCTCGTTGCGCAGCTCATCGAGGGTATAGCCCACCGCGAGCTTGGCGGCGACCTTGGCGATCGGAAAGCCGGTCGCCTTCGAGGCCAGCGCCGAGGAGCGCGAGACGCGCGGATTCATCTCGATGATGATCATGCGCCCATCCTCGGGATGGATCGCGAACTGCACGTTCGAACCGCCGGTATCGACGCCGATCTCGCGCAGCACCGCGAGCGAGGCATCGCGCATGCGCTGGTATTCCTTGTCGGTCAGCGTCTGCGCCGGGGCGACGGTGATCGAGTCGCCGGTGTGCACGCCCATCGGATCCAGATTCTCGATCGAGCAGATGATGATGCAGTTGTCTTTATGATCGCGCACCACCTCCATCTCATACTCTTTCCAGCCCAGCGCCGATTCTTCGATCAGCAGCTCATTGACCGGCGAGAGGTCCAGACCGCGCTGGCAGATCTCCTCGAACTCCTCGGTGTTGTAGGCGATGCCGCCGCCGCTGCCGCCCATGGTGAACGAGGGCCGGATGATGGTCGGGAAACCGATCTGGGCCTGGACTTGGATCGCCTCCTCAAGGCTGTGGGCGATCGCCGAGCGCGGCATGTCGAGGCCGATGCGGCGCATCGCCTGGCGAAAAAGGTCGCGGTCCTCGGCCTTGTCGATGGCCTCGCGCGAGGCGCCGATCATCTCCACCCCGTAGCGCTCGAGCACGCCCTCGCTCACCAGATCCAAGGCACAATTCAGCGCGGTCTGCCCGCCCATGGTCGGCAACAGTGCGTCCGGGCGCTCGTGGGCGATGATGCGCTCCACCACCCGCCAGGTGATCGGCTCGATGTAGGTGGCATCGGCCATCTCCGGGTCGGTCATGATGGTGGCTGGGTTCGAGTTCACCAGGATCACCCGGAAGCCCTCCTCGCGCAGGGCCTTGCAGGCCTGGGCACCGGAGTAGTCGAACTCGCAGGCCTGCCCGATCACGATCGGTCCGGCGCCGATGATCAGGATGCTCTGGATATCTGTGCGCTTGGGCATGGGTCGAGGGCTGTCCGAGAGTCGAAGCGGGAAGAGAGGGTTCTATGGAGTGAAGCGCGCGGCCGTGCCGTCAGTCGCCTGGCGTGCGCGCGTCCATCAGGGCGCTGAAGCGGGCGAACAAGGGCTCGACATCGCGCGGCCCGGGGCTTGCCTCTGGATGGCCCTGGAAGCTGAAAGCCGGATGCTGGCGATGGCGCAGTCCTTGCAGAGAGCCGTCGAACAGCGAGCGATGGGTCGCCTCGATCTCGGCCGGCAGCGTCTGCTCGTCGATCGCAAAGCCGTGATTCTGGCTGCTGATCATCACCTGGCCGGTGGCCAGATCCTGCACTGGATGATTGGCGCCGTGATGGCCGAACTTCATCTTCACGCTCTGCGCACCGGCGGCGAGACCAAGCAGTTGATGACCGAGGCAGATGCCGAACAGGGGAATGTCGCGCGCCAAGAGTTCGCGAATCGCTGCAATAGCGTAGTCGCAAGGCTCCGGATCACCGGGGCCATTGCTCAAAAAGACCCCATCGGGCGCCAGCGCCAAGACCTCGGCGACCGGCGTTTGCGGCGGCACCACCGTGACTCGGCAGCCATGATCGACCAACAGCCGCAAGATGTTGCGCTTGATGCCGAAGTCATAGGCCACGACGTGATGACGCAAGCGCCCGTCATTCCAGGCGAGCGCCGCCGGCAGCCCCTGCTCTAGGCTCCAGGTGCCCTGGGTCCAGCGGAAGGGTTGATCGACGCCCGCTTCGCGCGCCAGATCCATCCCCTTGAGGCCCGGGAACGCGGTCGCTGCGGCCAGGGCGGCCTGCTCGTCGATCTCATCGCCGGCGATCAGGCACCCGTTCTGCGCCCCCTTCTCGCGCAGCAGCCGCGTCAGGCGACGCGTGTCGATGTCGGCAATCCCGACCACGCCGCTGCGTTCGAGGTAGTCGCTCAGGGTCTCGCGGCGGCGGAAGTTGCTGGCGAGCACCGGCAGATCGCGAACGATCAAGCCGGCGGCCTGGATCTTGGGCGACTCCTCGTCTTCGTCATTGGTCCCCGTGTTGCCGATATGCGGATAAGTCAGGGTCACCAACTGACGCCGATAGGACGGATCGGTCAGAATCTCCTGATAGCCCGTCATCGCCGTGTTGAACACGACCTCACCGACAGCTTGGCTGCGGGCGCCAATGGATGTCCCGCGAAAGACCGAGCCGTCTTGCAGGACCAAAACCGCAGGAATAGTCAACGCAGTCTCCGAGGCAGACGGTGGTGCAGAGCGCGTTGGATGACCGAAGCGCGCCTGAGAAAAAATGGAATATCAGCCTGATCCGTCGGACGGCTGTCCGACCAACCGATGGCCGCCGATGGCGGCCCGCTCAGCTGAGCAGACGCGGCGGCCGAGCCAACACGGCGGCGACAGTGACAGCCTGACAGAATGGCTGGAATGTTAGCGAAACCACAGCGGCCTGTCCATCGATGGTGCTGCGCTGCAGCAGAGGCGTGCGGCTAAAGGGAGGACTCGACCCAGCGCACGATCGCGTTGGCATCCATGGCTCCAGCCTGCCGCGCACGTTCCTGGCCGCCTTTGAACAGGGCGATGGTCGGGATGCTGCGAATCCCAAAACGCATCGCTAGTCCCTGCTCTTCCTCGGTGTTGACCTTGGCCAGCCGGACGCGTGGCTCGAGACGAGCCGCTGCGGCCTCGAAGGCCGGCGCCATCATCTTGCAGGGACCACACCAGGAGGCCCAGAAGTCGATCACCAGCGGGATGTCATTGCGCGTCGCGTGGCGCTCGAAGCCCGCTTGGCTCAAGGCGAACGGGTGCCCATCGAACAGGGTCCGATGGCACTGACCGCAACGCCCGCCATCGGCGAGGCGCTCGGGTGGGAGCCGGTTGACCGCATCGCAATGCGGACAAACGAGATGGATCGGGGTCGACATCAGCAAGTCTCCGGTCAAGGTTCGCACATCAAGGTTTGCAATCGGGGCGCCAACCGGACTTCGCGCCAGAGCCACTCGGTCAAGTGGAGATTCCTCTGCTGAGTTCTCGGAATTGTCCAATTGGCGATTTAGCACCTTATCCGACGCGCGCGGGACACCCAAGTCAGCGCTGGCAGAGCTAGCAGCAGAAGAGTTAAAACCTAGGTGTTAGTATGCTAACTTACGCAGACATACAAGACTAAACGCGAAGCGCACATGCCAAGATATGTACCCTCACGAGAAGCATCAAAGATACTAGGACTCCAT
>PWTO01000048.1 GCA_003562815.1 Chromatiaceae bacterium | reverse complement strand
CCCACATTGGCGAGGGGAGCGACACCGAAAGGTGTCCGTTACCAGGCTCCTTACGGAGCACAGCCTCAGGGCCCCGCCGGTGGAAAGCCGGCACTTTTTCTGGTGGCTGCGAGGCCGTAGCCGCTCTTCCTCCCCGGCCTGAAGGCCGGGGTTTCTCGCGGAGGAACTGATGATGAGTAACGAAGAACACCCCAAGACCGAAGACCGGCTGGTCAAGGCCTATGAGCGGATGCTTGAGCACGCCCGCGACGCGGTGCACGAAGCCGAGGAGGCGACCCCAAAGCTGCAGTCCATGCTCGCCAAGGCGCGCGAGAACATGGTCGAGTTGGGCGAACTGAGCCGCGAGGAGGCGCATAAGATCGCCGAGTACATCGAGCGTGATATCGAGGACGCCGCCCACTATCTGGCCGAGACCGGCGAGGATCTGCGCGCCTGGTGGCGCTTCGACCTCGAGCTGATCGAGCAGCGCTTGTTCGAGGCCTTCACCAGCGTGGCCGATCAGACCCGCTTGCAATTGGAGCAATGGTCGGAGCGCGCGCGCCAGGCCTCGCTCTATCAAGCCGGGCAGATCACCGGCCCCGGCACGTTGGTCTGTGACAAGTGCGGCGCTGAGACCCGCTTCACCCGCGCTGGGCGTATTCCTGCCTGCTCAGAATGCGGCGGCCTGACCTTCAAGCGCGGCCCGTCGGCCTCTCGATCGAAGACAGGACGCTAGAACGGCCATCAAGCCGCATCAGACTCGCGATCGATCGCCGCTTGCAAACGCGGCAGAAAGGGCCGCACGGGGATCGACGCCCGTCTCGAATCTGGACTCCGACCTTGGAACCAACCCCTCAGGGGAGTATATTAATTCCTATTGGGAATATTTCCTGCGGGAGAGACCGGTCCTCGACCGGCGCCGAAGGCGCAACATCCGCCCGGAATCGCTCAGGCAAAAGGACCGCAGGACTCATACCAACTCTGGAGAGCGGCCGCAGCAGTGGCCCACCGACGGGGCAGCGATCAGCGCGTGGCGCTCGACGCAAACTCTCAGGTTCAGGACAGAGGGGCGGCAGACGCAGTCTAGGCTGTGCTGTTTGCTCGTTTGTCTCAATCGCGCGCCGTCGATGCAGACGCGGCCGCTAAACCGGAGTGCCGCATGGGATCCAGAACCCCCCTCTTCTCGGAGCATGAGCGTCTTGGCGCTCGCATCGTGCCGTTCGGCGGCTGGGACATGCCGTTGCACTACGGCTCCCAACTCGACGAGCATCATGCGGTGCGCCAGCAGGCCGGCGTCTTCGATGTCTCGCACATGCGCCCGGTCGATATCCAAGGCACCGATGCGCTGTCCTTCTTGCAACGGCTGTTGGCCAACGACGTCGCCAAGCTCAAGCAGCCGGGCAAGGCGCTCTATAGCTGCATGCTCAATGCCGAGGGCGGCGTGATCGACGATCTGATCTGCTACTACCTCGGCCCAAACCGCTATCGCGCGGTGGTCAATGCCGCCACTGCGGACAAGGATCTGGCTTGGATGCACGCCTGTCTTCAAAGCGCTTCGGTCGGTATCAACAGCCGGGACGATCTGGCCCTGCTCGCGGTGCAGGGGCCAGAGGCGCGCGCGCAGGCCGCGTCACTGCTTCCGGTCGCGCTGCGCGAGCCCGCGCTGGCGTTGAAGCCCTTCTTCGCCACCGAGCAGGGCGACTGGCTGGTCGGACGCACCGGCTACACCGGCGAGGATGGCTTCGAGATCATGCTTCCGGCCGCTGAGGTCGTCGAGCTGTGGCGCGCGCTCCTCGCGGTTGGCGTCATCCCCTGCGGCCTGGGCGCGCGCGACACCCTGCGCCTGGAGGCCGGGATGAATCTCTACGGCCAAGACATGAGCGAGGAGGTCGGACCGCTCGAATCGGGGCTCGACTGGACCGTCGCCTTCGCACCCCGGGAGCGCGATTTCATCGGCCGCGCAGCACTCGAGGCGCAGCAGGCCAGTGGCGAGTTGCGCCAGGTCGTCGGCCTGCTGCTGACCGGGCGTGGCGTGCTGCGCAGCCATCAACCGGTGCTGGTTAACGACCAGCCGGTCGGCGAGGTCACCTCCGGCGGCTTCTCGCCCACCCTGCAGCGCAGCATCGCACTGGCGCGGGTCGAGCCTGGGATCGGCGACCAGTGCGCGGTCGAGATTCGCGGCAAGGCGGTGCCCGCGCGGGTGGTAAAACCGCCTTTCGTGCGCCACGGCGAAGCGCGCATCGCGCTTGATGACCAGGACGCGCGCGCCTGATGGCCCGTGCGACGGGTTGCCACACCGCGCACGCGCTTCGTTCATGCACCAACGTTTCATACATCCAACGTTGAATACACCCTGGCGCGAGCGCACACAGTCCTCGCGCCCTCTCGCCAACAGTCGTCGTCTTCACGACGACGATTCGTCAGGAGTCTCTTGATGAGCATCCCTACTGAGTTGAAGTACACCGAGTCCCACGAATGGGTCAAAGACAACGGCGACGGTACCGTCACCGTCGGCATCACCGACCACGCGCAGGAGGCGCTCGGCGATCTGGTCTTCGTCGAGCTGCCCGAGATCGGCAAGCAGCTCGCCGTCAAGGACGCCTGTGCGGTGGTCGAGTCGGTCAAGGCCGCCTCGGATATCTATAGTCCATTGACGGGAGACGTCACGGCGGCCAACGAGGCCCTCGACGGCGCGCCCGAGACGATCAACGAGGATGCCTACGGCGACGGCTGGATCTTCCAGCTCAAGCTCTCGGACCCGAGCCAGCTCGACGAACTGATGGACGCCGGCGGCTACGAGCAGCTCCTGGCCGACGAGGGCTGAGCCATGCCCTTCATCCCGCACACCGACGCGGACATCGCCGGCATGCTCGACGCCATCGGCGTCGATAACATCGACGCGCTGTTCGACGAAATCCCCAAGGAACTGCGCGCCACAGCGCTCGATGGCGTCCCCGCCGGCCTGAGCGAGATGGAGGTGACCCAGCTCCTGCAAGCGCGCGCGCGCGCCGATGGTGAGCCGACCTGCTTCATCGGCGCCGGCGCCTATGATCATCACATCCCGGCGGCGGTGTGGCAGATCGCCACCCGCGGCGAGTTCTACAGCGCCTATACGCCCTACCAGGCCGAGGCCAGCCAGGGCACGCTGCAGGTGCTCTACGAGTTCCAGTCGATGATGACCGCGCTGACCGGGCTCGATGTCTCCAACGCCTCGCTCTACGACGGCGCCTCGGCACTCGCCGAGGCGGTGCTGATGGCGGTGCGCTCCAATCGCAAGGTCAAACAGCCACGGGTGCTGATGCCGCGCACGGTGCATCCCTTCTATCGCCGCACCGTGGCCAGCATTGTCCAACATCAGGGCGTCGAGCTGATCGAGGTGGATTTCGATGCGCGCAGCGGGCAGACCAGCGTCGAGCACTGCGAGGCGGTGGCCGATGAGCCGTTCGCGGCGCTAGTCGTTCCCCAGCCGAACGTCTTCGGCGTGCTCGAGGACGTGGACGCACTCACCGACTGGGCACAAGCGCGCGATGCGCTGGTGATCGGCGTGGTCAACCCGGTGGCCCTCGCCCTGCTCTCGCCCCCGGGGGACTGGGGTCAGGTCGGCGCCGATATCGCCTGCGGCGAGGGTCAGCCGCTGGGGATGCCGCTCGCCTCCGGCGGTCCTTATCTCGGGTTTCTGTGCTGTAAGCAGGCGTTCATCCGCCAGCTGCCGGGACGCATCGCCGGCAAGACCGAAGACCTCGAGGGCAAGGTTGGCTACACCCTGACCCTGCAGGCCCGGGAGCAGCATATCCGCCGCTCCAAGGCGACCTCGAACATCTGTACCAATCAGGGCCTGCTGGTGACGGCGGCGACCATTCACATGGCGATCCTCGGTGCCGAAGGACTTGAGCGCGTTGCGGCCGCCTGCCATGCCAACACCGCCCGGCTGGCGCAACAACTGTGCGCGGTGCCGGGCGTGGAGCCGATCTTTAGCGCGCCGGCATTCCACGAGCGCGCCCTGCGTTTGCCGGCGCCGACCGAGACGGTTCTCGCCGCGCTCGCCGAACAGGACATCCTCGGCGGCTTCGATCTTGGGCGCGAGTATCCGGAGCTGGGCTCGGCGCTGCTGGTCTGTGCCACCGAGCGGCGCACCGACCCCGAGATCACGGCTTATCGCGAAGCGCTCGCAAGCGCGGTGGCGCTCGCCAACGCGGCCTAAGCCGACGCGCTCCAAAAAAGCGCCTTCGCTGGCGCGAGACCGGCCACCTCGCGCTGGACTCTCGCCATTGCCTCCCTGCCATTCTGTCTATCGAGAGTGCTGAATCCCGCCATGCTCATCCACGAACACTCCCGCCCTGGCCGCCGCGCGAGCGCGCAGGCGCCACTCGAGACGGCCGACTACGGCGATCTGCCGCAGGCGCTGCGCCGCAAGCGGCGCGCCGCCCTGCCCGAGGTCTCCGAGCTGCAAGCGGTGCGCCACTACACCCGGCTCTCGCAGCAGAACTTCTCGATCGACACACATGTCTACCCGCTCGGCTCGTGCACGATGAAGTACAACCCACGCGCCTGCAATAGCCTGGCCTCGCTGCCCGGCTTCCTCGCGCGCCATCCGGCCGCGCCCGAGAGCCACAGCCAGGGCATCATGGCCTGTCTGCACGAGCTGCAGGACATGCTCAAGAGCGTCACCGGCATGCACGCGGTCTCGCTGGCGCCGGCGGCCGGCGCCCAGGGCGAGCTGGCGGGGGTGATGATGATTCGCGCCTATCACGACGCCCGTGGCGATCATGGCCGGCGCGAGATGCTGGTCCCGGACGCCGCGCATGGCACCAACCCCGCCTCGGCGATCATGGCCGGCTTCACGGTGCGCGAGGTGCCGACTGGCAGCAACGGCGATGTCGATATTGCCGCCCTGCGCGCTGCGGTTGGCCCGCAGACCGCCGGCATCATGCTCACCAACCCGAGCACCGTGGGCGTCTTCGACCGCAACATCCAAGCCATCGCCAAGAGCGTGCACGAGGCCGGCGGCCTGCTCTATTACGATGGCGCCAACCTCAACGCCATCCTCGGCAAGGTGCGCCCGGGCGACATGGGCTTCGATGTCATCCACATGAATCTGCACAAGACCTTCTCGACTCCGCATGGCGGCGGCGGGCCCGGTGCCGGCCCGGTCGGGGTCTCGAAGCGGCTCGAGCCTTATCTGCCGATCCCCGTGGTGATCAAGGGCGACGATAAGCGCTATCACTGGCTCGACGAGGATGACCGGCCCGAGAGCATCGGCCGCCTCACCGCCTTCGGTGGCAACATGGGCATCCTGCTGCGCGCTTACATCTACGCGCGCATGCTCGGCGCCGAGGGCATGCGCCGGGTCTCCGAGTTCGCCACGCTCAACGCCAACTATCTTCAGGCCCGGCTGCGCGAGGCCGGCTTCCAGCTCGCCTATCCGGAGCGGCGCGCCAGCCATGAGTTCATCGTCACGCTGAAGAAAGAGGCGAAGGAACTCGGCGTCAACACCATGGACGTTGCCAAGCGTCTGCTCGACTACGGCTACCATGCGCCGACCACCTACTTCCCGCTGTTGGTGCCCGAATGCCTGCTGATCGAGCCGACAGAGACCGAGCCCAAGGAGGCGCTCGATGGTTTCGTCGAAGCCATGATCAGGATTCGCGCCGAGGCCGAGAGCGATCCGGAGACGGTCAAGCAGGCGCCGCACAGCCTGCCCCTGCGGCGGCTCGACGATGTGCGGGCCGCGCGTCAGCTCGATGTCGCTTGGAAGCCTGCTGCGGATAACGCCTGACACGGCGCCGGAAACGACTGACGCGACTGACCGTCAACGCTCGGCGCGGGCCAAGGACATCGCCTCGGCGGCGGTCTTCATGAGCATCAGCTTCGCGGCGACGATCTGGAGCTTGCTGCCGATTGCGCGTGGATTGTAGAAACATTTTGGATTGTGTGATGAGCAACCCCCCCGACGACGCCCCTTTCATGCCGCTGCCGATCGCCGTGGCGACGGTCTCCGACAGCCGCACTGACGAGAACGACACCTCTGGCGCTTATCTGCGCGAGCAACTGACCGCCGCTGGCCACCGGCTGGCCGATCAGGTCATCTGCAAGGATGATCCCTATCAGCTGCGCGCGCTGTTCTCGCGCTGGATCGCCGACCCCGAGGTTCGGGTGGCGATCAGCACCGGCGGCACCGGCATCACCGGCCGCGACAGCACGCCGGAGGCGGTCACGCCGCTGTTCGACAAGGCCATCGATGGCTTCGGCGAGCTGTTCCGCCAGCTCTCGTTTCATGAGATCGGCGCCTCGACCGTGCAATCGCGGGCCGTTGCCGGCATTGCCAACGGCACCCTGCTGTTCTGCCTGCCGGGCTCCACCGGCGCCTGTCGCACCGCCTGGGAGCAGATCCTGCAGCCGCAATTGGACAGCCGCACTCGGCCCTGCAACTTCGCCCAGCTTATCGCGCGCTTCAGCGAGCGCTGAGACCTCATGGCCAACAGCACAACCGTCACCGCGAACGACTGCGAGCCAAGCCTCTCCTCATCCGTAACGCACGGAAAGCCACTCAGCGTTGAGGAAGCCTCGGCACAGCTGCTCGCTGCGGCCCGGGTGATCGACGGCAGCGAGCTGTTGCCCACCATGGAAGGCCTCGGGCGGGTGCTCGCCGAGCCGCTCATCAGCGGCACCGACCTCCCCGGCTGGGACAACAGCGCGATGGATGGCTATGCGCTGCGTGCGGCCGATCTGCAGGCGAGCGACGGTTGGCTTCCGGTCAGCCAACGCATCGCCGCTGGCCAGTGCGGCACGCCGCTCACGCCAGGCACCGCCGCGCGCATCTTCACCGGTGCGCCAGTGCCCGAGGGCGCGGACACCGTGGTGGTGCAGGAGGTCTGCGAGCCTGAGCGCGATGGCGTGCGGGTCAACGCCGAGATCCGCGCCGGTGAGAATATCCGCCGTCGCGGCGAGGAATTGCACGCCGGCACCCAAGTGCTTGAGGCCGGGATACGGCTCGGTCCCCAGCATCTGGGGCTTGCCGCCGCCGTCGGTGCCGAGCAGCTGCGGGTCTATCGTCGGCTGCGCGTGGCCATGCTCGCCAGCGGTGACGAGCTGGTGATGCCCGGCGAGCCCTTGGGGCCAGGTCAGATCTACAACTCGAATCGGTTTCTATTCCGCGCCTTGCTGCAGGCGCTCGGCTGCGAGGCGATCGATCTCGGCATCATCGCGGACGAGCGTGAAGCGACGCAGGCGGCGCTCGCCGCCGCTGCACAACAGGCCGACTTGGTGCTGGCCAGCGGCGGTGTCTCGGTCGGCGAGGAAGACCATGTGCGGCCGGCGGTCGAGCAACTCGGTCACCTTGATCTCTGGCGGGTGGCGATGAAGCCGGGCAAACCGTTCGCGTTCGGGCGCATCGGCGAGACGCCATTCATCGGCAGCCCCGGCAATCCGGTCTCGCTGTTTGTGACCTTTTGCCTGTTCGCCCGACCGTTCATCGCGCGCATGCAGGGTGTGCGCGATGCGCGCCCGCCGACGCCACAGTGGTTGCCCGCTGGCTTCGTGCTGAGCAAGCCGCTCAAACGCCGCGATTATCAGCGGGCGCGGCTGCAAAGCGATGCGGCGACGGGGCAGCTCTCGGTTCAGCGTTTCCATAGCACGTCGTCGGCGGCGCTCAGCTCGCTGACCTGGGCCAATGGATTGGTGCTGATCCCGCCGGGCGAGACCATTGCCATCGGTGATCCGGTGGCCTTTTTGCCGTTCGCGGAGCTGGTACCGGGCAGCGTGGCCTAATCGGCGCGCTGTTGCATACAACCCTCAGAGGCCGCTGCCGATGATCCAACTGCGTTATTTCGCCAGCCTGCGCGAGCAGCTCGGGCTGGATGCCGAAGCCATCGAACCGACCACCGCGAGCGCAACCGTCGCTGAGATCAGAGCCTTCTTGTGTGCGCGAGGCACGCCTTGGGCGCAGGCGCTCGCGCCAGAGCAGCGCATCCTCGCTGCCGTGAATCAAGAGCTAGCACGCCCCGAAGCGCCGGTTGCCGATGGCGATGAAGTCGCCTTTTTCCCGCCCGTCACCGGTGGTTAAAACCATCGCTAAGGACGCAGCACCAGATTGAAATCGCGGAACGGCTCGAAGTCCGGCCCGCTCGGCACCGGCAGTGGCGAGGCGTCGTAGATCGCATTCACGACAGATTGATCGAATACCGGATTGCCGCTGCTGGTGACGATCTTCACCTGGTTGCTGATGACCTTGCCACCAGGCTCGAGCCGCACGTTGACAACCGGGGCGCGTCCCTCCCAGGTGCCCGCCGGGTGCATCCAGAATTGCCGAATCCGCCCCTGAATCGCGGGCACCCATTGGTTGGCGATGTCCTCGCTTGGCGCGCTTGGCGCGGACTCGGTGCTCGATACCGCGCTCAGCGTTGGCAGCGCGAACTCAGGCAGCAAGTCCCGTGCGCCAAGCAGTGCTAGCACGGTCAGCGCATTGGCGAACAACACCGCGACGAAGACGGTTGCAAACAATTTTCCAGTGCTCATAGAGACCCCGATCATAGTAAAGTTGGTGCGGCTAGACCGGACGCCGAATCGAGCGCAGACTTCGGCATCCCTTTCCCCGCGAGCCTACCGCACTTGGCCTGCCACGCCTCTTCCCTACCGCCCGAACGCCCGCCGGAGCCGGCCGAGCAGATCGCTGCCACCCTCGCCGATCAAGGCTGGTGCGTGAGCGATCGTGTTCTTGCCCCACTACACATCAGCCAACTCCGCCATGAAGCCCGACAGCGCTGGCAGGCGGGGCGCTTCCGGCGCGCCGGGGTCGGCTGCGGCGAGGATCTCCAGGTACGCGACGAGGTCAGAACCGACCGCATCGCCTGGCTCGACCCGAACGACCTCAGCGCCGCCCAACGGCTCTATTGGCACCAGCTCGAGCAGCTACGGTTGGCGGTCAACCGCAGCCTGTTCCTCGGCCTGTACGCGCTTGAGGCGCATCTGGCGGTCTATCCACCCGGCACCTATTACCGCAAGCACCTAGACCAATTTCGCGGCATCGGCGAGCGCACGCTGAGCTGCATTCTCTACTTGAATGATGCCTGGCAAGCTCAAGACGGCGGTGCGCTGCGGCTCTACACCGACCCGAACGATCCTGAGCAAAGCGAACCGATCCTTCCCGAAGGCGGTCGCCTGGTGACCTTCTTCAGCGCCCGGTTTCTGCATGAGGTTGAGCCCGCAACGCGCGAGCGTTTCAGCCTCACCGGCTGGTTCAAGCGCCGGGGCTAGCGAGCGGGTTGGCGGTCGGCGCTACAAATCCAATGGACTCTTCGCGTCTTTGAGGCTCACGCTAGGGACCGTATGCGTGTAGATCATTGTCGTTCGCACGTCACTGTGGCCGAGCAATTCCTGAATGGTGCGGATATCGTAATGCGCCTGCAGCAGATGACTCGCATAGCTGTGCCGCAGCGTATGGGCACTCGCGCGCTTGCGGAGTCGTGACTGCCGCACCGCCAGCTTGATCGCCTTTTGCACGTGGGATTCATGTAAATGGTAACGGCGATGCTCCCCGGTATCGGGCACCACCGTCAACGTCTTTGCCGGGAAGAGCCATTGCCAGACCAGATCCTTCGCCGCTTGCTTGTATTTGACACCCAAGGCGGTCGGCAGGGAGGTCCCAGCGTAACCGGCAACCAGGTCCGCCTCGTGGACACTCGCGACCTGCTCTAACTGCAGATCGATCTCGGTGCGCAGCGTCTGTGGCAGTGGGACGGTCCGGCCCTTCTTGCCTTTGCCGTCATGCACGGTCAGCATCATCATCTCGAGGTTGACGTCCTGTACGCGCAATTGCAGACACTCGAACAGCCGCAGCCCACAACCGTACAAGAGCTTCGCAACCAAGTCGTAGGGATAGCCCAACGCAGCAATCACACGATCCACCTGATTCTGTTTCGTTAACATACGCTAACGCGCACCCTCGATGAGGATGGGCGAATCCACCAAAGCCCGCAGGAAAATCCCACGGGCGCCGTTCTCGTCGCGTTCCATCTCGATGCCGTT
>PWTO01000088.1 GCA_003562815.1 Chromatiaceae bacterium | reverse complement strand
CTCGCGCTGTAACTGTGCGATCAGCGCATCGACATAGGCGGTGCCGTCCTGCTCGCGCCAGGCGTTCTGATAGAAACCACAAAACAGGCAATGAGTGGCGCAATAGGGCACATGCACATAGGCCACCGCAGGCTGACTGAGCGGGGTCTCGGTGAGCTGCTGCCAGAGCGGTGCGATCTCGCTTGGGTCTACCGGCGTTAGGCCGACGAAGGGATGCACCGGGCGCTGCCCGCTGAAGGCATGCGCGAGCGGCGCGCTGGATTCACGCGCAAAGAAGGCCTCAAGAGGGCGTTGAGTGGACATGGGGCGGTGTGGACTCATCAGCCGCTTAGGTGATCGGCACCCGTGCTTGGGTTGCCGCCTGGTTAGCCGCAGGTGCCGGCTGGGCGCGGGCGACGATCAGCGGACAGGGCAATTCCGGATGCGGCAGAATCTGCACCGGCAGCCCGAAAGCCTCGGCGATCAGGGTCGGCTCAAGCACCTTGGCCGGCGCGCCGACGGCGAGCAGCTGCCCGGCCTTGAGCACCGCGACGCGGTTCGCGTACTGCGCGGCTAGGTTCAAATCGTGCAGGACGATGAGCACGCCCAGGTCGTGCTGTGCCCAGCGTTGCGCCAGTGCCAGCGTGGCGTGCTGGTGCGCCAGATCCAGGCTGGCGGTGGGCTCGTCTAAGAGCAGGAAGCGCGGCTCCTGCGCTGGCAGCGGCTCCCAGATCTGCACCAGCACGCGCGCGAGATGCACGCGCTGACGTTCACCCCCGGAGAGGGTGGTGTAGCGGCGCTCGGCGAGCGGTGCCAACCCGACCTCGGCGAGCGCGAGCGCCGCGCGATGGACATCCTCAGCACCTGGCCCGCCATGGGGGATGCGGCCCATCAGCACCACCTCCAAGGCTGTGAACGGGAAATCGAGCGGACTGTGTTGGGGCAGCACCGCGCGGCGCTTGGCACTCTCGCGCGCAGGCCAATCCGCCAAAGCGCGACCGTTGAGACGGACCTGGCCGCGATCGGGAGTCAGCTCCGCGCTCAACACGCGCAGCAGGGTCGATTTGCCCGCGCCATTTGCACCGACCACCGCCAGCACCTCGCCAGCGGCGAGGCTCAGACTCAGATTCTGGAGCAGGGCGCGCCCGCTGCGGCGAACGCACAGTCCTTCGGCTTCGAGTGTCATCACAGCGATCCGCGCCTCGTCATGCCGCCGGTTGCCCTCAGCGCATCTGGCGCTGCCAGCGCAACAACAGCGCGAGAAAGAACGGGCCACCGAGCAATGCCGTGAGGATGCCAATCGGCAGTTCCGCCGGGGTTACCAGGGTGCGCGCCAAGAGATCCGCGAGCAGCAACAAACTGCCGCCCAGCAACGCCGCGCCGGGTAGCAAGAGCCGATGATCCGGCCCCAGCGCTAGGCGCAGCAGATGTGGCACCACCAGCCCAACGAAGCCGATGATGCCGCTGACCGCGACCGCCGCGCCGACCGCCAGCGCCGCCAAGGTCACGATCAGCGGCTGCATGCGCTGCACCGCGATCCCGAGATGGCCGGCTTCGGCTTCGCCTAACAGCAAGGCATTGAGCGTGCGCGCCAGCAGCGGCAGCGCCAACAGCGGTACTGCGATCAGCAGCGCCGCGCTACCGACCGCCGGCCAGGTCGCGCCGCCGAGGCTGCCCATGCTCCAGAAGGTCAGTGTGCGTAGCTGCTGATCATCGGCCAGATAGGTCAAGAGTCCAGTGCCAGCACCGGCGAGGGCGTTGATCGCGATCCCTGCCAGCAGCAGCGTCATCACCGAGACGCGGCCATCGCGACTGGCGAGTCGATACACCAGCAGGGTGGTCAATAAGCCACCGATAAACGCGGCGATCGGCAGACTGAAGGGCCCCAGCGCCTGGGTCAGAAACGCCAATCCTTGCCCACCGAGGACGATCACTGAGACCGCTGCCAAAGCCGCGCCGGCGGAGACGCCAATCAAACCCGGATCGGCCAGAGGATTGCGAAACAGTCCCTGCATCGCCGCACCCGCCACCGCAAGCCCTGCGCCGACCAGCAAGCCGAGCAGGGTGCGCGGCAGCCGAATCGACACAATCACCGCCTCGTGCTGAGGCGCGACCTCGGCCACGGGCAGGCCAGTCAGGGCTGCGAGCGTGCGCAGTACATCGGCGATCGGGATCGGCACCGGTCCGATGGCGATCGAGAGTAGCGCCACGAACACCATCAAGGCCAGCAGCGCTGCAAGCGTCAGGCGCTCAAACTGCTGGCGCTGGAGCAAGGGATGGCTGGCGGGAAGACTGAGGGCCTGGGTGTTCATCGACATCAAAAAATATAGCGTAGACCAACGCGCAGATCGCGCCCCGGCTCCAGAGTGGGCGAGTAACCGTCCCGAGTCACGCTGCTGTGTCGGCTGTAGGCCTTATCGAACAGGTTACGCACGGCAACGTCCAGACTGAGCTGCCGCATTCCCAAAGGCTGCCAATTCAGGCGTATATCGTGCACCGAGTAGCCTGGCTTTTCTATATGAATGCTTTGTCCATCGGGGACATCCTTGAGTCGGGCAACATGGGTGAGGGTATAGCCTAGCTCTAGGTTTTCTCTTAGACCGTAATCAAGGTTCAAGATCAGCCGATCACCTTGGGGCGCACCAAACCGAGTTAGAAAATGGGCCTGTTCCGGCAGGCCATCGGTGTCGAGGTGCATGAATCCCAGTGAACCACGCAGTGCTCCCTGTTGGTAATGGGTGCGCAGCTCGTAACCCTCGAAGGTGGCGGTTTGATCCCGGTTATAGAACTCAACGACATCGCGCATACCCATGCCGCCACTGCCATCTGGGTCGTGGGTATAGAGGATGGCGTCGCTGATCCGGTTGCGGAAGACCAGTGCTTCGGCACCGATGCGCGCATCTCCTGTCTCGCGTCGCCAGCGGACGCCCAATTCGCTCTGATGGGAGACTTCCGGCTTGAGTTTGCCGGCGAGACGGCCGTTGAGCAACGCCCCGGTTTCGCGCACATTGCCAGCAAAGTGGATCGGGATTGTGCCAGCGCCACGAGCCGATTCACCGTAGCCGGCAAACAGACTCACACCTGCGCCGAGATGTCCCTCACCACCGATATTGTAGGAGGTTGCCTCATTCTCTGTGCGCGTGGTGTTGTTGCGAAACCCGGCCTTGAAGTCATCATGGCGTAGGCCAAACCAGAGTTGCCACCTTTCCGCCTCCAGACGGTTTTGTGCATACAGCCCTTGGTTTTCATAATGATTGCGTCGATCCTGGCGGCCACTGCGCCGATTGATTCCTTTGTCTTCCAGGTAATCGGTTCCCAAGGTCAGGCGACCGCCCAAATCGGGGCTTCCGTAATGGAAAGTGTTACGCACATCATACCCTTGGCTATCACTGATGAAATGCTGCCTGTTGTCTTCTCCTGTCCATACTCTCCAACTATTTTCGCTCTGGTAAAGATTGACTTGGATATCCACCAGCGAAGAGTCTGGATCAAAGCGATAATCCAGAGTGGTTTGCTCGCGAACCAGTGATTGGTCGCGCGGCGGCCTGAAATTGACGACTTCCCATGGATATTCAGAGCGCTGCATATAGTTCATTCCGCTGGTCTGGTGCCATTCTCTGCTCAGGCGGAATTGATGAGGACCAGCATCCAGTAAACTCAGTTTGAACAGATAGGATTCGTCTTTTCCCCCCGAATAAGGGAAGCGCTTGCCATCACCTTGCCGCATATCTTCGTAGTCCTGCCGGGAGATGTGGGCTAGCAGAACGACTTTTTCACCGGCCAGACCATAGACGCTGGCAGAACCGCGTTTACCTTCATCTACACTGGTGTAGCCAGCCCGTAAACGTGCACCGAGTGACTGATCTTCGGCAAGCAGATCCTGGGCATCCACCGTCACCATGCGCACACTCCCACCCAAAGCGCCGTGGCCATCATCAGCAGCCGGTGGACCGGGCCTGATCTCGACCTGCTTGAGAATATCCGGATCGACATTGCCGAGGCGACTCCGATAGTTAAATAAGTTTTGCCCCTGCGGTGCACCATCGATGGTGACGTTCACTTGACTGCTCTCAATGCCTCGCAGATAAAAGCGTTGGGCAGGGCGTACCCCACCCCCGATATCGGTATTGGCTTCGCGCCCCAGTACATCTTTTATGTCTCTGGCCTGTTCGCGTTGGAGGTTTTCGAAGCCTTCGCCGATGGTCTCGCCGTAAACGGTTAATTCCGGTAATAGCAGCGTATCCTCGGCTAGGGCGTGACTGTGTCCAAGCCCAAGCAGGACCGCGAGACCAACCGCTGTGGGTAGCCACTGCATGCTCTGCCGAGTGTTCTGGGCTGGGTTGCTTCTAAGCTGATAGCTGGCGGGAAGACGGAGTGCCTGGGTGTTCATCGCTTCAGCCTCGCTCGGGGCTGGCCGGCGGTCAGTTCGGAGTGCTCATGGGTTTCGCTGTCGATGATGCCGAGATCGCAGGCGAGCTGCGCGGCGGCCACCGCCAATCGTGGGCCGAAGGCGAGCAGCAGTGGACCGTCCATCGCCAACACCCGCCGGGCTTGGCCGGCGGGCGTGGCCTTGAGTGCGCCGCGCTCAAGCACCGCATCGGGACTCCCGAGCTGTTCGAGATTGCGCTCGGTGACCAAAATGACCTCCGGTGCTGCGGCGAGCGCGGCCTCGGCACTGAGCGGCCTGTAGCCGGAGAAGGCTTGATGCAGGACGTTCTCGCCGCCGGCCAGGCGGATGACGGTATCGGCGGCGGTGTCGCGGCCGGCCGCGAGGTCATTGCCCGAGCCGATGTGCAGCAGAAACAGCACGCGCGGTCGCTCGCTGTTCACTTCTTCGATCGCTGTTTCCAGTTGGTCGAGTTCCTGAGCGAGCTGTTCACTGAGCGCAGCGCCTGCCTCACGGCGATCAAGCACCTCGGCAACCGCCGCGATCTTGTCGTGCAGGCCGGCGATGGTGGGCGTATCGGGGATCTGCTGGATATTGACCCCGGCGCGCGCGATCTGCTCAAGAACCTCCGGGGGGCCAGCGTCATTGGTGGTGAGGAGCAAATCGGGCTGCAGACTCAGGATGCCTTCTGCCGAAAGCGCGCGCTTGTAGCCGACCTTGGGGATGTCCTCGGTGGCGGCTGGATAGAGGCTCGTGGTATCGACACCAACCAGGTGTTCCGTGCCGCCGAGGGCGTAGAGGACTTCAGTCACGGCACCATCGACCGAGATCAGCCGCGCGGGTTGGTCGCTCGTATCGCCGGGGTCGGCAAGCAGCGGGCAAGCGCACAACAGCAGGCCGATGGCCGCACTTTTGAGCATGACAGTCATCACAAGTGCTCCGGATCAGCAATGTCGTCGAGTAGCGCCCGCCATTGCGGTGACTCGGATTCCGCGCCCTTGCGCGTGCCGAAGCACTGCAACAGCAATTCGCCGGCATCGCGCGCGCGCAGACCCGGCTGGGCCTGCTTCAGATCCTGCCAGCGCTGCCAGAGTGCCTCCGAGGATGAAGCCGGCTGTTGACCCGAGGTCCAGGCCTGCGGCGCGGAGGCCGAGGCTTGGGAGAAGGCGCTATTCGCATCCAGGCTCATGGCACGGCCTCCTCGAGCACCACATCGAAGCCCTCGAACACCGGATGCCCGGCATAGGTGCCTTGCGGTGCCTTGGCTTGCGCGTGCGCTTGGCGAAAGGCGTCGGACTCGCGCCAGGCATCGAAATCGGCGCGCGAGGCCCACTGGGTGTAAGAGGCGTAGAGGCGGGCCTCGCCGTCATCCGCCCCCTTGAGCAAACGAAACCCACGAAAGCCAGGCATGGCGTCGAGCTGGGATTCTCGCTCGCGCCACATCGCCTCGAACGCGTCCTCGAAGCCCTGGTTGATGCGAAATCGGTTCATCGCGATAAACATGGCACCGTGCCTCGTGCTGTGTTCACGTTTGGTCGAGAAAAAGGAGCGACCATCCGCTAAGGATGGTCGTCCAAACCACTGATGTCGTGAGCGAACGGCTGCTGCGAGTCAGCGGGACCGTGCAAGGCAGCTCACAGAGCGACCGTTCACGGTGGGCAGATTAGCAAATTAGAACCTAAATGACAATCGTTATCTTTAAGTTTTTAGGACTTCGCCAACCTGATCGACGACACCAACACCCTGATCAGACGCATGCTGGTGCCGTGCGGCACGGCCGGGCGCGCCGTGGACAAGGCGCTGACCGAAGGCGTACTACTGGCCTCCGAAGAGACCTTGACCGAACTGGCCGAGGTTCTGCTGGGGAGCAGCTTTCGGCAACGCCACGGGCTGCACATCCTCTCGCCGGCCGATTACCTCGCGCTGCCCTGAGAGCATCGTCCCAGACACTGTTGTCACGCAGCTGATTGATCATCGACTGCGCTTCGTTGAGGAGCACGTCGGTTGGCTTTCTAAGTCGGGGAGCTGGAAGAATGACAGAATCCGATGCGTGCGTTTCTGTAACGAGCGCAGTGCGCTGTGCACCAGCCTAAACGGAATGAAGATGTCTTGGTATCAAGGCGAATGGCTATACCAAACGATACCGCTCGCCCTCGCGTTGCAGTAGGCCGAGGTCTTCAAGGGCGGCTAAGGTGTCGGCGATCCTGGGGCGGGTCTTCTTCGGCTCGGTGAATGCCGCCGTCAGCTCATCGAGGCTGCGGGCCTGGTGGCCGAGGGCCTCGCGCACCGCTGCGATCTGCGCGCGCATGCCGGCGCTGGCGCGGGGAAACGGCTTTGCTTTCTTCGGCTTGGTGGCGGCGAGAGCCGGCGTGGATGTCGCAAGATCGGCCATGCGTTGCGCGGATGGCATCTCTGTCTCTGGGCATTGATACGCGGGGCGCAGCCAGTGGATGACGCCCTTGGCCTCGGCGGCGGCGCGCGCGCTGTTCAGCGCCACCAGGCGGGTTAGCAGTTCTTCTTCGGCTTCGAGCTGAGCGGCAGGCTTGTCGGGCCAGGGGCTGGTGGCGCCGGGGCGACCGACGAGCGTCTCGGCCAGGTCTTGCCAGCCATAGGCGGCGAAGACGGCGGTGTCGAGCTGGTCGTGCAGCTCAGCGAGCAGGCTGACCAAACCTTGGGAATTGATCGCGCGCTCCTTGTCG
This sequence comes from Chromatiaceae bacterium, assembly GCA_003562815.1. Lineage (GTDB taxonomy): Bacteria > Pseudomonadota > Gammaproteobacteria > Chromatiales > Chromatiaceae > Lamprobacter. The sequence goes on along the minus strand of PWTO01000088.1, from coordinate 23,422 downwards.
GTCAGCGCGGTTCCGTGACGCTGGGCATCGAGCACGTTGTAGAGGCCGGTCAGGGTCAGACTCGGGTGCTGGGCCTGCTGGCGCTTGCGGTGGGCGTCGATCTGTTCGGCCAGATCGCGGATGCTGGTGATTTGGGTGTCGCTGGCGGTGGGGAAGGGGAAGGTTTCGAAGCAGCGGGTTTTGTTGTAGCGGGGACGGTCTTCTAATGTCCCCCCGGTAGCAAGAGACCAAGAAAAATGAAGTCGGCTGGACAGCACACCAAGATGAAAAGCGTCAGTGGTAGCAACGGTGATCAGTGCATCATCAGGGAGAACATTCTTTTCCAAGAGGCAGAAAAATCGATGCTTACTCGTTACAACCGTCGCGATGAAACGATCAAGACCCGCAACCATCGCGCGTAGCTCGACTCGAGGCTCGCCGAAAATCCACCAGTTCTCCCGGTAGGTGGCACGATTGTTCTGATCCCGCTCCGGCTTCACTCGCTCCAGCAACCGCTGATAAATGGCCGGATACCGCTCCCGCACCTGATCCACACTGAGCCCAAACAGGTCGATGACTTTTACGCCACGCGGGCTCTGGGTGAGATCGCGACCATTGCGATAGTCGCGGATCACCGCATCAAGCTCCGGTTGCCGGCCCAAGCCGAGCGCTTGGGCCTCGTCCTCGGTGACGATGAAGCCGGCGCCATGCAGCTTGACACCCGGCGAGCTGATCTCGCCCATTGCTCGCAGCGTCTTGGCCCCAGCCACATCCGCCCCAATCGCCAAATCCGCAAACAGCTTGCCTTCGCGCTCATTCAACGCCACCGCGCGCGCATCCTCATCACCCGAGCCCTCGGCGGTGACCTTGCACAGCAGCCCCGGCTGATCGCCCGCAGCGCCGACGGTCATCGCAATGCGCACCGCCGCGCCATCGCTAGCCTCGACCCAAGGATGATCGGGCACCGCAAACACCAGCGACAGCGGTGCCTTGGCATCGCTCAGATGCGGCTCCAGCACCCGCCGGTTGAAGGTCTGGCGCAGGCTGTTGGTGGTGATGAAACCGAAGCGCCGCGCCTGGCCCTGGCGGACCTTTTCGGCGGCGATCTGCCACCAGAACATGACGAAGTCGGCCGAGTCCGGCACTAGGCCGCTATAGACCCCGCGCACTGCATCAACATAGCCGTCACCGAGCGCTTCTCGCAGTCTTTTTGCGCCGATGAACGGCGGATTGCCGACGATGAAGTCCGCCTCCGGCCAGTCGGCGCGGCGCGGCTCCAAATAGCGATAGACCGCCAGCCGCTGGGTCTCATCCGGAATCGGCTCGCCGGTGATCGGGCTCGGCTTGGTGCTGCGCCCGTCCCAGACGCTGACCGGCTGGCCCTGGTCATCGAGCAGGGGCTCGCGCGCCTGGGCCGCGATCAGCGCATCGCGGCACTGGATGTTGTGGAAGTCGCGCAGCACCGGCTCGGGCGGATTGATATGGCCATAGGTGCGGAAGTGCCATTGCAGATAGCCGATCCAGAGCACGATCTCGGCGATGCGGGCGGCACGCGGGTTGACCTCGAGCCCGAGGAATTGGTTGGGGCTGACGGTGAGTCCTTCGAGTTCAAAGCTGGTGGTCTTTTGCAGGCGGCCCAGCACATCGAGCACCTCGCCTTCCAGCCGCTTCATGTGCTCGAGCGCGACATAGAGAAAGTTGGCACTGCCGCAGGCCGGGTCCAGCACCCGCGTCTGGCAGAGCTGGCCATGGAACTGCTTGACCTCGGCGAGGGCGGCCTCGGGCTTGTCTTGGCGCTGGTAGTTCTGCGCGGCGGCCTGCACCTCGTCCCAATCGGCGCGTAGCGGCTCGATCACGGTCGGCATCACCAGGCGCTCGACATAGGCGCGCGGGGTGTAATGGGCGCCGAGCTTGTGGCGCTCGCGCGGGTCGAGGGCGCGCTCGAGCAGGGTGCCGAAGATGGCCGGCTCCACCTGGCGCCAGTCGGCGCGCGCGGCCTCGATGAGTTGACCGATCTGCTCGGCGCTCAGCGGTAGCGGGTCGGCGCCCTCGAACAGGCCGCCGTTGAAGCGCAGCACCTTGTGCATCAGCACGCCGCAAAAGCCGCCGCTGTGCATCGTCTGCCAGAGGCTAGCCATGGCGTCCGGGAATTGCTCGGGCTGCGCTTGCAGTCGCTTGAGCAGCGCGCAAAAGCTGCCCTGCGGAAGCAGCCCGACATCCTCGGCGAACAGGGTGAACAGGCAGCGGGAGAGGAAGCCCGCCACGCGCTCGCTGTCCTGCCCGGCCTGTTCGAGCGATTTGGCCAACTGCGCAAGCGTGCTGGCGATCTCGCGGGTGACCCGACCGGCGTAGCGGCTGGGGTCGAGCCCGAGCGGATCGAGCCAGAGCGCGCGCAGGCGCTCGCGGATGGCCGGCTCGCGCAGTTGCTCGAGCCCAATGCGATGGCTGCGCGGGTCGGGGAAGGGCACGTAGTGGCCGCCCGAGCAGGTGAATTCGGAGAACAGCACGATGCTGCGCCCGACATCGACCACGACGATGAAGGGCGGGCGACCTTCCGCCGCCGGCAGGGCGCGGACATAGTTCTCGGCCTGTTTGTGCGCCTTGACGATGGCGGCATCCCAGCGCTCGCTGCCGGTCTGCTTGCCGGTATCCTTGCCCTCGAGCACGAAGCAGCCCCGGCGGTAGAGATCGAGCGCGCGCGGCCTGGTGCTGCCGTCAGGGCGCTGCTCGGTGACGCGGCGCTCGAATACATAGGCGTTCTGGCTGTTGTCGGCGCTGGCCGGCTCAGGCTGAGGCAGCTCGAGCAGGCTGCACAGCTCGGTCAGGAACAGTTGCAGGTTGGCGCGTTCGTTGCCGCCGTGGCTGGTGCCGCCGCCCCAGCGTGCGATGAAGGCGTTGACCTTGGATTCGATGTCGGACTCCGGACTCAGGTCACTCACAGCAGGTTCCTTTGGGTGGGCACAGGCGATGCATGATAAACGCCCGCGTTCAGGCAAGCCTACCGAAGCCATCTTTGCTCTATGATGCGGCTCGTGAGTCAACCACTACCGGAGCCGAGCGATGAACCCCTTGTCTCACATCGATTTTCTCCTAGTCTAGTGCTAGAGATCCTTGCTTGCTGCTGGGTAATTCATACCGCACGGGCTTGGCGCGCTTCCTGAGTTCTCCTTTGTCCACTGCCTGTTTGAGCCAAGCATTCAACTGGGTCTTGTTAAGCGCGAGCGCATCAACCAGGTCGTCGGCAGTGCGGGGCTCTTTCTCGCAAAGCTCCTGAGCCTTGACCACGAAGAGATCATAGAAGCTGACCTCCGACAACCCAATGGTCTGCGGCACGCCCCTCCGGGTCGCCGCGTTAGGCTCGCTCGCTGGCCCCCGGTCATTGACGACCTGTTCAGGCTCGCTTTGGACCTGCGCTCGGCTCCCAGCATCCGCCTCTGCAACGGATTTCACAGGAACCTCGGGTTGCTCAACACTCACCTCCTGCTCCAACAGGTCCCGGTCAGCTTTCGGCTGTTCCTCATTCGCCATGAAGAACGCAGCGACATTAACGTCCTCTACAGTGGCGGGTGCTTCCAACGCACCTGCGGCAATGAGCGCGGCATTACCGGCTTCGGGATCATCGGTCGGCTTGACCCACAACGGCACCCAGCCTTTTTTTAGGACCTCGTGCGCGCCGCTCCATGTGCCGCCTTTCGTGCCCGAGTGAACGGCCAGCGCCGCGTCCGCAAGGCAGTAGATGTACTTGTTTCGTTGCATCGCATTGCCCGCGTTAAACCCGGCTTCGGGGTTGAACGGCGACACGAGCACCAAGTTGTTCGCCATCAGGTCGTTGCGGTACTTTGCCGCTGAGCAGGCACGCAGCAGGCTGTCGGCCAAGACGCCGACCGCCGTCCCTTCCGCACCGAGCGCGCCGAGCATGGCCGTCTCATCGACCCCTCGCGCACCGCCGGAGACGATAGACACTCCAGCACCTGAAGCGAGCACACCGAGCTGACTGCTGTACGCCAGATCCGCATCCTTGACGTGGCGCGAGCCGACCACAGCGAGCCCGCCGCTGTTCAGCAACAACCGGTTGCCGCAACCAAACAAGGCGGCGGGCGAATCGCTCCCCAGGCGTTGCTTGAGTCGCCGAGGATAGTCCGGGTCAGAGCGGGTCATCACCCACAGACCAGACCTCAGCCATTTTTCCATCGAGATGGCCAAAGCAGGCCCCCGCTCGAGCAGTGCCTTCAACCGTTCGGTCGAGACCGTTTTGTCGTGCCACTCGATCAGCAGATCATTGGGGTTGCCGCGCAAAAGATTCGCTGGTGTCAACGACCGCTGGTGGAGCCACTCCGCGAAGCGCCCATATTCCTTCGGAGCGAGCGGCTTGGCCGCGCTTGAATCAGTCTTGTTGAAATGGGCCGTCAGGAGCAGAACGGCCTGTGTCGTCTCGGAAACCGTCATTCAATCACCACTCGTGGTGGAGGTGGAGGTCAGCGCAACCGGAAAGACCGGCCCGCTGCCTGCTCGCCTCAACAACGCGGCAAGCACCGTCACCGTCCAACCGGAATCAATCACATCGTCAACCAGCAGCACCGCACCCGAAGGGATCGCTTCCGCCACCTCGAACACGCCGTCAAGATTGCGGCATTGGTGAAACCGATTCTGCTGCATCTTTTGCGGCTCGTTGTTACGCGCCTTGGCAATCGCGTCTACGAACGGCAAACCTAAGCGAGTGGCAAGCCGTGAAGCAAAGTCTGGAATCAGGGTCGGATGCTTGTTCGATGGCACGCAGGTCACCCATTGCGGTGCTGGGTCCGGCTGCCATCGATCGCGAACCATGTTGGCCATTGCATCCACCAGCGCGTTGCGGAAACCTCCGGCGTGCTTGTCATCGACCACCAGGCCGCCCCAACCGGCATCGCCCCAGCGCGACAGGATGCGGCCTTCCTCCGCCTGCAGATTCTTGGGCAGATTCCCTCGGAATCCGTATTCCGGAAATGCCCCAGCCGCCACTTGCTTCTTCGGCTTGAAAACGATCTCGGCATGGCGAAGAAAGCGAGCAGCCTCGATTGCTAGCCGATGATCAAAAGCGGTCTCTACAACCGGTTCGCCCCGACACACCGCGCAGTTGCCGCACGCTGTTGCCTCGGGATCATCCAATGCGTTTCTAAGGAATGCCATCAGACAGGTCGGGCTGTCGATATAAGCCAAGAACTCCTGCCACTCAGCTTCCCGCTGTTCGGTCAGGCGACGAATGCGTCCATAGTCAATCTTGTAGTGGACAGCCGTGCGATACCACCGACTGCCTTGCTTGATCAATGGCGCTGGTGTCTCGACGCTCAGTACTTTCAACGCCTTCTCGACCTGGCTATGCCGAAGATTCAGCTCAGCCTGTAGCTCCTGAAGCGACAAGCCATCGTTTGCCCCCAACACGTCGAGTATCGCATTGACATCCCCCTCGTCGGGAAAGGCCGTGCGCCGGAAAAACGCGTGGATGTCCTCATCTTCCTTGCCAGAAAGCAGCACGCCATAGGCTTTATCGATCGCACGACCGGCACGGCCGACCTGCTGGTAGTAGGCGACGACCGATCCCGGTGCCTGGTAATGGATGACAAAGCCGAGATCCGGCTTGTCGTAGCCCATCCCCAGGGCTGTCGTTGCCACCAGTACCTTGATCTGATTACGGAGCAGCAGATCCTCAAGGTGTTGGCGATAGTGGTTGCTGTCTGCAAAGTCCGGATGCTCGACGCTACCGTAATAGGCCCGTGCCTCGATTCCCCGAGATCGGAGCCAGTCCGCAACCTGTTCGGCGTCCCGCACCGTCAAGACGTAGACGATGCCGGTGCCTGGCAGCTCGGGGATCTGCTGCGCGAGCCAGGCGAGGCGCGAGGCCTGATCCGGCAGGCGCAGGGTTTGCAGCACAAGGCTATCGCGCACCAAGGTGCCGCGCTGAATCTGGCTCTCTCCGAACTGTGACTGGACGTCGTCGATCACACGATTGTTCGCGGTGGCCGTGGTGCCGAGCAGAGGCATGTTTGGTGGCAGTTGCTGAAGGATGTTGACCAAGCGACGGTAATCCGGCCTGAAATCATGGCCCCAGTCGGAGATGCAGTGCGCCTCGTCCACGACTAAAAGGCCAATCCTGTCCGCAATCGGTAGAAGCACCTCATCGACGAAGGATTCGTTGGACAGTCGCTCCGGCGAAATCAGCATCGCGTCGATCTGGTCCGACAAGAGCTGCTGTTGAATCTGCGGCCAGTCTACTTGGTTGGTTGAATTGATTGTCGCGGCGCGGATACCCAGCCGTCGCGCCGCCTCGATCTGGTTTCGCATCAGCGCCAGCAAGGGTGAGACGATCACCGTGGGACCGGCGCCCGCATCACGCAGAATCCGCGTGCTGATGAAATAAACCGAGCTTTTTCCCCAACCCGTACGCTGCACCACCAGCAGCTTCTGGCGACGGTTGACCAGTGCATCGATGGCTTCCCACTGGCCCTCTCGAAACCGGCCTCTAGGGTCACCAATGGCCGTTCGCAACAACGCTTCCGCAGTTTGTCTGTTCATGCTGTCTCTTCAGCCTCCAAGTCCTTGCTTGATGAACGCTTGCGCCTGAGCCCCTGTTAGCGCTGTCGCGTCGGTCTCCATCGGCATGTGCGCAGCGCCCATCCGGTCATTGATCGGGTTGAACATGAACAGAGACATTTTGTCCTCATTCGTGGACATATCCGCTTCGATGTTCCCTGCGGGCTTGCGGTCGACTGCGCCGCCGATCACCAAGGGCCCGCTGCTGTGATGAAGGCGACCAATTTCTTGAGGGGCAGGTTCCGAGGATGTCTGCCGATGGTAGAGGCCGCAGGCTGGTCGACTGGTCGATCTTGATGATCCCTATCCAGACAGCGATGGGCAGCTGATGATCGACGATACCGAGCAGTATCAGTGGTTGGTCAAGCCTCACCCGGGACCCTTTGGCTCGGCGGCGACGGGCAGGCGAGCGACCAGATCGATCAGCGCCGCCTGCCCGGCATGGCCGCTGCCTTCCTGCAGCTCGCGCTCGTACTCCTCGAGCTGCAGGATCTCCATTTCGGCGAAGGCCTCGCGCAGCAGTTCCGGCGTGTACAGCAGCTCGGCACAAGGCGGTCCACCGCAGGCCTCCGGCTCCCACGGCCAATGCGCGAGGTCGGCGTCGCGAAAATCGACCTCGACTCCGCGCTCCGCAGCCAGCCGTTGCGCCTTGGCCAGGGCCACCCGGGAGCTGTCCAACGCCGTAACCGCGAGCCCCTGCTCAGCGAGGTAGACGGCATTGCGCCCCTCGCCCTCGGCGACCACGAGCGCGCGCTGCCCCGGCCGCAGCCGATCGCGCTGCGCCACCAGGAAGTGACTCGGCTCGGTGCCGTAGAAGTAGTCGTCACGGTCGAAGCGTTGGTCCAACATGCTGCGTTGCCCTCATGCTCAATGTCGGTGGACAGTTATTGGTTGGGTCGCGGCTGAAGGCCGTGGCCGCTGTGGTTCAGCATACTTCCGATCACCTCGGACTCGATAGTCCGCCAACGGACTGGTGCCGGCGCGCTGGGGTGCTCAAATCGGGATGAGCGTTCCCCGCCGGCCACTACGCTGCCAGAGCTGTTCTGCGAGCAGCAGCCAGAGCGCGATGACGGCAACGGTCATCAGCGTCATCAGCGGCAGCGAGCTGACCCGGATTTCGCGTGGGAGCAGGTCGTCGAGGGTGAGGGCGAGCACGGCGAGGACCAGGCCGGCGCTGAAGCGGCTGCTGGGCGCCAAGCCGGGCGTGAGGACGCGGTCGCGCAGCAGCACCAACGCGGCCGGTAGCAAGAGCACCAGGTGATGGGTCCAGCTTGCTGGCGCAATCAGGAACACCGCGATGCTGAGCAGCGAGAGTTCCAGGTCGTGATCGACCGCGCCACGCGGTTGAGCCCAGCGGTGGCTCTTCCTGGATCGGCGCATCGAGCGCCAGAGTACTGCGGCAGTCGCGCCGATGACGATCAGTATTGCGCTACCGGTGAGGCGCGCGGCCAGGGCGGGATCGTCGGCGAGGATGGTGCTGAACTTATTCGGCACCAGGAAGCGCGCGATGGCGCCCGCCAGGCTGCGATTCCAGGGCGCGGCGATCGAGCTATGACCGGGCGGCAGCTCGGTGAGGCGCGTGGTGGCGACGATCTCCTGCCACCAAGAGGTCCAACTGCCCGCCGGCGCGACCCAGAGGCTGAGCGCGATCAGCAAGCCGCCCGCGAGCAAGCCGCCGATGAGCAACCGGCGTCGCGGCAGCGGTCCGGCGCCGAGACCGAGCAGCACATAGTGCGGCTTGGCGAGGCAGCCGAGCGCGAGTAGGACGCCGGCGCCCGCACCCGCATCAGTGCTTTCGCCTTCGCGACCGCCGCGCAGCGCACGCCAGTAGCCCCAGATCAGCAGCAGGAGCAAGAGATTGACCTGGCCGAACTGCAGGTTCAGATAGAGCCCCCCGAAGCCGGCGATATAGAGCGGCCCCCAAAAGCGCAGTCTGCCGCTTGGGTCGTCGCGCGCTAGATCGCCGACGATGACGATCATCACCGCCAGCGTCAGCAGCAGGTTCAATGCCAGCATCGCGTTGGCCAGTTGCGCAAGGCTCAGGCCGGCGATCGGGTACAGCAGCGCCAGTGCGGTGGGCGGATAGGTAAACGGCAGCACATCGCCAGGGCGGCGCGGGTAAGGGTCTTCGGCCGCGACAAAGACACGCTCGGCGGCCGTCGCATAGACGGCGATGTCGGTCTCGCGCAGTTGGAGCTGACTGGCGATCAGCCCGAGCAGGGCGAGGGCGAGCAACAGCCCGAGCAGGGCGCTCCAATTGCGCCGACAGACCAAGCGTTGACGCCGGTCCACGAGGGTTCGTAACCGGCGGCGCATCAGTCGCTCGCCTCGGGGTCGTCGGTTTGGGGCTCGACTGGCTCGCTGACCCGATTGTCGCGGCGGAAACGATAGGCCTCCCGCACCAGGGCCAACGCGGAGCGATCCGGGTCCCAATCCGCGCGCGCGCTGCTGGCCGCCGTGGTGTCCTCGGCCCAGAGCCGCCAGAGGATCGCGGCGTTTTCCCAATAAGCGCCGGCGACATAATGGCCGTCCGGGCTGAACACGGCATTGGCCACGCCGCCGGCGTCGGCCTCCAGGGGCAGGAAGGTCGAGAGCCTGGTCACGCGCTCGCTGGTTCGCCTGGGACGCTTCGGGCGCTTCCAGATGCGCAGACTGCCGTCGCGCGAACCCGTGAGTATCCACTGCCCGTCGGGGCTGAACTCGGCGCGATAGATGCGATCCTGATGACCGGCGAGGATCGCGATGGGATTTGCGTGTCGGTCCCAGAGGCGCGCGGTTTTATCCATGGACGCGGTGACCAGCTGCTTGCCATCGGGCGCGAACGCGATGCTGTAGAGCCGATCATGATGGCCTTCGAGGAACCGCACAGGGCCGCAGCCGGCGGTGGAATCGGCGGCGAGGGGAGCGTCTGGCGCATCGAGCCTGATCAGGGCCGCGCGGTTGGCCTCGCCGGCGACGGCGATCTGGCTGGCGTCCGGGCTCAGCGCGATATCCCCGATCGCGCCGACGCCGACCTCGGTGCTGCAGCGATGCTGCCAGCGACCGGCTGGGGTGCGTTCGGCCAGACGCAGGATGCCGTCCGCATCGCCGGTGACCACCAGGGTGCCCGCCGCAGTGCTGGCCATCGCAGCGGCCTCGATGGCCTGGCCGCCGTGCTGGAGCCCAGGGCCGGTCTGCAACGGCTCGCAGGTCTCCGACGAGAAGACGCGCACCGGCGCGGAGGGGTCGTTGGAGGTGGTCAGTATCCAATTGGCCTCCGGGCTGAAGAGGGCGTTATAGACTTCGCCCTGGTCGGACTCGGTGACTTGCAGCCGGCAGTCGATGCGCTTGTCGATCAGATCGGCGATGCGCGCCGTGCCGTCATAATGCGCCGTCACCAAGCGGCGCCCGGACGGCGAGAAGCGGACTTGGCGTGCCGGGCGCCGCGCTGCGTCCGGATCGAGAAACTCGACCCAGGGCGTGGGCCCGCCGTTTGCTCCCTGCCGACTGTAACGCCAGACCCTGACGCCGCCATCGAAGCCCGCCGTGGCCAACAACAGCGCATCGCTGCCACGGGCGATGGCGGGGGGCGCGATGGCGGTATCGACGTACCAGACGTGGTCTGGGTGCTGCAGCCGGTAAGCAAGTCGAGAGACCGGCGTCACGCTCCACAGACGGACCGTTGCATCGCGCGCCGAGAAGGTCGCCACGCGCTCGCCTGCGGCATAGAAGCCGGCGGCGTTGATTGCCGCGTCATGACCAAGCACGGCGATGGGCTTGCCGGTCTGCAGGCCGGTCAGCTTGGCGGTGCCGTCGAGCGAGGCGCTGAGGACCAGGCTCTCGCTGATGTCCGTGTGCGTTGGCGGCTCGATGATCCGCACCGTGCCGGCGCTCAGGCGGTGACTGCTCAGGACCACGGCCTGATCGAACTGATGCGGCTTGTCGGCGTTGCCAAGCGCCGCATCGCTCAGGGTCCAGCGCACGATCTGTCCTTCGTCGTCGGCGGCGACGAGGAAGGTGCCGGAGGGATCGAAGGCGACATCGCGCACCGCGCTGCGGTGCATATTGAATAAACGGCCACCGATGCGCGCCGATGAGAGTTCGGCAATCGGCTCGCCAGTGCGGTGATAGAGCCGGATGCGCTCGTCGGCGGAGGCGATGGCGATGCGCTCGCCGCTGGCGTCGAAGACGGCGCGGTTGAACGGCCGACCGGTGGCCTGGTCGCTCGGCAGCGACAGGGTCACCGTGCCGGAATTGAGGTCGATCAGGCGCGTGCGGCCGCTGGCGGCGGCAGTCAGCAAGGCCTGGCCGTCGGGCGCAAAATCGAGGCTGCGCAGGGAGCCATCAGCGAGCGGTTTGTCGAACAGAAGCCGGCCCGGCTGCTGGAGATCGACGACGCAGAGGCCCTGCTGACCATCGGCAGCGTGACGGCTGAGGGCGAGCCGCTGGCGGCTGTCATCCAGGGCGAAGCTGTGCCCGGGCGGCGCGCCACAGCGATAATCCGGCTCGGCACCGGCGGCGGCTGGGAGGTGCCAAATGCCGTCCGCGCCGATGCCGACGACCAGGGTGCCCGGCCCGAAGACCAGCGTATGCACGCCCAGTGCGGGGTCGGCCAGGGTTTGAATCGGCTCGAAGCGGCCCTGTTCGAGCGCGAGCAGCGTCGCGCCTCGGCCTGGCAAGAAGGTGGCAAGGTGCGAGCCTTCGGCATTGAGGCTGGGGATGCGCGGTTCGTCGGCCAAGGGGCTGGCGGCGGCCATCGCGAGGAGCCGATTGCTACTGAAGGCGAGACCGAGGGTCTGCACCGCGCGCTGCGGCAGGTCGGCGCCCGCGTCGAGGGCGAGGGCAACGGCCTGCGGTGTATTGCCGCGATTGATCGAGAGATTGGCCTCGTTGAGCTTGCTGCGGCTCAGGTTGACCTGGGCATCGGTATAAGCGCGGTAGGCAAGGCCGGCCGAGAGCGCCGAGATCAGCACCAGGGTCGCGAGCACCAGGCCGACCGCGCGCACCAGCATGCGGCGTCGATGCAGGAGTGCCAGATGCGCCTTGGATTGGTCGATGAATTCGCGCTCCAAGGGCTCGAGTTCGTCGGCATGCGTCTCCTGCAAGGCCAGGGCCTCGGCCGAGCTGGTGTCGCGCAAGAGGTAGTCGCTGTTGCAATTCGTACGCTTCCAGAGCTGAGCTTGGCGGTCGAGCTGGAAGCGTCGCGCCAGCCACTGCCGGTTGGCGGGCACGGCGAGCCAGTGGCGCACCGGCTCCCAGTGGGTCAGCAGCCAGGGGTGGCTGAAGCTGGCGACCGCTTGGTACTCGCGCCAATCCTGGCGCTCGCCATCGGCCTCAGGTTCGGCACTGGCAATGGTCTCGGCAAGGGCGGCACCGGCGGCTGGCACCGTGCTGTCGGCGACCACGGCCGTCGCTGTCGAGGCCGCGCCTGTGCGAGGCTCGCGCGCTGGCGATTCCGCATCGCGCCTGGTCCGACGCAGACGCTGCCAGCGTTGTCGCCAGTCGCGCCAGGTCTGGCGCCAGATCGTCGCGAACTCGGTGCATATCCGAGCGTCCAGGGCTTCGCAGTGGATGCTCAGGGTCGGGTCGTGCAGACCCTCGCTGACGATCAGTCGCGCCTCGATCAGTCGCTCCAGCAAGCGTTTGCAGTGCGGATCGCGGCGCAGCAGCGCGAGGTGGCCGTAGCGCATCGTCGGTCGCCTGATCGCCCCGCCCTCCAAGGTGATCAGCGCGCGGCATAGACGCGGCAGCGCGGCACGCGTCTCGGCATCCAGTGCGCTCCAGACGGTGGCCGCACGCGTCAGCACCTGACGGCCGATGCCGCCGGAGGCTTGATAATCGGCGCCAGAGAGCCAGAGTTCGCCGCCATCGCCGGTCTGGCGTTGCCGCGCGCGTTGATAGGCGGCCTCGAGGACCGGTTGGATCAAGGGCGGCCACAGGCGCAGGCGGCTGGCCTCGGCCTCAAGCAGTTCGACCAGCTCGCGTTCGCCCAGTCTGTTGGCGTCCAGATCGATGCCGGCGATGCGGGCCGGGATCTCGACCACCTGCCGGATGCGCGCGGCCGAGAGGGGCTCGATCTCGGTCCAGCCCTGCGCCCGCAGTAGCGGCTGCAGGGCCGGTAACCGTGCCAGTGCCGGCACCGCATCGCTGCGCAGCACCGCGACGACCCAGATGGCTGGCGCGAGCGCGAGCGTATGCAGGGCCTGGGCAAGTTGCTGGAGCTGCGCGTCGCTGGCGTGCTCGAGCACGGCGTCGAGGGGGTCAAGCAGGAGCAGCAAACGATGGCCGCCGCCGCCACTGCTGGCGGCACCGGGCGTGTGCTGAGTCATGGCGCTGCCAATCTGTTGCGCGGCCAATTCGGGGTCGCTGCGCAGCAGACGGCCAAGCCCGGGGGCGTGCAAGCCGAAGCCGGCGAGTAGCGCACCGATAGTGGTCTGCGCGCACAGTGCCTCCGCGACGGCCTCGATGGGATCGGCGCCGCCGTCCGTTGGCTCGACCAGGCAAACGCGTACGGCGGCGATGTCGTCGAACTGGAACGGGCGCGTCAAGCGTGGCAGCAGGCCCGCGCGCAGCAGCGAGGTCTTGCCGCAGCCGCTGGGGCCGGTCAACAGCAGCAGGCTAGCCGCGCTGGCCGCGCGTTGTTCCAGCTCGCGCAGCAGGGCGCGGACCTCCTGCTCGCGACCGGTGAAGATGCGCTCGTCGCTCGCTTCGAAGGGCCGATCGGGTCGGAATGGGCTGCCTTGCCAATGCAGGTCGCCGGTGGCCGCGCGCCGCTCGGCGCTGATGCGTCGGTTCAGGAGCTTGCGCAGTTGGGTCGCGACCAACTCGCGAAAGGCGGTGGCGTTGTCGAAGGTGCGAAAGGCGCGGCGGAAGCTGTTGTCCTCGAAGAAGAAGTGGGTGCGGAAGAAGTCTTCGAGTCGGCGCCGGTCCTCGATCGCCTCGCGCGCGAGCCCGGCATCGGTGATATCGACCAGTTTCGGCGTGGCCTTTTTGTAGACCAACACCTCGGGGATGCCGGTCTCGGCCGAGGCCTCGACGGCGTTGACGAACTCCCACTCGGTGCCGGTCATGCCATGATAGGGCTCCTGCGGCAGGGGCGAGCCGAGCCGGGTCCAGAGGATGACGAGCACGATGTCGCAATCCTGCGGTTGCGTGAGTCCGGCCTGGAAGGTCCGATCGGCCGTCAGCGCCTCCTCTTCCCAGAGCACTGCGCGCAGCTCGAAGTAGGGCAGATACTCGGTTGCCAACTGCTCGACGATGTCCTTGACCACGGCGCGCTCATGGTCGACATCGGCGGGCGAGGAGACGAAAATTCTGACGGTGGTCTCGGTCATGGGCTGATGCGGGAGGCGCGTGCGAATCGAGATCGGCGGCGGTTGGACGGGCGTCGAGACGGGCCGCGCCCAGCAGGGTACAATGCCACGAGGGGATCGAGTTGGCACCATCTCAGCCGGAGGGCGTCCTGATGCAAAGCGAGACGACGGACCCACAGCGGATGGAACGACTCCTGCGCGAGGCCGTGCGGCAGATCGCCGACGATGGGGATCTCGAGCGCTATATCGCCTGGTCGCAGGCGAATATCCCAGTCGAACTCGGCGTCGAGTCCGAGCTGCTCGAAGGCGAGGCCGAGCGTCTCGCGACCCTGCTCGGCGTTGCGATCTGGAATGCGACCCCGCGCGCCGACAATGAGTGGCGCCCGCGCACGCTGTCGGTGCCGGAGAGCGATGCGCCCTGCTTGTGTGGTTCCGGGTTCAACTATGGCGACTGTTGCGAACCGCTCGGGCCCTTGCCCGAGCTGCCGTCCGAGCTGATCTGGGATTTTTTGATCGATGACCTGCCCGAAGAGGCGATGCAAGAGGCGCTGCGACGCCGGGCGGTGCCCGACACCCTGCTGGCGAAGGTCGCCGAGCGCTGGCTCGAACATGATCGGCCGGGGCGCGCTGCGTCACTGCTGGAGCCGCTGTTCCGGGGCGACATCGGGGCGCTCGATGGCCGCTATGAGCCCGCGCTCGATATCCTCTGCGATGCGCTCGATGCCCTCGATCACTGGAAGAAGAAGCAGGCGTTCCTGCTGCGCATTACCGATGAAGGCAGTCGCGAACTCAAGGCCGCAGCCTGGCAGCGCTTCACCATGATGTTCATGGACGAGGGCGAACTCAACTATGCCGACGAGGCCTTCGAACAGGCGCTGCGCCACGGTCCCGACAACCCCTCCACCGCGCTGCTCGAGATCACATTGCTCGCGGCCCGCCACGACGATGTCCGCGCCCGCTCCCGGGCGCAGTTCTGGCGGCATCGGCTGCGGCGCAGTGGCGGTGCCGATGCTGGCCTGATGGGGTTCCTGGAACAGGCGATGGTCGATCCTCAGGAGGCGCTGGTATCGAGTCACGCCGAGGTCATGGACCCGTTGCTGCTGGACCTCTGTCGCTGGGTCAGGTCGTTATCGGCCTTGCCGCTGGCGCCTTATCAGATCGAACCGCTGGATGATCCGCTCGCCTCGGGGGCCGGGTTGCAGCTCTCGTTGTTCCCGGAGGAGACGTTTCCGAGCGAATGCGCCTATCCCCTCTCGGGCGCGATTGGCGCCCTCCTGCCGAGCACCGATCTGCGTGCGGTCGAGCGTGAATGGCACCGTGTCTTCCCGGCCTCGAAGCCGTATTCGACCCAGCTCTCGGCGCTCGATGACGGCGCGCTCTGGGACAGCGACGACTGGATGCGGTTTCTCAATGCCGAACCGGCCGCGGCCAATAGCCTCGACGTGCTCGATGATTTGGCGACCGCGCTCTATGAGCATCCAGAGAGCAGCCTGCCCTGGGTCGCGCATACGCTGCTCGGGCCGCTCTACCAACGCGCGCTGGCGATCATCGATACCTCGGTGGCAGCCACCGGTATCGCCAGTCTGCCCTGGAGCGCCGAGCGCAACCGCCCGGCGCTGCGGTTGCTGTTCCGCGCCTATCTGCACGAGGCCGAGGCCGATCGCGAGGAGGCCGCAGTGGCGGTGGTCGAGCGTTTGCTGGCCTTGAACCCACAGGATAATCATGGCGCGCGCGCCGAGTTGATGAACCATTATCTACGCGCCCGATCGGATCGGCAGGCCTTGGAACTGGCGCGCCGGTTCCCGAACGATCTGCTGGCCGATCTGGCCTATGGCGAGGTGCTCGCGCTCTATCGGCTCGGCCAGCAGGAGCGCGCGGCGCGCGCGCTGAGCAGCGCGGTCGATCGCTTGCCGAGGATTCCGCGCTTCCTGCTGCGCAAGCGCATCAAACGCCCGGCGTTGGACGATGCGGGGTTCACCCCCGGCGGGGAGGATCAGGCCTGGCTCTATCGCGAGGCGATGCGCGATGTTTGGGAAGCGGAACCGGGTTTGTTGAACTGGATGAAAAAGCGGTTGACCGCTTGAGGAGTGGATCGATGGCGCGAGTCTTTCAGATCGTCTTTACCGGCACGCTCAACCCCTCGACCCATACCGAGGAGGCCGTGCGCGATTTTGCGGCGGTGTTCAAGGTCACCGAGGACAAGGCGCGCTCCCTGATCGGTGCCGGGGAGGCGCGGGTGTTGAAGACCGATGTCGATGAGGCCAACGCCCAGCGTTACCTCGAAGTGCTCGAGGAGATTGGCCTCGCGGCGCGCATCGAGCCGCTGGATGCTCCGAGCGCCGGGCAGACGCCGCCGGCGGCGATGATGTCGGACGCGGCGCCAGAGGCGGTGCAGGCCGGGGCGCGGGCAACGCTCGGCCCAGTCGGGCGTCCGGCCAGCCATGGCTGGGGCTGGATCCAGCAGGCTTGGGCGCAATTCAAGCAGCAGCCTCGGGCCTGGCTCGCGGCCCTGGCCTTGGTCTACTTGATGACGGTTGCGCTCAGCTTGGTACCGGTGATCGGGTCCTTGGCCTCGATGATCCTCGGTCCTGTCTTTGCCGGTGGCCTGATGCTCGGCGCACGCTCCCAGCAGCGCACTGGAACCCTGCGCGTGGCCACGGCCTTTGATGGCTTTTCCCAGCAAGGCGCACAGTTGGCAACGGTGGGGGTGCTCTATGTGGTTGGCTTGATGGCGGTCTCGCTCGTGGCCGGACTCATTTCGGTGGCGACCGGCGCTTTAACAGCCGCGTCGATGGAGGCATTGAGTTCGAATGATCCCGCGCTGATCGCCGCCGTGGTCGGACCTGGGCTCGGTCTCTTCCTGCTGCTGGTGATGCTCTGCCTGGTGCCCCTGCTGATGCTGTACTGGTTCGCGCCAGCGCTGGTCGTGCTCGATGGTATGACGGCGGTTGCGGCCATGCGCCTGAGCTTTCGCGCGTGTTGGAAGAACCTGGCCGCCTTTGCCGTCTACGGCTTGGCGTTGTTGTTGATCTTGGCGGGGGCCAGCCTGATCTTCGTGCTCATCGCAGCGCTCTTGGGTAGCCTCTCGGAGACGCTGATGGTGGCGGCGATGTTCCTGATGATCCCGCTGATGCTCCTGTTTGCGGCCTTGGTGGCTCTATCCATCTTCACCGCCTACCTGGATGTGTTCGATCGGGACGCGACCGGGCCCGGCGTTCTTGCCTTCTGAACGGCAGGCCGCATTAGCCGCAGCTGCTTGACGCTCTTATCCCCCATTCATCCTGCTGCTGATGGAGATATCGGTTATGCGTTTTCGCGCTTTGAGTTTGACGGCTGGCCTGCTGTGTGCCAGCGCGTTCGCGGTTGCTGGCGATGCGCCAGCCGATACCGTCTCTGCGACGAGTCATCTCTCCGAAGGCCGTCTGCTATATGGTCGATACATGGCGATTGCGGGTGATTGCGCCGCCTGCCATACGCGCCCTGATGGCAAGCCGTTCGAGGGTGGTTTGCCGATCGAGACCCCGTTTGGCACCCTCTATACGCCGAATATCACGCCCTCGACGGGCTCTGGCATTGGCACGTTCAGCGATGAGGATTTCCTGCATGCGTTGCAGGATGGCATCTCGCCGAGCGGGCTGCCCTATTATCCGGCGCTGCCGTATCCGTCGTATACCAAGGTCAAGGATGACGATCTGCTGGCAATCAAGGACTACCTGATGTCGCTTGAGCCATCGGCGTATCAGCCCCCCGAGAACGACCTGCGGTGGCCGTTCTCGGTGCGAGATGCGATGTTCGGCTGGCAGGACATCTATTTCGATAAGGGTCGCTTCGAACCCGATCCCGAGCGCAGCGACGAATGGAATCGTGGTGCCTATCTGGTCGAGGGCCTCGGCCATTGCGGCGCCTGTCATACCCCGCGCAATCTGGCCGCAGCTACAGAGCCTTCGGAGGCGATGACGGGGGCGATCGTCGATGGCTGGTATGCGCCGAATCTGACCTCCGATCTCCATCAAGGCCTTGGCCGCTGGAGCGTCGATGCGCTTGCCACCTTCCTGCGCACTGGGTTGGCGTCAGCCGATCCCGACGCGACCGATTCGGACCCGAGCGATGCCCCGGCAACCGCAGCCTTGGGGCCGATGGCCGAGGTGGTGCATCAGAGTCTCTCCAAGCTCGCCGCCTCCGACCTGCGCGCGATCGCCGTCTACCTGAAGGACCTGCCAGCTAAAGCCGAGCCAGGCCATCGGCCTCAGCGACCGGAGATTTTGACCGAGACGCAGTACGAGCAGGGGCGGGCGCTCTACGTGAAGAACTGCAGCGCTTGCCATCAGGATCACGGTCAGGGCTTGCAGCCCTATTTCCCAGCGTTGCGCGGCAATCCGGTGGTCAACCAAGAACAGCCGAACGATGTCCTCAAGATTTTGTTGCTCGGCGCCCCAGCCGATCCAACGCAGGCGTTCTCGGCGCATGTGGTCATGCCCTCGTTCGGCGCCGTGCTGAGCGACGAGCAGCTGGCGACCGTCGCAAGCTATATCCGCGCCAACTGGGGTAACGATGCGCCACCGGTGACCGCGAAGGAGGTCAAGGCACTGCGCAAGTAAGTTCGGCGCCCGCTCGACGCGGTTCGCTTTTGATCCGCACGGGTCGGCGGTACACTCTGCACCTGTTTCCCCATCTCATCCCAGAGGTTCCCGTGGTCGCCCCGCAGCCGAGTTTTCGCCGTATCGAGCGGCTTCCGCCCTATGTCTTCAATATTGTTAACGAGTTGAAGGCCGCCGCCCGAGCGCGGGGCGAGGATATCATCGACTTCGGCATGGGCAATCCGGACCAGCCCACGCCGCAGCATATCGTCGACAAGCTGGTCGAGGCCGCGCAGCGACGCGATACGCATCGCTATTCGGTCTCGCGCGGCATACCGCGCCTGCGCCGGGCGATCGCGCGCTGGTACCTCGATCGCTTCGATGTCGAGCTGGATCCCGATAGCGAGGCGATCGTGACGATTGGCTCGAAGGAAGGGCTGGCGCACCTGGCGCTGGCGACCATGGGCGCGGGCGATACGGTGCTGGTGCCAAACCCGGCCTATCCGATCCATCCCTATGGCTTCATCATCGCCGGCGCCGATGTGCGCCATGTCCAATTGACGCCCGAGGTCGATTTCTTCGAGGAGCTGCGCCGGTCGATTCTCGACTCCTGGCCGCGGCCGAAGATGCTGGTGCTGAATTTCCCCGGCAACCCGACCACGCAGTGCGTCGAGCTGCCGTTCTTCGAGCAGGTGGTCGAGATCGCGCGCGAACACGGTATCTGGGTGGTCCACGACATCGCCTATGCGGACATCGTCTTCGATGGCTACAAGGCGCCGTCGATCCTGCAGGTGCCGGGGGCCAAGGATATCGCGGTCGAGTTCTTCTCGATGTCGAAGAGCTACAACATGCCGGGTTGGCGCATTGGCTTCATGTGCGGCAATCGGCAGCTGATCGCGGCCCTGGCGCGGATCAAGTCCTATCTGGACTATGGCACCTTCACGCCGATCCAGGTCGCGGCCATCCATGCCCTGGAGTCGCCGCAGGACTGCGTCGCCGAGATCCGCGACATGTACCAGGGCCGCCGCGACTGCCTCTGCGACGGGCTCAACGATGCCGGCTGGCCGGTCGAGCGCCCGAAGGCGACCATGTTCGTTTGGGCACGCATCCCCGAGCCCTATCGTGAGATGGGCTCGCTCGAGTTCTCGAAAAAGCTGCTGCGCGATGCCAAGGTGGCGGTCTCGCCCGGGGTTGGCTTTGGCGATTACGGCGACGACCATGTGCGCTTCAGTTTGATCGAGAACGAGCATCGCACCCGTCAGGCGGTGCGCGGCATCAAGCAGATGTTCCGTGAGGATGCGCGGGCGGGGTAGCAACAACGACAAGCCTGAACATCATGCGCGGCAGTGTCGCCGCGATCAGCGATAAGAACGAGGAGAGGGTATGGAACCGGTCAAGATCGGTCTGCTGGGCTTGGGCACCGTCGGCGGTGGCAGCGTGACAGTCCTGACGCGTAATGCCGACGAGATCGCGCGCCGCGCCGGGCGAGCCATCCGGATCACGCATGCCGCCGCGCGTCAGTACGATCCGGCGCGCATCGACGGGCTGGGACAGATCGGGCGCATCAGCGACGATGCCTTCGCCGTGGTCGACGATCCTGAGGTCGATATCGTCATCGAACTCATCGGCGGCTACTCGCCAGCGCGCGAGCTGGTGCTGAAGGCCATCGACAACGGCAAGCATGTGGTCACCGCCAACAAGGCGCTGATCGCACTGCATGGCAACGAGATCTTCGCCGCCGCTCAGGCCAAGGGCGTGATGGTCGCGTTCGAGGCGGCGGTCGCCGGCGGTATCCCGATCATCAAGGCACTGCGCGAGGGGCTGGCGGCAAACCGCATCGAGTGGATCGCCGGCATCATCAATGGCACCGGCAACTTCATCCTCAGCGAGATGCGCGACAAGGGCCGCGCCTTTGCCGAGGTGCTCGCCGAGGCGCAGGCGCTCGGCTACGCCGAGGCCGATCCGACCTTCGATGTCGAGGGCATCGATGCCGCGCACAAGCTGACCATCCTCGGCTCGCTGGCGTTCGGCATCCCGTTGCAGTTCGACAAGACCTTCACCGAGGGGATTTCAAGGATCGAGCCGCAGGATGTCGCCTTTGCCGCTGAACTGGGCTATCGCATCAAGCATCTTGGCATCACCCGACGCACCGCCGCCGGGATCGAGATGCGCGTGCATCCGACGCTGATCCCGCACCGGCGCTTGATCGCCAATGTCGATGGGGTGATGAACGCGGTCTTGGTCAAGGGCGATGCGGTCGGGCCAACGCTCTACTATGGGGCCGGTGCCGGGGCGCTGCCGACCGCCTCGGCGGTGGTCGCCGATGTCGTCGATCTGGTGCGCGCACTGACCACCGACCCGACCAATCGCGTGCCGCATCTGGCGTTCCAGCCCAATGAACTCACCGACACCCCGGTGTTGCCGATCGAGGCGGTCGAGACCGCTTACTATCTGCGCATCACCGCGCTCGATCGCCCCGGCGTCATGGCCGCCATCGCCGGCATTCTGAGCGAGGAGGGCATCAGCATCGAGGCGATCAAGCAAAAGGAGCCGGCTGCCGGCGAGACCTCGGTGCCCCTGATCATGCTCACTCATCGCATCGAGGAGGCGGCGATGAACCGCGCCATCGCGCGCATCGAGGCGTTCGACGGCAGTGTCGGCGAAGTGGTGCGCATCCGCATGGAGAGCCTTGAGGGCTAACGCGCCACACCGCTTGCCCGACGCTCGGGTGCCTGTAGCGTTCTTCCCGCGCTTGGGGGAACAGGCTAGCAGCCCAACATGGTCACCACCGCACACAACCGGGCCGAGTCGCCCACCGACGAGCGAGCAGTCAAGACGATGGAAACCGAAGCAGTTGCACACCTGATCCGCACCGGCCTGCCGGAAGCCGAGGTCGAGGTCACCGGGGATGGCAGTCACTTCGAGGCCGTGGTGGTCAGTTCGGTCTTCGCCGGCCTGACCCCGATCAAGAAGCAGCGGCTGGTCATGGACACGGTGCGCGCGCAGATCGCCTCCGGCGAACTCCATGCCCTGTCGATCAAGACCCTGACCCCCGAGCAGCGGTTGGCCTAAGAGGACGCTGTGGGGCGCCGGTTGGCGGGGCCGAATCAGCGCCGCTGATCAACGGGGCCGGCCGGCGACCTCAGCCCGCAGAACCGAGCGCCGATGGCGCCCATGCTTGGGCGTGGTGCTCGATCTGGGCGGCGCTCAGCGCGCTGCCGAGCGGGAAATGGCAGGTAAAGGTGCTGCCCTGACCCGGCTCGCTGGCGACCGCGAGGCGCGCGTCGTGGCGGCTCAACACATGCTTGACGATCGCCAGACCCAGCCCGGTGCCACCCGAGGCGCGGGAACGGGCCTCGTCCACCCGATAAAACCGCTCGGTCAGGCGTGGAATATGCTCTCGCTCGATCCCGGGACCATCGTCCTCGACTAGAAAGATCGGTCCGCTCGGGGTGTGCGCCCAGACCAGCTGGATGTGGCTGTCGGGCGGCGTATGCTTCACCGCATTGAAGAGGAGGTTGGAGAAGGCGCTGCGCAACTCGCTGTCCTTGCCGAGCAGCAGCAGATCGCTGTCGATATCGAGACTGAACCGGTGTTGCCCGCCGCTGAGCGCGATGGCATCGGCGACGATCTGCTCCAGCTCGTTGGGCACATCGACCGGGGCGATATCGCTCGCGTGCTCGTCCATCTCCAACCGTGACAGGGTCAGCAGATCTTCGATGATACTGCGCATGCGCTCGGCCTGATGCTGCATCAGCGTGAGGGGCCGGCGGTGGTTAGACGGGGTCTGGGCCGAGTCGGCCAGCGTCTCCAGGAAGCCGGTGATCACGGTCAATGGCGTGCGCAGCTCGTGCGAGGCGTTGGCGACGAAATCGCGCCGGATCAGATTCAGGTGGAAGATCTTGGTGATATCGCGCCCGACCACCAAGCGTTGCTTCTTGCGCTCGCCGAACGGGGCCACGCGGATGCTGAGCATGATCGAGCGGTTGTGGGCGGGCGCCAGCTCGAGCGGGCGGGCATACTCGCCCGCGCTGATGTAGTCGGCCAGCTCTGGATGCTCGAAGACCTCGAACAAGGCCTTGCCTTCGTCGCGCGGCCAAGCGAGATCCATCAGCACCTGCGCGGCCGGGTTAGCCCATTCGATACGACGGTTCTTGTCCAGCACCACCAAGGCATCGGGTACCGAGTTGGCGGCTTCGCGGAAACGCCGAAAGAAGCGCACTTGGCGCTTGCGTCCCTTGCGACCGCGTTGCTGGTATTGGCCGATGGCGCGGTAGATGTCGCCCCAGATGCCTTTCGGGAAGGGCGGGACCAGGCGATGTTGGCTGCGAATCAGTCGCGCCAGCCGGACCAGATGCCAGGCATGCCGGGCCAGCAGGAGGCACAGCATCAGGAGCACAGCCTCGGCCCAGCCAAGCCCCATGGCGATCAACACCACTGCGGCTAACGCAAGCGCGACGATCCATCCCAGCTCGTAGACCGATCCGCGCCGCATCATTTGTCCGAGAAGCGATAGCCGACACCACGCACCGTTTGCAGCAGGTGTTCGTGCCCGGTCTTCTCGAGGGCCTTGCGCAGACGGCGGACATGCACATCGACGGTGCGCTCCTCGACATAGACCTGATCGCCCCAGACCTGATCGAGGAGTTGCGAGCGACTGAAGGCGCGATCGGCATGGGTCATGAAGAAGTGCAGTAGGCGATATTCGGTCGGGGCGATGTCGATCGCGATGCCATTGGCACTGACGCGGTGGCTGACGTTGTCGATCGTGAGGCCGCCAATCTCGGTCTGATCGCTGATCTTTTCCGGCTTACTGCGGCGCAGCACGGCGTTGACCCGCGCGACCATCTCGCGCGGCGAGAAGGGCTTGGTGATGTAATCGTCGGCGCCCGTATCCAGCCCCTTGACGCGGTCTTCCTCCTCGCCGCGCGCGCTGACCATGATGATCGGTATGTGGCGCGTCTTCGGGCTTTGCTTGAGTTGAGCCGCGAGTTCGAGCCCGGAGCG
>PWTO01000251.1 GCA_003562815.1 Chromatiaceae bacterium | reverse complement strand
TTAAGCAAAATCAAGGCCAACTCTTAACTATCCAAAAAATAATATTAAAAATCAATATACTGGAATTCCAACGAATTGAGTGCGAATGCCGAGCACAGCTTATATGTATGATTTCCCGACATGTCAGCACAGGGAGGGGCTACACCACAAGTTCCGGACGAGCCGCAATCCAAAACGCCCAGGCGTCTGATCCCAAGGCGTGAAGCGAGCGAGCTGATAGGGATCGCTGGTGCTGGTGGACACGCCCCAGGCGGTCGAGACCGCCGCCGCGAAGCCCGCGTCACGGACCATGGCGATATGGCGGTGATCGTAGTCCTGCCCCGGCTTGCCATTGGGATAGGCGAAGAGGCGCACCGGTTCGCCGAGCAGGTGCTCCAGTGTCTCGCGACCACCCGCGATCTCGGCGCGGGCCTGCGCATCGAGCGTGCGGGCCAGAATCGGATGGGTGTGCGTGTGTCCGCCGATGGTCATCCCGGCCGCGGCGAGTTCCTTGACCTGCTCGCGCGTCATCATCAAATCCTTTGGTAGCGGCGTCGGGGAACGTTCGGCAATGGCCTGGGCTCGCGCCTGGCGCTCGCTGGGCTCGAGATGCTTCAAGCCTTGGATCAACTCAGCGGCAATCTGTTTTCGGTCTTGGTCATCCCGGATGAGGCGATGATCAAGCCCAAGGTCAGGCCACTCGATGGCGCCCTCGGGGACTCGGCGCAGGGTCTCGAGTATCCGGTCATTGAACATCAGCCCGCCATCGAGATAGCCGGTGGCGATGAAGAAGGTGGCAGGCAGGCCGAGTTCCTTGAGGATCGGCAGCGCGACTGTGGCGTTATCGGCATAGCCGTCATCGAAGGTGATGCAGGCGGCCCGCGCCGGCAAGGTTCCTTTGGCGAGTCGTTCAACCGCTTCGCTCAGCGGCAGCACAGTGAACAGGCTAGACAAGACCTGCAGCTGCCAGCGAAACGCCGCAGCATCCGGCTCGGCTGACAGCAATGCATCTGGCTGCGCCAGGACACGATGATAGATGAGGATGGACAAGCGCGCTCTGGACCCTGCTGGCGAGAGTTGGCTGGCCAGCACGCGCAGAAGCATTAGTTTGATGGCGTTCACTTGAGCATTCAATCGGGCATTCAACTAGTGCTTTGCTGTGAAACTCCTGATACCGACCAGCCAATCAAGCCGCGAGCGGCTTACCGGTATAGGTCCAGCGAAACGGCTTGGCCAGCTTATCGTTGAAGAAATCGATAAAGTTGGCGAGTTTTTCATGGAGATCATCAACCGAGAGGACGTTGCCGCGGCGGATCACTTTGCGCGCCAAGATGGAGAACCACATCTCGATCTGGTTGAGCCAAGAGGCATGCTTGGGCGTGAAGTGACAGTGGATGCGATGACTCGGATCCCGCAGGAAGCGCTCACGCGTGGCCATCGACTTGAGGATGCCGGACTGGCCTTTGACGCCGAGATCGATGTCGAGCCCACACGCCTCGGCGATGAGGCGCACGACGGCTTCCGAGCAGTGGATGTTGAGGTTGTCCATGATCAAGTGCCACTGTGTGGTGTCGTCGCGTTGGGCGAGCAGGTCGGCCAAGTACTCAGCAAAGTCCTGTTCGGTGCGCGTTGGACCCATCCGATAGGCGACTTGTCCCGTGACCACATCGAACGCGGCGATCAGCGTCAGGGTGCCATGGCGGATGTATTCGAACTCGTGGCGCTCGACCAGACCGGGGCGCGTCGGCAAGGTCGCCGCCGCCCGCTCCAGGGCCTGTACGCCAGTCATCTCGTCGATGCTGTGCGTCTCGATGCCGGCTGCGGCGCGCTCAGGGGCCAGCCGATAGGTCTCGCAGACATCCTGGCACTTCTCCTCGAACTGCGCATCGCGGGGTGTGTTGATCCAACCCCGGGTGCGGTGTGGCTTGAGATCGGCCTCGCGCAGGAAGCGCCCGATGGAGTCCGGCGAGATGGACTCGACGATGCCTCGTGCGATGGCCTCGGCCGCCAAATCCGCGTGGGTCCAGTGCGAGAGCTCCCGTTCACCGCGCTTGGGCGGTTCGCAGGCAAGCGCCAGGATCGAGCAGATCTGCTCGGGGCTGAAGGTCGGCGGCGTGCCCGGGCGTGGGGCATCGACCAGCCGCTCAAGGGCCGACTCCGTGGCCGCGGCACTCGACCACCGCCGACGCCAGCGCTGCACCGTCGCGCGGCCGATGCCCAGGCGTTCGGCCGTGGCGCGCACACCGACCCCACGTGCGGCGAGGAGAATGATCTGAGCGCGCTTGACCAATCCTTGGGGCGCGGTGTGTCGGCGCTCCAGTTCCTCCAGGGTGCGGGCGTCTTTGTCGGAGACGTGAATGGGGGCAGCGCTACAGCGTGGCATCGGTGAGAACCTCAGCGTCAGGAGCAATGTGAATGATGAAAATGACAACGCTACTATCTGGGAACGGTCTCAGGTATTTAACAGGGCTGCACTAGCCAAGCAGACGGACCAAGCCACCGAGGATATCAAGTTGCGCATCAAGAGCGTGCAAAATTCAGCGGGAAACGCGATTGCGGATATTGAAAAGATCTCGTCCGTGGTTTCGGAGGTCAGTC
>PWTO01000190.1 GCA_003562815.1 Chromatiaceae bacterium | reverse complement strand
CGCTTCTGGCTGATCCCCAGCCCCACCACGGCACCCGCCAGCACCGCCCCGAACAGCAGCGTCAGCGACCAACGCACGGGCGTTGTCAAAGGCGCCATCGCGGGCTCATGGCCAGCGCCTGCGCGCTGCTCAACGTCCATGGTGACGCTCCTCGATCAACGCATGAATCGCCTCGACCGTACTGCGTCCCTTTTGCCCGCAAGGCCTCCAATGCCGCTACATCCTTCGGCGCGGTGCTGTAGAGCAAGCGACGAAACGGATCGACCACCAGGCGACCGATACCGCCACCGAGGCTGGTCAGGCAACAGATCTCGGAATAGGCGCCCGGGACGGTGTGCACGGTCTTGAGCAACTCGACCGCCCCGGCTGGCAGCGGCAGACGCTGCTCGGCCGCGAGCTGGTCGATCGCCTGCGAGGGCTGCGCGAGCAGAAAGCTGTTGGCGCTGTTCTCGGCGATCGCGCGTCCGACCGGATGGGTATAGAGATCAGCCAGCGACTGGGTGATGGTCACCGCCGCGCCGCCATACTTGCGAAAGCGCCGATAGCCCGACTCGATGAACTTGCCGACATCGCCGTTGGTGAGCAGGTCCCAGGCCTCGTCGATCACCACCAGCTTCTGCTGTGCGCGCTCACCGAGGTACATCGCCTGCTGGATCTGATAGATCAGCAGCAACAGCACCACCTGCTGCAGATGCCGGCGACTCTTCAGCTCCTCGAGTTCGAGCACGACCAAGGGCGCGGTGAAGCCAATCCGGTTGCGGCCGTTGAAGAAGCGCCCGTACTCCCCGGCCGAGGTGAAGGAGAACAGCTGCCGGCCGACATCCTGTAAGCGCGCATCGCCGTCGGCCAGCAGCGCATCGGCGATCGCATCCACGCTCATCTGTTGGCCGAGCCGATCCCAGACCGTCTTCAGGATGCGCTTCAGCCCGGCGGTGCGGTAATCGCCCAAGGGCTCGGTCGGAGCGGCCATCGCGGTGATCAGCGCCGTGACCACATCGGCATCCTCTTCCCAGCGCTGCACCAGCTCGAAAGGGTTCAGACAGAGGTCTGCGGTCTCGGTGAAGGCGATGAACTGCCCGCCGAGCGCAGTGCAGAGCTTCTCGTAGCTACGCCCAACATCGATGATCCAGCAGCGCGCGCCCGTGCTGAGCGAGGCGGCCACCAGCTCATTGGTGAAGAAGCTCTTGCCGGCCCCAGAGCTGGCGGCGATCACGGCGTTGTAGTTGCTCTGCGAGTCGAACAGCGACAGATCCATCAGCTGGCCGTTGCGCGACAGCAGCTGCATCACCGGTGTGCCGGTGCCCTTCCAGTCGCCGAACACCGGCAACAAGGCCACCGCGTGTCGTGCCGCCAGGGTGCGATAGCGCATCATGTCGCGGATCGCCTTGCGCTCGGCACCGAACGGCAGACTGTTCAGAAACAGCGGCAGCGCGAAGTACTGATCCGGCATCAGCTGGAAGCCCAGCTCGCGCCAGTAGGTGATGGCATTGGAGCGCACCGCCTGGGCCTCATCCTTGGGACTGAACAGCACCAGGCTCAGATGCGCCTGCAGTGGCCGATCGCCCTGCTCCAAGGCGCTGAACAGCACATCGAAGCCATGCTTTCGACTGATCAGCTCAGGGAGGAACTTGGCCAGCGGTCCATAAGCGGTGTTGGTGGCCCATTGGCGCTGGGCCTTCAGGCGCGAGCGCAACCCTTCCTGATCCGGCACATGCAGGGTCATGGTCAGCAGGGCGTTATGGCCGATACCCCGGGTTCCAGACAGCGGATCACCCAGATAGCGCGCCGCCACACCGAAGCCGACCCGGTCCGGATAGCGCTTGCAGGAGAGCACCTGCACCCGGGTCTCACCGAGCGTCAGTCCCTCGGCATCGACTTCCAAGGCATGGGTCGGATCGAGCAGCTGCTCGCGGATCAGCCGGTGCGGATCGCACTCGGGGATCAGCCTGGCCCGCCAGCCGGCCTCCTCGCCCCAGTTGAGCAAGGTGCCGAGCAGGCGAACGAAGTCATCGGAGGATAAAGGACGCGGCTGCAGCCCGGCGGTGGCCAGAACCTGCTCGCTGGCCTCGCGGCGCTCGATCGCGGCCGCGCGCTCGGCCGGCTCCGGCAGCCCCGAGGCCAGTGGTAGCTTGACGCTGATGAACAGCACCAGATCGCGCACGCGCAAGGCGGTGCCCGGAACCAGCGGTTGCTCGACACCTTGGCGCAAAAAGTCCACGCGCTGTCTGGTCGCCTCGCGCAACACCGGCGTCGGGCTGTCCAGACGCAGGCCGAGCATCCGGGCCAAGGCGGCATCGATGTCCGGGCTCGCCCAGAGGCCGACCTGGATCAGGGTACCGGCAGGCCAGTCCTGGTTGAGCAGGACCAGCAGGCGCTCGGCGGTACTCTCCTCGAGGCCGGATAAGGGCGTGCAGAGGAAACCGAAGCCAAGGCTCTCGTCATCATGCAGGAACAGCTTGGCCTCGCAATCGTAGGCCAGCGGGCTGAGCAGCGTGCTCAGTCGCTCGCCCTGGTAGTGTCTGGCGGGATGGGTCATGGCGGTGACATCCCCGGTGTTGACTCCGCGACCATGATCGG
>PWTO01000175.1 GCA_003562815.1 Chromatiaceae bacterium | reverse complement strand
GAATGCGCGCATGGGCGTTGTCCATCTGCCGATCAAGCTTCTTGCGCCCGAGATTGAACTGGCGGATGTGTTGGCGCTTGCGCGGGTTGCGAGTCTTGTTGGCGAGCGCGCGCAGTTTGGAGCGGCGCTGGTATTTGGCTTTGAGCTTGTCGGAGGTCTCCGTGAGCAGCGCGCCTAGCTCGGGGCCATGATGGTCGCCGTCGGAGTCCACCAGCACCTCGGAGTAGCCTTTGTCGATGCCGATGGTGCGCGTGCCGCTGTCCTGTTTGGCGTCGACGTCGAGGGTGTAGTGGACCTCGAGGCGGTCATCGTCTTTGAGGATGAGGCGCAAGGTGCCGCTGGGCGCGAGGGTGCTGTTGAGTGGAATGGCGATGCGCTGGCCTTTGGTCAGGCCGGGGATCTTGATCCAAGCCCGCTCGCCGAGCTGGAAGGTGGTGTAGTTGTCTGATCGGACGATGATCTGGTTGTGGGTGTGATTGTGTCCGCGCATCCA
This sequence comes from Chromatiaceae bacterium, assembly GCA_003562815.1. Classification (GTDB taxonomy): domain Bacteria; phylum Pseudomonadota; class Gammaproteobacteria; order Chromatiales; family Chromatiaceae; genus Lamprobacter. The sequence goes on along the minus strand of PWTO01000175.1, from coordinate 2,085 downwards.
GTACCGACGCATCACGCGACGCAGATAGGGATCGCGGGTCCAGTCGTTGCTTTTGAGGGCAGTGAACAACCGCTTCTGTTCAGCCTGGTCTTGGGTGTGACGCCCGATGCAGCGGCGTGCTTTGACCTTGGCGGCTTCCATGTTGGCGGTGATGTCGCCTTTGGCATCGCGCAAGGTTTCCTTCCAGGCATTGGCTGAGACCGGGAAGGCACGCTGCTGCTCAAGCCAACGGTCGCGAATCTGGCGATCTGACACGCCCACGCCTTGAAGCGAGCCAAAGCGCTGCCAGACCTCGGAGCGTACTTGCCCGAGCCGCCGGGCCTGTTCGCGCAGTGCCGCGAGTTTGCCCGGGTTGGGCCGCTTGGCGTGCAGGATGCGCGTCACCTTCATTCGCACCGCTCCGTCGGCTGGCGAATCGGTGTCTCGGCAAAGTCCGTTTTGATCTGCTGCTTGCGCTTGAAGTTCATGCCGCCGCCGATCTCGCTGATCCATTCGTCCACCGCGATCCCGGCATTCAAGCAGTCGGTTTCCATCGCGCTGACCTGGGAGGCCAGGTCGTCCGTCTGGCCCGCGCTCGAGACACGGCAATAGACCACGACGTCACGGGTCTTCGGTGCTCCGCCCAGCATCAGGCGCACGTCAGATTCATCGAAATACCGATGCCCCGACGGCAGCCGCTTGGCCTGCAGCTTTCCCTCGGTCTCCCAGCGCCGGATCGTCTGGGGCGAGCGGCCAATGCGCTTGGCGAACTCGCCGATGCTGTATCTCTTTCTCATAAAGAGCAATTATAAATAACTTCGTAGACAAATCAAGGAACTGTTTTTTGCTCCACAGATACAACATACGCCATCCCCTCCCGGGTTGGGAGGGGATGTGGGTGGTACAGCCTATTCGACGGCGGCTTGCGCGGCCTCACGCGCGGCTGTCGTATCGTAGGCAAACGGACCCGCCGGCCGATCACCAGACGGGGAGGCGACAAAGGTGAACACCCTTGCCAATTGCTCGAACGCGTCGCGTTCGGTCACTTGCTGATTGGATATATCTAGTTGACGGGCCAGGATGCTGGCGAAGATCCATCGCAGATTGTCATTGAGCATGACGCCTGGGCCTGCCAAGGTCTCCATGAACGTCGTGACATACAGCGCGCTTAGGAAGCGTGGATCCAGATCCTGCTGGGTAGGGGCGAAGTTGGCCAGCACGCTGACGCCGGCATTCAACGTCAGGGTGCAGGTCGGGCTGGTTCCCGAACACGCACCGCCCCAGCCGGTGAAGGTCGCGCTGCTGTCGGGCGTGGCGGTGAGGGTGACGCTTTGACCGGCGATAAAGCTCTCGGTGCAACTTCTGCCGCAGTCGATCCCCGCCGGGCTGCTGACCACCTGGCCATTGCCGCTCTTGCTGACCGAGAGGCTGAACCATGCGGCGACGAATTCGACGCTAGCGCTCTGGTCGGCATCCAGGGTCAGGGTGCAAGTGTCGCTGCTGGCTGCGGTGTCGGCGCAGGCGCCGCCCCAACTGCCCACGCGATACCCGCTGTCGGGCGTGGCGGTGAGGGTGACGGTTTGACCAGCGGTAAAGTTCGCCGTGCAACTGCTGCCGCAGTCGATCCCCGCCGGGGCGCTGGTCAGGCGGCCGTTGCCGGTTTTGGTTGCTGTCAGCATGGCTTGCGGACCGTCCAGCGGCTGCGTGCCCTCGACCGCGCCGATATCGACCGTGCCATTCTGGATGCGCTCGGCGCCGCGTTGATCGGTGGTCAAGCCCGTCGGCAACAATGAGTTGTCGCCGGCATCCAGCGCCGGACTGCCGGCGACCAGCAGATGGGTCTGGGTCGGGCCGCCGTGGTCGCCCAACTCCGTCACCGCCGTGGCCAGGGCGCCAGCCAGAGTGCGATCGCTGGCCGCCGCGGTCATCCCCGACAGCCCGGCGTGACCGTTCTCGCCGTACAGATTGTGGCCGAACGAGAAAAAGGTGGGATTCTCATTGTGGATGCTGGCCCCCGCGCCCGAGGCGGCGTTGCCGATCACCAGGCTATTGCCGATCGAGAGCACACTGCCCTCCCCATTGTAGATTCCGCCGCCGCTCGCGGCG
>PWTO01000271.1 GCA_003562815.1 Chromatiaceae bacterium | reverse complement strand
GCCCAGGTATCACGCAGGGTCACCGTGCGATTGAAGACCGGCCGCTCGGGCGTCGAGTCTGGATCGACGACGAAATAGCCCTCGCGCTCGAACTGAAAACGCGCGCCTGGTGGCGCCCCGGCGAGGCTTGGCTCGAGCATCGCGCCGCTGAGGGTGCGCAACGAGTCGGGGTTCAGCGCCGCGCGAAAATCGCGATCGCCGGCCCCAGGCTGGGCAACGGTGAACAGGCGATCATAGAGTCGCACCTCGGCGCGGATCGCCGTCTCAGCCGCGACCCAATGGATCACGCCCTTGACCTTGCGTCCCTCCGGATTCTTGCCGAGGGTGTCGGGGTCCACCGAGCAGCGCAGTTCGATCACCGTCCCATCGGCATCCTTGATGATCTCATCGCAGCGGATCACATAGGCCGTGCGCAAGCGCACCTCGCCCTCGGGGATCAAGCGTTTGAAACCCTTCGGCGGCGTTTCCTCGAAATCGCTGCGGTCGATGAACAGCACCGAGCCGAGCGGCACCGCGCGCGATCCCACCGCCTCGTCCTTCGGGTGATTGCGTGCCTCTACCGCCGCCGGCGCGTCAGCCGGCAGGTTGGTCAGCACGACCCGCAGCGGATCGAGCACCGCCATCGCGCGCGGCGCGCTGGCATCGAGTTCATCGCGGATCGCGCTCTCGAGCACGCCCATCTCGACCAGGTTATCGGCCTTGGTCACGCCAATGCGCTCGCAGAAGCCGCGCACCGCGCCCGGCGTGAAGCCGCGCCGGCGCAATCCCGCGATGGTCGGCATGCGCGGATCATCCCAGCCGGCAACGATCCGCTCCGAGACCAGTTGCGTCAGCAAGCGCTTGCTCATCACCGTGTACTCGAGGTTGAGCCGGCTGAACTCGATCTGGCGCGGCTGACAGGGCACCGAGACGTTGGCCACGCACCACTCGTAGAGCGGGCGGTGATCCTCGAACTCCAGCGTGCACAGCGAATGGGTGATGCCTTCCAGCGCATCCGAGATCGGATGCGTGTAGTCGTAGGTCGGGTACAGGCACCACTCGCTGCCGGTCTGATGATGGATCACGCCGTGGCGGATGCGATAGAGCACCGGATCGCGCAGATTGATGTTCGGCGCCGCCATGTCGATCTTCGCGCGCAGGGTGCGGGCGCCGTCCGGAAACTCGCCGGCGCGCATGCGCCGGAACAGATCCCGATTCTCGTCGATACTGCGATCACGATAGGGGCTGTCGCGACCGGGTTCGGTCAGGGTGCCGCGATAGGCGCGGGTCTCCTCGCCGGAGAGGTCGCAGACGTAGGCCAAGCCTTTGTCGATCAGCTCGAGCGCAAAGCCATAGAGCTGTTCGAAATAGTCCGAGGCAAAGCGCACCTGCCCGCCCCATTCGAAGCCAAGCCAGCGCACATCGGCCTTGATCGCCGCGACGAACTCGGGGCTTTCCTTGCCCGGATTGGTATCGTCGAAGCGCAGATGACAGACCCCGCCCAAGTCCTCGGCGAGGCCGAAGTTGAGCACGATCGACTTGGCGTGGCCGATGTGCAGATAGCCGTTCGGCTCGGGCGGAAAGCGCGTGACCACGCTGGCGTGCTTACCGCTCGCTAGATCGTCCTGAACGATCTGGCGGATGAAGTTGGTCCGGGTCGGCGTCGAGACAGAATCAGCCATAGCAAGAAGCACTCAAGGCGCGACCGGCGAGGCATCGCCCGCCGCGCGAAAAACCCTCAGCATACTGGCTTGCTGCGCTTGGTTGAAGCCTACATTTGCCAGTACGCCTCAGGATCACTACCCTGTCGCCAGCTCGGCGCAACAGGTGGCCTGACCATCGCCGCCGAGATCAGCCCGCTCGTTTTTCACCCACGGAGCCAGATCATGCAGAGAGCCACTTCGATCCTTGCCATCGCCATTGCTGGAACCTTCGTTACTGGCAGCGCCCTCGCTCAGGATGCGGCGCCCGCCGATATGCAGCCCGCCGACGCTTTCATTCAGCAGCTCGACACCGACGGGGACGGCAAGGTCAGCCTCGAGGAAGCGCTCGCGCCGCAGCAGCAGCGCTTCGACGAGATCGATGCCGATGGCGACGGCTACATCACCGCCGAGGAAGCGGGTAACGCGTTCAACGCGCAGGTGCCGGCGGAAATGCTCGAAGCGATGCAAGAACGCGGCATGCCCGACCCGGGCGAGACCTTCGTCAAGAACCTCGACCAAGACGGCGATGGCCGGGTCAGCCGGGAAGAGTTCGAGCAGCCGACCATTGAGTCATTCAACCGCATGGACACTGATGGCGACGGTTATGCAACCAGGGAGGAGGCAACGGCGTTCTTCGACGAGATGCAGCGCCAGATGCAAGAGCAGATGCAACGGATGCAGGAGCAGGGGTTACAGAACCCGCATCAGTAAGGGTTGCGCATCAGGAAGCCTTGCTGGCGGCGCAGCCACGGATGGCGTGCGTCGCTGAGGCTTCTGCACCGTTCCTAGACCCATAGAAAAACATTCCTATGGTACGTAAGCCGAACAGTGCTGCTTACGCTTGGCGGGTTGGAATTGCGCCAACCGCCGGCGAATGGATCGCCGCTCGCGCCGTGC
>PWTO01000163.1 GCA_003562815.1 Chromatiaceae bacterium | reverse complement strand
TTGATGGTTAGCGAGCAGGCCGTGTAGGCGCCTTCAAGCTGCAGGCCACCGGTGAGCACCCGGTGTCACTGACCGCCCTAATGGACACCCGGAAGGCATCAGGGCCGCTGCGCAGAAACAGATAAATCGGGTGGTCGGTCTTCATGCCCGGCAGGATAGACGAACAGCGGCGCGCTCCGATAGCGCGGGCTGCAGAGGATCGGGTCGCCAACAACTCCGGATCCAGATACCGTCAACGCATCTCAACCTCAGGATTTCGGTAGTCTGGTAACCAACGATACCCTGGTCGTTTAAGACGCACCGCCTGCAAGCGCTCAGGGTCCAGCTCGAGACACATCAGATGCGCGGGTGCCGAGGTATTGGAAAAGCGCTGCTTGAACCGCCACACGCCTTCGGCTGATGCCGGCTGACCACCCCACCAGATCGGTTCAGCGCCGAAGTGCTCAATAGCAGCATCAAAGAGTGCATAGGCCCCAAAGGCGCGTCGGGCATCCGAGTCGCACAACAGGCTATGCGCGTGCCATGAGGATGGTTCGCCCCTATCGTGCAGGGCAAGCAACAGCCCGCACAGCACATTGTCTGCACGATGACGGAGCGTGATAACGGCGATCTCCCTTGGGTCACGGGCGGCCAACGCGATCAACTGCATGAAATGCTCCCTGTCTGGCGATGAGGCCTGCGGGATACCCCGTGCGGCTTGCAATTGCGCTTGCCAACGCGCCATGGTGTGATGGCGCTGATCGAGCACCTCGCGCTCAACCCGCAACCGCTGATGGGCCTCGTGCAAGCGGCGGCGGGTGCGCCGAGAATAGCCGTCCCGAGCAGCCGGTCGATCAGGTCGATGGCACAGATGCGGTTTTAGCGGTTGCCACTGCCAGTTGCTTTGAGTAGCCGAAGCAGCCAGTCGATCCTCGAACGCAGCATCCAACACGGCATCCGGGCGGATCACCCCTGTCCAAGTCAAAAGGCGACGTGAATCAAGCTCAGATCCCTGATGCCGCTGACGCACTCCACTAAGCCCCTCGAGCAGGTCAATGCTTGGCAGCGACTGATAGGGCCAGCTGCCACGTGCATCCCAATCGCCCCAAGGCAGTGGGCGCTCGATCCAGGCCGCATCCCCAGCGCAAACAACCTGCCCCAACCAGCCAAGCGTTCGCACATAAGCGGGTCGATCCAGAATCATCCTCTGCCACCATCACAGCCGCAGCGCCCCACGCCCGATTGGACGAGGCTCACCCGCTGGCTGAATGCGGAGATCCACCGTTGAGCAAGCCGTTGAACAGCCCGCGCAAGCGGCTCTGGGTTCGCTTCGACCCCAATGGACCGGGATCGCGGCAGCATTACTTCCATTTTCTACTTGGTTATCTCCTTCCGAGCCTGGACTGTCGTCTGCGTGACCCGGCTGTGGAACAGACTGTGTTTGTGAGTTGCGGACCCGTCATGGATTGTCGCACTCGCGAAGCCGCCCGCCTCCTCAACCAATCGTTCATCATTGCCCAGGTTGACCTGATTCCTGATGCGTGGAGTGCGACCACGCGCGAGGTCTTAGCCCCGCGTTGGGATCGCTGGCTCATGAGCGGATTAAATCCTGGCGCAATCCAGCACCTCCCGCGGAACGATACGGCCGTGCAAGCGATTCGGCATCTTCGCCAGCAGTTCCTCAGCGCCGCAGCGGCCACAGCAGCGGTATCCTCAGCTGCCACCGAGGACGAAGGCGACTGGTTACTGCTGCGCCGCTCAGCACAGCCAGACTTCTATCGGCCAGGTGGCGCAGCGGAAATCGCCTACTACGGCAGCGGACGCCGCGCCATCGCCCACCTTGATCGCCTGGCTGCGGATCTCACAACAGCCGGCTTACCGGTGCGCATCTATGAGCCTGGCGCGCACAGCCTGCGTGAGCAGATCAGCACCTTTGCCAAGGCCAGAGGGATCATCGGCATTCGCGGCGCAGAGTTTGCCAATGTGCTGTGGATGAAACCAGGCGCCCAAGCACTGATGTTGGCAACGCCAGTGAAGCGAGAAAACCATGCTTCAAAAAATCTAGCAGCGTTGATTGGTATCCGCTTTCACCTCATGCCCGTCGCGTCGACTTATCCTCAAGTCGAGGCGTCCGTGATCTTGAACACCCTTGACGCTCACACGAAGAGCTCTTGCTTCAAAAGCCGGGTATAGCGTTGGTAGACGGGTTCTAGCTCAGCATCAGAACGTTGCGGGCTTGGCTGCATGAGCGCCTCCGGCTCATCCAAAAACGGCTGTAAGCGCGCAAAGATGGCCTCCGCGCTGGCGTCAAGGTCCACGTCCAGGTCCAGGTCAACCGCCCCCAGAACGGATGTGAACGCACTAATAGGTTCGGCAATGACACCCTCATAGCTCAGTAACGCGCGCTTGCGCGCCTTCTTAGCCCCGCCGTCCACTTGCGCCATGTGCGCAACCGCCGTATCAAAGTAGCGGCACCAGCGCTGAACCGCCGCTTCGATGTCGGCAGACTGCCGTGCGTCCTCAGCCAGCTCCCGCTGCGGCTGACGATGGAATAACACCCAAGTCGTGTCAAAGCCAAATGTATCCAGCGTCGACTGCCAGAG
>PWTO01000221.1 GCA_003562815.1 Chromatiaceae bacterium | reverse complement strand
CGGGCGATGGCGCGGGCAGCATCGGCGGCCTTGGTCAGCGCCGAGAGTTCGAGTTCGTCGGAGTAGGCGAAGCCGGTCTTCTCGCCGCTGATGGCGCGCAGACCGGCGCCTTGCTCGATGTTGAAGCTGCCGTCCTTGATGATGCCGTCCTCGAGCATCCAGGATTGCAGCCGGCTGCTCTGAAAATAGACGTCGGCGGCGTCGATGGCGGGGCTGCGCAGCGCGCCGATCAGGCGATCGAGGTCGCTGTCGCCGAGGCCGAAGGGCGCGAGGATGCTCTGGCGCGCGATGTCGATGGAGTCGGTCATAGGGTCTTTGTCCGGAAGCCGGGGGAAACAGTCGATGGACAGTGTCTTAACGACACTTGAGGCGACGATGCTCGAGTACGGGGAAGGTGCGGCGAATCGATGCCTGTCGGTCGCGGTCGAGCGTGCAGCAGATCTGGCCGACGCCGCGCGCGACCTGGGCGAGCACATTGCCCCAGGGATCGACGATCATGCTGTGGCCATAGGTCTCGCGGCCGCTGAGATGGTAACCGCCCTGAGCGGCGGCGACCACATAGGCGAGGTTCTCGATGGCGCGGGCGCGCACCAGTATCTCCCAATGCGCCTTGCCGGTCAGGGCGGTGAAGGCGGCCGGCACGGCGAGCAGTTCGAGCCCGCTGTCGAGCATGCGCCGCGCCGTCTCCGGGAAGCGCAGTTCGTAGCAGATCAAGACCCCGAGGCGGCCGAACGGCGTATCGATGACCGGACTGTGCGTGCCGGGCTCGATGGTCGCCGATTCCTGATAGCGCTCATCGACATCGGGAAGCACGACATCGAACAGATGCGTCTTGTCGTAGCGCGCGACCCGGTCGCCCTGGGCGTTGTAGATCAGCGCGACCGAGCGCACGCGGCTTGGATCGGCGCTCTGTAGCGGGATGGTGCCGCCGACGAGCCAGACCCCATAGCGGTTGGCGCTCTTGGCGAGGAAGTCTTGCAGCTGACCTTGACCGTCGGCCTCGGCCAGATGCAGCAGATCCTTGTCCTGCCTGCCCATGAAGGCGAAGTTTTCGGGCAGCACCACCAGACCGGCGCCGGCCTCGGCGGCGATGCGGATCAGGCGCTCGGTCTCGATCAGATTAGCGGTTGTATTGGGGCCTGAGGCCATCTGCACGGCCGCGACCTTGGGGCTATCGCTCATGGGTACTCAATATCGTCAATTTACTGTAACCATAGCACCACCAGAGGCGTTCTGTTTGCGCGCGCCGGTCAAAATCTCTCGGCGTTGACATTAGAGACCGTCGAGGAAGGGACTGCTCGGCCGCGCGCGCGTCGGCGGCGCCTCGTTCGCCGTGCTCGGTGTCGGCTCGCTGTCAGCCGCCTCATCGTTGACGAAGAGGTTGCCAACCGAGGGCGAACCGCCAGTGCCAACGCGACGGATCACCGGATCGCGCCAGGGGCCGGTGACGCGGTAGGCGTAGCGTCCCAGCCGCTCGACGGCGCCGTCGGTGACCTTGTCGGCCAACAACACCGCAGCGCCGACCAGCGGGCCGCCGGCAAAGGTGCTCGCCAGTGCGAGTCCAACGCCGATCTCGGGGGTCACCTCGACGGCCTGATCGAGCACGCCGGTGACGAGATCGGTACGGCCGGTGATCTTGATGTCGGCGGGCGGCGCAAGGATACTGAAATGGCGGATGCGCGCCTCGCCACTGCCGATCGCGATCTCGCCACGGATGCGGTCGAAGCTGAAACCATCCTCGAACAGGTCGCTGAAGTCCAGGCTCAGCCGGCGCCTGAGGGCGGTTGTATTGAGGATACCGAGCATGCGCCCGACGCCGGGCTCCATATCGAGCATGCGCCCGGAACCGATCTCGATCTCCAGCGAACCGCGTGCGCGTTTCAACGAGAGTTCGCCTGGCCCGCCAGGCCAGCTGAGTGCGAGCAGCAGTTCGCCAGGCGCGCCGCTCAGCGCGCTATAAAAGCCGCTCTCGCGCAGCAACTCGCCGAGCGCGGCGCTTTCGGCCGCGACTGTGATCGAGGTCTTGACATAATCGGTGGCGTCGATAATCCAATCACCACGACCGCTGGCCTCGACATGCGGCCCGCTCAACGACAGGGTGTCGAAGCCCAGGCCGTTCGGCAATGGCTCGCCCAAGATGCGCAGCCGCCCCAGCCGATCCTCGCCAACGCGCAGTGCCTCGATCTCCAGGTCGAAGCGACCGAGCTTGCGCGGGTCCGCGCGCGCGTTGGCCTGGGCGCTGCCCCGTTCGCGCCCCTCGGCAGCCTGGGCCTCGATCAGCGGCGCCAGATCGAGCTGCTCCAGCCGAATCCACAGCGGCTCGTCGCGCGCGTTTCCCGGCAGTCTGATCTCGCCGTGACCACTTTGCTCGGCCTCGAAGCGAATGTCCCAGCCGCCCGCTTGCAAGGGCTGCAGCTCAGCGTCAAGGGCGTTCAGGCGCAGGGCGCCGACGCGCAGAGCGTCGATGGCGAGGCGCACCGGCAGGAGTTGCAACCGGTCCTCGTTGGCGCGGCCCTGCAGTGCGTCGAGATCGGTGTTCGCGGCCCAGTCCAACCAGGGGTCGAGGTCTAGCGCTTGGAGCGCGCCCCGGATCTCGATCGCGTCGGCCGGCGGCAAGGTTGTCGGTTGAGCGTTCAGGTCGATGGCGAGTCGGCGTGCAATGATCGCCGCGTCCGGCGCTCGATCAAGCTCGATCAGGGCGCCGATGTCGCCAAGCTCGACGCGCAGCCGCAGAGGCCATTGGTCTTGATAGCGGCCGCTGAGGCGAAACCGGCGTTGCTCGCCCACCGGCTTGCCGATCGGCGCCGGCGGCGATAGGCCGAGTTGCCGCAGATCGGAGCGGAGTTCGAAGGCGATCGGCGGATGCCGTTGACTGACAGCGCGGTGATCGAGCCGCAGGTCGAGGTGCCAATCGAGCGTGCCGCTGGCGAGCGGCCACAGCGCGCTCGGCAAGACCTGGGCGAGTCTATCGACGGCGGTGCGGGCGCTCAGCCCGATGTTGGTGAGCGCGCCCTGGCTGTCGTCATCGCCGTTGCCGTCGCCGTTGCCGAGCGTTTCGATCTCGACGTCGAGCGCTTGCTGGCCGAGACGGGCGCGGATGGCATCGGCCGCGAGGCCCTGTTCATCGAAATGCAGACGCCCTTCGAGGTCGCCGAAACGCAGATCGGTGCCCTTGATGGCGAGCGTGCGCTCGTCGTGCGCCTCCTCTGAGGTCGCGTCGCTCGCCTCGGCGCTGGTCTCGGACAGGGGCTCCCAGATCAGTTCGCCACGGTAGCGAAAGGGACGCCCGTTGCTGAGCGGCACGCCGAGATGCAGGGCGATATCGCCGCGTCCGCTGACCTCGACGGCGTTCGCCAGTCCGCCGAGCTGGCGCGCGAGGGGCGATGTGGCGAGCAGGTGTCTGCCATCGGCGAGCGGACCCTCGCCGTACGCGTCGATCTCGAGGTCGGTCGGATTCCAGAGATCCGACAGGCTCAGATATCCGGCGTGCAGTTGGGTGTTGAGGATCTCGGCACTTGGGATGTCGATCTCTAGACTGCGGTTCTCGAAGCGAAGGCTGGCCGCGATCTCGCGCAGCGGCGGCCAGCGCAGCGGCGCTCTCTGCTCGCCGCTGCGCAGCCCTGGGGTCTGAGCCTGAGCCGGGGCCTGAGCCGTGACCGGGGGCGGTTGGTCGGCGATGCCGTAGTCGAGCACGCCGTCGAGCAGGCGCAGCACCAACAGGAAACGGCCCTCATGCTCGTCGAACGGGAACCGATCCAGTGGCCCGCGTAGCAGGAGATCGCCCGAGTCCAGGTGTGCGGCGACGATGGCCTCCAGCAGCCAGTCCTCGAGTTGCTCATCCATGACCCCGACCGGCAACCACTGCGGTAGCGCGTCGATATCGCCATCGCGCAGATGCGTGTGCAGGTCGATGACAGGATCGGCACCGGAGGCAGGCACATGGAGACTCACGCGGGTCAGGGTCTTGAGGTGCGCGGTCTCGGCGCGCAGAGCCTGGGTCCAGAGATCGATCGCGCCGCTTGGCTGCCGGCGCCAGGCAAGGTCGCCGTCGATAAGGGTGAAGCGATGCGCGTGCGCGAACAGCGGCCGCAGGTCGAGGCGCAGGTTGCGGCTGTCAACGCGCGCGCGACCCCCCGCTGGACCGAGGTCGATGTCGAGATTGAGCCCGGAGAAGGCCGGGAGACCTGTGTCGGCGCGGGTCTCGGCGCTGGGGCTGGCACTGGCGTCGGCACTGGCGCCGGCGTCGAGGGCGAGGCCGTCGATCCCGCCCTTGAGGCGCCAATCGGCGATTGTCGGGAACGCTGGGTCGCTTCCGGCGGCGGGGATCAGTCGCAGATGCACGGCGAGGTTGCGGGCCAGTCCGTGCAGGCGGCCTTGGGCGAGCGCGCCGAGCGGCTCAGGTGGCTCGGCGGCGATCAGGGCGCTGGCCTCAGCGAGCGGGCCAAGCGGAAGTGCGCCCACAGCGGCGAACAGGCTGGCTGTGGAGTCAGCCGTGAACTCGGTCGCCTCAGGTGGCGCGGGCGCGCGGCGGTAGCGCAGCCTGGCCAGGGTCGGCGCCGCTGTGCCGCTACCCGGCAGTCTGAGGTCATGGAGATCGAGCCGCCAGCCCGGTGCGTGCCGTTGCCAGCGCGCGCGCCCGGACAGCTCGCCGAGTGCGACCGAGGCGGCGGCGTTGCGAAGCTCGAGCCCCGTGAGCCCGAACGCGGTCCGCGATTCGCTCAACTCACCGCGTTCGAGCCGATTCCAACTCTCGATCCTCAGGCCATCGGAGCCCAGGCTGAGCGGTGCGGGCAAGAATGGTTCGGCGAGTGACCCCAGGGCGGTGCCATCGGCTTTGAGGTAAAGGCGCCCGGACCAGCGCTCGGGGTGTTGCGCTGGCCCTTCCAGCGTGGCGAGGACGTGCAGTGCGCTGAGGCGAAACCCGCCGCCGGGCGCCTCGCCCGAGCGGGCGCGTAAGCGCAGATCATGGCGTGCGCCTTGATTGAGGAGTTCGGCGACCTCGACGAACAGGGTTTGGGTTGCGGTCCCGGTGCTCGGGTCGAGCCAGCGCAGCCGGCTGTCGAGCAGGCGGAAGCGCCCCTCGCGCAAAAAGAAGCCGAGCGCCTCGATATCGTCGCCTTGCATCGCTTCGAGCCCAAGGATGCGCAGGCCACCATCGGCATCGCGCTGCACCTGGATGTCGGCGCCAACGAGGTTGATGGCCCCGATTCGGGGGCGCCGGGCCCTGAGCGATGCCCATGGATGGAGTTCGATGCCCAGCGCACGCACGGCGAGTAGGGGCTGATGCGGGGACTCGCCCGAGGTCGCTGGCGCCCGCAGCCGGGCGTCCGTGAACCTGAGTTCCGGCGTGAGCCCGCGCAGGCGGATCGACAGGGCGCCGACCTCGATCTGCACGCCCAGGGCCTCGTCGAGGCGATCGACCAAGCGCTCGCGCAGCGCGTCGGCATGCGGCAGCACGAGCCGTGCGACAACGGAGAGGATCGCCAGCGCGATGATCGCCGTGGCCAGGGTCGCGACAGTGCCTTTGTAGAGCCGATGCAGGGTCCGCGTCATCTCGCCATCGTCGGGAGTTCAGATCAACACCACGTCGTACTGCTCTTGCGTGTAAAGCGACTCGGCCTGGAGCTTGATCGGCTTGCCGATGAACTCTTCGAGTTCGGCCAGATGAGCCGATTCCTCGTCCAGTAGCCGGTCGATGACCTCTTGGGAGGCCAGCACCAGCAGTTGCTCGACCTCGAACTGGCGCGATTCGCGCAGGATCTCGCGGAAGATCTCGTAGCAGGTGGTCTCGGCGGTCTTCAGCGAGCCGCGCCCACCGCAGCAGGGGCAGGGCTCGCAGAGGATATGTTCGAGCGATTCGTGCGTGCGCTTGCGCGTCATCTCGACCAAGCCGAGTGCCGAGACCTCGGTGATGTGGGTCTTGGCGTGGTCGCGCGCGAGGCATTTTTCGAGCGCGCGCAGCACCTGGCGCTTGTGCTCCTCGTCGGTCATGTCGATGAAGTCGATGATGATGATGCCGCCGAGGTTGCGCAGCCGCAGCTGGCGGCAGATCGCCTGCGCCGCCTCCAAGTTGGTCTTGAAGATGGTCTCCTCGAGGTTGCGATGACCGACGAAGGCGCCGGTGTTGACATCGATGGTGGTCATCGCCTCGGTCTGATCGATCACCAGATGACCGCCGGACTTGAGCTGGACCTTGCGCTGCAGGGCCTTCTGGATCTCGTCCTCGACGCCGTAGAGGTCGAACAGCGGCCGTTCGCCACTGTAGTACTCGATGCGATCGACGATCTCGGGGATGTACTTGACCGCGAACGGGCGCGCCTTATCGACGGTGGCGCGCGAGTCGATGCGCACCCGCTCGACCTCGGGGGTGACCAGGTCGCGCAACGCGCGCAGGGCGAGCGCGAGATCGTCGTGGATCAGGCCGATCTCGCTTGCGCTCGCAGCGCGCTCGCGGATGCCATTCCAGAGCTTGGCCAGGAAGGCCATGTCGCGGCAGAGATCATCGTCGCTGACGGTCTCGGCGGCGGTGCGGGCGATGTAGCCGCCGATGCCTTCGTGCTCGTCGACATAGGTCTGCAGAACCTCGCGCAAGCGCTTGCGCTCGTCATCGTCCTCGATCTTCTGCGACACGCCGGTGTTGCCGAGCCGGGGCATGAAGACCAGATAGCGCGAGGCGATCGAGATATTGGTGGTCAGGCGCGCGCCCTTGCTGCCGAGCGGGTCCTTGACCACCTGCACCAGGATCGGATCGCCCTCCTTGACCAGGCTGGTGATGTGCTCGCTGCGCGGCTCGCCCTCGACGCCCATGATGTCAGAGGCGTGCAGGAACGCGGCCCGCTCCAGGCCGATCTCGACGAAGGCGGCCTGCATGCCGGGCAGTACGCGGCAGATGCGCCCGCGATAGATGCTGCCGACCAGGCCGCAGCGCTGGGCGCGCTCGATGATGATCTCCTGCACCACGCCGTTTTCGACCACCGCGACACGCGTCTCCGGCGGGGTGACATTGATCAGGATCTCTTCGCTCATGGTTGCATCGCGCACTGGGCGATCGAGGGGCTCGCTGGCATGGGTCTTAGTCTCATTGGGCAAGTGGTGCCGATTAGCCGGCGAGTGGATCGATGCCGTGCTCGCGCAACAGCCTAGCCGTCTCGAACAGCGGCAGTCCGACCACATTGCTGTAGCTGCCGCAGATCGCCTCGACGAAAACCGCGCCCCGGCCTTGCAGCGCATAGGCGCCAGCCTTGTCTCGGGGTTCACCGCTGGCCCAGTAGGCCAAGGCCTCGTGGCGCGTGATGCGGCGCATCTGGACATCGGTTCGGACGAGGAGCTGGCGTTCGCGTGGCGCTTGGCTGTGGGCGGTGGTCCCTGCGCTCAGTATGCTGACCGCAGTGAGGACCGAATGACTCCGGCCCGAGAGCAAGGCTAGCATTTGCAGCGCCCTCTCGGCATCCACAGGCTTGCCAAGGATATGATCGTCGACGACGACGGCGGTGTCGGCGGCGAGCAAGGGCAGGCTCAGGCGCTCTGGCGCGCGCAAGCTGGCCCAGCCCGCGCGCGCCTTGGCCTGTGCGATGCGGGTGACATAGGCTGCGGGTGTTTCGCCCGGCGTTGGCGTCTCGTCCGTGTCGGCGACGACGCGCTTTGGCCGCAGCCCCAGTTGTGCGAGCAGTTCGCGGCGCCGTGGCGAGCTGGAGGCCAGATAGAGGTCGATCGACGCTGCCGCCACGGGCTGAGTTTTGGAAGGATGCGTCACGCCCGACAAGCGCGCAAGGATGCCGAGAAAGTCAGCCGCTCACCCGCAGGCGCTGACCGACGCGGATGGTGTTGTCATTCGGGCCGAGCTGATTGAGCTTGCGCAGCTTATCGACCGAAATGCCGTTGCTGACCGCGACCCGGTAGAGGGTCTCATCGGGTTTGACGACATGATATTTCACCGGAGCGGACGCCTTCACCGACGCCGGCTTGGTCTTGCCGGCCAGCGTTGCGGTGCCCGTTTTCGGCTCAGCGCTTGCGGATGTGTCCGTCGAGCCGGTCTCATTGCGCACGACCAGCGCGGCGGTCGCGGGCACGCTGATCCGGTCTCGATAAGCCGGGGGATGCGCCGCCACCCGGTGCATGCTCCCGGCCGGCAGCCAGACCGTGCTCCCGGCCGGCAGAGGGACGCGACCGTTGACCGCCTGATCGCGCCAATGCAGGTTCAGGCGAGCCAGACTCGCCGTGGGCACACCATAATGACCAGCAACATGCTGGGCGGGCATCGCAGTGCGCAGCACCAAGCGATCATGCGACCAAGGCTGCTCAAACTGCACGCCTTCCGGGAAGTAACGCTCGGGATGATCGGCCACCTCGCGCGCGGCGACGAAGGAGGCGTAGAAATTGCGCGAAGAGAAACCAAAGGCGCGCCCCTTATAGTGGCGCACGATCTCGCCGATATCATCGCCATGCTGGGCCCTGGCGTTGGCCATCCCGCCCCGGCCATGGTTGTAAGAGGTGATCGCGAGCGGCCAGTTGCCGAGTTGGCGATGAGCCGCTAACAAATAGCGCGCGGCGCCATCGGCACTGATGATCGGGTCCAAACGCTCATCGAGCGTGCGATCGACGCGCATCCCATACTCGCGACCGGTGGCCGGCATGAACTGCCACATCCCCGCCGCGCCGACGCTGGAGCGCGCGTGCGCCTGGAACGACGATTCGACATGCGGCAGATAGGCGAGGTCTTCGGGCACACCATTGGCACGCATGATGGCGCGAAACTCCGGATCATAGCGGCCACTGATCTCGAGCCCACGCTTGAACCGTTCGCGCACACCGCGTTGGCTGCGCAGCCGCTCCGAGGCGCCGTAGACCGCCCCCTTGCCCGCGCCCTTTTCGATCTTGGCCAGCAACTGCTGATCTGCGGCGGTGAGCGGCGTGCCGACGCGCATCTTGTGCTCGAGCGCGCGCAGCCGATCCTGGTGGAACGCCCGGCGCGATCTCACCCAGGCGCGCTGCTCATTGGTGTACCCTTCCTGGATCGGCCCTGGGAGTTCGGCGACCTCATAGATCACCCCCATGTGCTCGTTGTCGTGGAAAGCGACCTGCCCCCGGCTCCAGACACCGTAGACGTAGCGCCAGAAATCGACGTTGGGCTGGATCGCCTTGGGGACCGGGAATGAGCCACGGGTGTCGTAGTTGATCGTCGCCAAGCCGTCCCCGCGCCGCATCGACCCGCTGCTGCACCCGGCAAGCGCAAGGACCGCCGCGACGAGCAGGATGACCATGCTTGGGGCCAGCGCTGGAGCAAACGCTTGAACAGACAGTGGAGCCGGGCGCGGATAGGGCCGACCGGTAAGACCTCTCTGCGATGGGATTCTATGACTCGTCGGCTTGCTCATGACGCGACCACGGCCTCCTCGGGTATTCTGAGCGAAAACAGGGGGAATCCTCGCTTACCTGAAGCCATTTCGCAAGCGCTGAGGAAGATCGGATGCGCATCCATCTTTTAAGCGTCGGTCGGCGGATGCCGGCCTGGGTGGAGGCCGGCTTTGCCGAGTATGCCAAACGCCTGCCAGCGAGCTGCGCGCTGTCGCTGGTCGAGATCGAGCCCGCCGCGCGTGGCAAGGGGCTGGGGCGCGGTCGTGGCAAAGCCGGACAACGCGCGCAACTCTCGCCGGCGGAGCGCGCCCGGCTGCTCGCCGACGAAGGCGAGCGGCTGTTGAAAGCGATCCCGGGCGATGCGCTGACGATCGCGCTGGATGTGCGCGGTCGCGCTTGGAGCACCGAGACGCTCGCCGCCGAACTCGAGGATTGGCTGGCGGGCGGACGCGACCTGGCGCTGCTGGTCGGCGGGCCGGACGGGCTCGCGGATGCCTGCCTGGCGCGCGCCGAGCGGCATTGGTCGCTCTCGCCGCTGACCTTTCCGCATCCGCTGGTGCGTGTCATCCTCGCCGAACAACTCTACCGCGCCTGGACCCTGACCCAGGGCCACCCTTACCACCGTGGAGCGCAATGATCGTTGCGACCATCGCCGATGGATTCGCATTATCATGGCGGATCGCCAACACAGGAACCGAGACGCATGTGGGCAGCACACGAGTATGAGGTCATCGTCGTCGGCGGTGGCCACGCCGGTACCGAGGCGGCCTTGGCCGCCGCTCGCGTCGGCGCGCGCACCTTGCTGCTGACCCACAATATCGAGACCATCGGCCAGATGAGCTGCAACCCGGCCATCGGCGGCATCGGCAAGGGCCATCTGGTGCGCGAGATCGACGCTCTTGGCGGGCTCATGGCGCGCGCGGCCGATCATGCCGGTATCCAGTTCCGGGTGCTGAACCGACGCAAGGGGCCGGCGGTGCGCGCGACCCGCGCCCAGGCCGACCGGGCGCTTTATCGCGCGGCGGTGCGTGCCGCCGTGGAGAGCGCGCCGAATCTGGATCTGTTCCAACAGGCAGTCGATGATCTGCTGGTCGAGTCCACTGGGCAGGGCGAGCGCGTCGTCGGCGTGCGCACCCAGATGGGGCTCGAGTGTCGCGCGCGAACGGTGGTGCTCACGGTCGGCACCTTCCTCGGCGGCAAGATCCATATCGGGCTCAGCAACCACCAGGGTGGGCGCGCCGGCGATCCGCCCGCGAATGCCTTGGCCGCGCGTCTGCGCGCGCTGCCCTTGCGGGTCGAGCGGCTGAAGACCGGCACGCCACCGCGCATCGCCGCGCGCAGCATCGATTACAGCCAGCTCGCCGAGCAGCCAGGCGATGAGCCGGTGCCGGTGTTCTCCTATCTCGGCAGTGCCGACGAGCATCCACGCCAGGTCAGTTGCCATATTGCCCGCACCACCGAGCGCACGCACGCGATCATCCGGGGCGGGCTGTCGCGCTCGCCGCTGTATTCCGGGGTCATCGAGGGCATTGGCCCGCGCTACTGTCCCTCGATCGAGGACAAGATCGTGCGTTTTGCCGACAAGACCTCGCATCAGATCTTCGTCGAGCCGGAGGGGCTCGACAGCGGCGAGGTCTATCCGAACGGTATCTCGACCAGCCTGCCGTTCGATGTGCAGCAGGCGCTGGTGCGCTCGATCCCGGGCTTCGAGCAGGCGCATCTGACCCGCCCCGGCTATGCGATCGAGTACGACTTCTTCGATCCGCGCGATCTCGCGCCCTCGCTCGAGACCCAGTGCGTCTCGGGGCTGTTCTTTGCCGGCCAGATCAATGGCACCACCGGCTACGAGGAGGCGGCGGCCCAGGGCCTCTTGGCGGGCGTCAACGCCGCGCGTCAGGTGCGTGACCTTGCGCCCTGGTCGCCGCGCCGGGATGAGGCCTATCTTGGTGTGCTGGTCGATGATCTGATCACGCGCGGCACCAATGAGCCGTACCGGATGTTCACCAGCCGCGCCGAGTATCGGCTGCTGCTGCGCGAGGATAATGCCGATCTGCGCCTGACCGAGACCGGGCGCCGGCTCGGGCTGGTGGACGATGCGCGCTGGCGCCGCTTCGAGGCCAAGCGCGAGACCATCGCGCGCGAGCAGCAGCGCCTGCGGGCCTGCTGGGTGCGGCCTGGCACTACTCTGGCGGCCGAGGTCGAGCGGCGCACCGGCGAGCCGATCAAGCGCGAGGCGCGGGCGCTGGAGCTGCTGGCGCGCCCGGCGGTGACGTACCGGGCGCTGGTCGCCTGCGCCGAGATCGGTGACCCGCTCGCGGTGACCTCGGGGAACGACGCCAGTCCTCATCCGGACGCCCGCGCGATGGCCGAGCAGGTCGAGATCCAGGCCACCTACGGCGGCTATCTGGCGCGCCAGCGCGACGAGATCGAACGTCAACGCGGTCAGGAGACGCGCTCGCTGCCGGTGGATTTCGATTACGCGCAGGTGCGGGGATTGTCGGCCGAGGTCAGCGAGAAGCTGTGCCGGGTGCGACCGACGACGCTGGGGCAGGCGGCGCGGATTCCGGGGGTGACGCCGGCGGCGGTGTCGCTGTTGCTGATCCATCTGAAGCGCCTGAGCGCCTGAGTGCTTGCGATGTCGACGCACCCGGAGCAGGCAGCGGTGGCTGCGCCCGAGCTGCGGGCGCGCTTGGATGCCGGGCTGGCGGCGATGGCGCCGGCGATCGCCGAGGCCTTGGACGCGACGGCGCGTGACCGGTTGGTGCAGTATGTGCTGCTGCTCGCGCGTTGGAATCGGGCCTATAACCTGACCGCCGTGCGCGATCCGCGTGAGCAGGTGGCGCGTCATCTGCTCGATAGCCTGGCGGTGTTGCCCTGGGTCGGGCGCGGGCCGGTGCTGGATCTCGGTACCGGGGCCGGGCTGCCGGGGATTCCGCTGGCGATCGCCCGGCCCGAGCTGGCCTTTACCCTGCTCGACAGCAACGGCAAGAAGACGCGCTTCGTACGCCAGGCGGTGTTGGAACTTGGGCTCGATCAGGTCGAGGTGATCCAGAGTCGGCTCGAGGCGTACCGGCCGGCGCGCAAATTCGCTACCATTGTCGCCCGCGCCCTGGCGTCCTTGCCGGATCTCTATCGCGGCGCGCGGGGCTTGGCCAGTGACGATGCCCGCCTGTTGGCGCTGAAAGGTCGCTTGGCCCAAGATGAGCTGAACAGGCTGCTGGCCTGCCAGTCGGCCACGGATTCCGCAGCGGTCGACGCCCGGCTCGCTGAACCCTGTCTCCACCCTCTCGTTGTTCCTGGCGTCGACGGCGAGCGCTTCCTGATTGAGGTCCCCCTCGGCAGCAGAAACCATGGCTAGTATCAGAACCATTGCCATCGCCAACCAGAAGGGCGGTGTCGGTAAGACGACCACAGCGGTGAATCTGGCCGCATCCCTGGCTGCGGTGGGTCGGCGCGTGCTGCTGATCGATCTCGACCCCCAGGGCAACGCGACCATGGGTGTGGGCATCGCTAAGAACGAACTCGAGCGCACCGGCTGCGATCTGCTCATGGGCGAGGCCGGCTTTGCCGAGTGCGTGCGGCGGCTCGATGCGCCGGCGCCGGGATTCGATCTGCTGCCCTCGAATGGCGATATGACCGCCGCCGAGGTCGGGCTGATGCAGTCCGGGCAGCGCGAGCGGGCCTTGACGGAGGCCCTCTCCGGGGTCGCCGATGCCTATGAGATCGTGCTCATCGACTGCCCGCCGTCGCTGAATATGCTGACGGTGAACGCGCTGGTTGCCGCCGACGGGGTGCTGATCCCGATCCAATGCGAGTACTACGCGCTCGAGGGCCTGTCGGCGTTGCTCGATACCGTCGAGCAGATCCGCAACAGCCGTAATCCCGGACTGCGCATCGAGGGCATCCTGCGCACCATGCATGATCCGCGCAACAATCTCGCCAATCAGGTCTCGACCCAGTTGGCGAGCCATTTTGCCGACGAGATCTATCGCACCATCATTCCGCGCAACGTACGCCTGGCCGAGGCCCCCAGCCATGGCTTGCCGGCCTTGCTCTATGATCGCGGCTCGCGCGGGTCGCTCGCCTATCAGGCGCTCGCCAGCGAGGTTCTGCGCCGACGCGAGCGCGCGCCGAGCGCGGCCTAGCGGCACATGCGTCAACGTCTCGACAGCTTGGAGCCTCAGCGCCGATGACCGCTGTAAAGAAGAAGGGGTTGGGCCGAGGGCTCGACGCACTGCTGGGCGGCGCGCGTGATGCGGCGTCCCTGGCATCGCATCCAGAGCAAGCCTCGGCCAGTGCCGAGGCGCTGATCAAGCCCGTCGTCGGTGAGCCGGTGCACGAGCTGCCGTTGGATCGAATCCAGCGCGGACGCTATCAGCCGCGACGGGATTTCGATGCCGAGCGGATGCGCGAGCTGGCGGACTCGATCGCCGCGCAAGGGGTGATCCAGCCCATCCTCGTGCGCCCGCTCGGCGCCGATCGCTACGAACTCATCGCCGGCGAGCGGCGCTGGCGCGCGAGTCAGCAGGCGGGGCTCGAACGCATCCCGGTGGTGGTGCGCGAGGTCACCGAACAGGCCGCGCTGGCGATCGCGTTGATCGAGAACATCCAGCGCGATGATCTGAATCCGCTCGAGGAGGCCGGGGCGCTGCGCCGCTTGCTCGATGAGTTCGGTCTCAGTCATCTGCAGGTGGCCGAGGCGGTGGGCAAGTCGCGCAGCACGGTCAGCAATCTGCTGCGTTTGCTCGAACTCGAGGACGAGGTCAAGTCCCTGTTGGACGAGAGGCGCCTGGAGATGGGCCATGCTCGCGCCCTGTTAGGCGTGCGTGGCGATGCGCAGGTCGAGGTGGCGCGGCAGGTGGTGATGCACGGACTTTCGGTGCGCGAGACCGAGCGTTTGATTCGCCGGGTCCAGGCCGATGCCGAGGCGCCGGAGGGGACGCGCTCCAAGCCAGCGCCAGACCCGAATATCCGCCGCCTGCAGGACGATCTCGCCGAGCGGCTCGGGGCGCGGGTGGCGATCCAGCACGGCAGCAAGGGCACCGGGCGATTGGTGATCAATTACAACAGCCTGGATGAACTCGACGGCATCCTGGCGCATATCCAGTAGCCGCACGCAGTCGCGGAGCCCGGCGCGTCACGCCCCATCATCCGCCCCGCGATCCGCCCGGTTGCCCGCGCCCGGTCGCTGCGACGAGTATAGGCAATCTCGATGGTTTCTATCGAGATCAACAGGCTGGGTGCTTTCATGAGTGCTCCTGGATATCGCTGATGCTTGATTTTTAACGGTTTTATGTGCGTATACCTGGCCCTGCGAGTCAGCCTGGCTGGGTCTTTTCGGCCTCCAACCCGGCATTCGATGGTCTATCGAGATTGACCGGTATATTCAGAGGAACTTATACTTCGCCAGCTTTAGGAGGGCGACTGAATTTCAACCAAAACGGAAAGCTTGGGTCTTCCAGATCGCGTGCAGCTCAAACGGCTGCTCGTCTGGCAAGCCATCGTCGCGGCAACGGCCGTTGTCGTGGCCATCCCGTTTGGTGCAAATGCGTTGCTGGCGGCGGCGATGGGTGCTGCTGCCTGCCTCCTCGCGAATTGGTACTTCGCGTACCGCGTCTTTCAGCGCTATCAGGCGCGAGAGCCGGGTCAGTTGCTCGCCCGTATCTACGGTGCTGAGCTTGCGAAGATTGCAATAGCCCTAGCCGTTTTCGGCCTGGCATTCGCGACCATGGACGATCTGAATCCGCTGGCGCTCTTCGGTGCCTATCTGGCGGTCCAGATCTTGCCAGCCATCGTCGCCCAGCGCCCGGATGCACGCTCGAACAGCTAAGAAGAGACCTCATCGATGGCCACTGCAGAGCTTACTGCCAGCGACTACATCCAACACCATTTGACCAACCTGACGCTGGGTTGGCTCCCGGACCAGGGGCTGGTGTTTGCGCACAATGCCGAGGAAGCGGCGGCCATGGGCTTTTGGGCCTTGCACGTCGATAGCCTGTTCTGGTCGATCGGTCTTGGCGTGCTCTTCCTGATCGGCTTTCGCAAAGTGGCGGACAACGTCACCGCCGGCGTGCCCGGCAAGGCGCAGAATTTCATCGAATGGATCGTCGACTTCGTCAACGAGAATGTGCGCGGCTCGTTCAGCGCCAAGAACGACATGGTCGCGCCGCTCGCGCTGACCATCTTCGCCTGGGTCTTCCTGATGAACCTGATGGACCTGGTGCCGGTGGATTTGATCCCTTGGGCGTTCGGGCAATTCATGGGGCTGTTCGGCGCCGATCCGCATCACGTCTACATGCGCGTGGTGCCGACCACCGATCCGAACATCACCTTCGGCATGGCGTTGGCGGTCTTCTTCCTGGTGCTCTACTACAGCATCAAGATCAAGGGCATGGGTGGCTTCGTCGGCGAGCTGACCCTGCATCCGTTCGGTAAGTTCGGCATGCCGGCGAACCTCGTCCTCGAGGGCATCAGCCTCTTATCGAAGCCGCTCTCGCTCTCGCTGCGACTGTTCGGCAACATGTATGCCGGTGAGATGATCTTCATCCTGGTCGCGCTGATGTATGGTCACAATATGGTGCTCAGCCTCGGTGGTGGCGTGTTGCAATTGGCCTGGGCGATCTTCCATATCCTGATCATCACCTTGCAGGCGTTCATCTTCATGGTGCTGACCATCGTCTATCTGGACATGGCGCATCAGACCGATCACTGATCTTTTCTTTTCACACAACACAGTCTCCCGAGGGGGAATTCAAATGGAAATCGCAGAAGCTCTTGTCATCGTCGCAGCCGGTCTGATGCTCGGTCTTGGTGCCATCGGCGCCGGTATCGGTATCGGTGTCCTCGGTGGTCGTTTCCTGGAAGGTGCCGCGCGTCAGCCCGAGCTGATCCCGATGCTGCGCACCCAGTTCTTCATCGTCATGGGCCTGACCGACGCGCTGCCAGTCATCGCCATCGCGATGGGCCTGTACGCGATGTTCGCCCTCTGATCTCGTCTCGTCCCGGACGGACAGCACCGCTCACCGCGCGTCCCCCAACGAGGCAATAGGATGAACATTAACTTGACCCTGATCAGCCAGATGGTCGTCTTCGCGATCTTCGTGGCTTTTTGTATGAAGTATGTCTGGCCGCCGATCATGAAGGCGCTAGACGAGCGGGCGACCAAGATCGCCGAAGGTCTCGCGGCCGCCGAGCGCGGCCAGCAAGAGCAAGAGATCGGGCGACAGAAAGCGCTCGAAGAGATGAAGGCGGCCAAGACCAAGGCGGCCGATATCGTTGCGCAGGCGCAAAAGCGCTACAACGAGGTTCTCGACGAGGCCAAGCGCGATGCGCAAGGCGAGGCCGATCGCATCAAGACCGCCGCGCACGCCGAGATCGAGCAGGAGACCAATCGGGCGCGCGAAGAATTGCGCGAGCGCATGGCAACGCTGGCCGTGGCCGCTGCCGAGAAGGTTCTTGAGAAAGAGGTCGATGCCAGTGCACACAAGGCGCTGCTCGACTCGTTCGCGAAGCAGCTTTAGGACACGCCGATGGCCGGAGACAGCACAACCATCGCGCGACCCTACGCCGAAGCCGCCTTCGAGGTGGCTCAGGCCGGTCACAGTCTGGACGCTTGGTCGGAGGCGCTGAATACGCTCGCCGCGATCGTCGCCGATCCCCAGGTCGCGTCGCAGATCGGAAATCCAAATCTCAGCGATAGCACGCTGCTCGACCTGCTCTTTGGGGTTGTCGGCGAGGGCTTGAGCGTCGAGGTGCAGAACCTAGTACGTCTGCTCGCCGAGAATGAGCGTCTGAACGTCCTGCCTGATCTGGCGCGTCTGTTCGAGGCCCGCAAGACGGCGGCTCAGGGCGTGCGCCACATCCAAATCCGCAGTGCCTATGCGCTCTCGGCCGCCGAGCAGGAGACGCTTCAAGCGACGTTGAAGCGCCATTTTGGCGCCGATGTGGAGCTGACGGTCGAAGACGACCTCGCCTTGATCGGCGGTCTCGAGGTGCGTGCCGACGACAT
This sequence comes from Chromatiaceae bacterium, assembly GCA_003562815.1. Taxonomy (GTDB): domain Bacteria; phylum Pseudomonadota; class Gammaproteobacteria; order Chromatiales; family Chromatiaceae; genus Lamprobacter. The sequence continues at coordinate 13,238 of PWTO01000221.1, read as the reverse complement.
CGTCATCGACGCCTCGGTGCGCGGCAGGCTGCGACAGCTGGCTAACGAATTGCAATTCTGAACGGGACACCGCCATGCAACTCAATCCCTCCGAGATCAGTGATCTCATCAAACAGAAGATCGAGCAGTTCGACATCAAGACCGAGGCGCGAGCCGAGGGCACGATTGTCAGCGTGACCGATGGTATCGTGCGCATCTACGGGCTCTCCGACGCCCAGTATTACGAGATGCTGGAGTTCCCGAACAACACCTTCGGGCTCGCGCTGAACCTGGAACGCGACTCGGTCGGTGCCGTCATCCTGGGCGACTACACCCATCTCTCCGAGGGCGATTGGGCGCGCTGCACCGGCCGCGTGCTCGAAGTGCCAGTGGGTGAGGGCTTGCTCGGTCGCGTCGTCGATCCGCTCGGCACGCCGCTCGACGGTAAGGGCCCGGTCGAGGCGGCCGCGCAATCCTCGATCGAGAAGATCGCGCCCGGCGTCATCGCCCGCCAGTCGGTCGATGAGCCGATGCAGACCGGCCTCAAGGCCATCGATGCGATGGTTCCGGTCGGCCGCGGGCAGCGCGAGCTGATCATCGGCGACCGTCAGACCGGCAAGACCGCCGTTGCCATCGACGCGATCATCAATCAAAAGGGCACTGGCGTTAAGTGCATCTACGTCGCCGTCGGCCAGAAGAACTCCTCGGTCGCCGCCGTGCAGCGCAAGCTCGAAGAGCACGGCGCGATGGAGCACACCATCATCGTCCATGCCGGCGCTTCGGATTCGGCCGCGCTGCAGTTCATCGCACCCTATGCCGGCTGTGCGATGGGCGAGTATTTCCGCGATAAGGGCGAAGATGCGCTGATCGTCTACGATGACCTGACCAAGCAGGCTTGGGCCTATCGCCAGGTCTCGCTGCTGCTGCGCCGCCCGCCAGGTCGCGAGGCCTATCCGGGCGACGTCTTCTATCTGCACTCACGCTTGCTCGAGCGCGCTGCGCGCATCAACGCCGACGAGGTCGAGAAGCTCACCAATGGCAAGGTCAAGGGCAAGACCGGCTCGCTCACCGCATTGCCGATCATCGAGACTCAGGCCGGCGACGTCTCGGCGTTCGTGCCGACCAACGTGATCTCGATCACCGATGGTCAGATCTTCCTCGAAAGCGATTTGTTCAACGCCGGTATTCGTCCCGCAATCAACGCCGGTCTCTCGGTGTCGCGTGTTGGCGGTGCCGCCCAGACCACGATCATCAAGAAGCTCGGCGGTGGTATCCGACTGGCGCTGGCCCAGTACCGTGAGCTGGCGGCCTTCTCGCAGTTCGCCTCCGATCTCGATGAAGCGACCCGCAAGCAGCTCGAGCGCGGCGAGCGCGTGACCGAGCTGATGAAGCAGCTGCAGTATCACCCGCTGAATGTGGGCGAGATGGCGGTCTCGCTGTTCGCGGCGAACGAGGGCTACCTCGACGACGTCGAGGTGAAGAAGGTGGTCGATTTCGAGCGCGCTCTGCAGAGCTACGTGGCCAGCAGTCACAAGGCCTTGCTCGACGACATCAACGCTTCGGGCAAATACGACGACGAGGTCAAGAGCGCCCTGCACAGTGCGCTGAAAGACTTTAAGGCCAACAACACCTGGTAAGACGTCGGCCCGGGCCTCTGTCCGGGCGGCTTTTCAGGTCATTTGGCTCAACCGAGATAGAGGTCTGGCGTGAGCGCGTCCCTTTGGGCGCGCCCGCTCACACACGGAGCACGCAATGGCAGGCGCCAAAGAGATCCGCACCAAGATTTCGAGCATCAAGAGCACCCAAAAGATCACGGGTGCGATGGAGATGGTCGCGACCTCAAAGATGCGTAAGGCCCAAGAGCGTATGCAGGCCTCGCGTCCTTATGCAGAGAAGATGCTGCAGGTGATCCGTCACCTGGCCAAGGCATCGCCCGAATACCGACACAGCTTCATGGCCAAGCAGCGCGAGATCAAGCGCGTCGGCTACATCGTCGTGTCCTCCGATCGCGGCCTCTGCGGCGGCCTGAACAGCAATCTGTTCCGGCGCCTGGTGGCCAACATCAAGGAGCAGAAGGCTCGGAATATCGAGCCGGTGTTCTGCACCATCGGTTCCAAGGCGCTCGGCTTTTTCCGCCGTTTCGGCGGCAAGGTCGAGGCGCAGGTGACCCAGCTCGGCGACAAACCGCATATCGAAGACCTGATCGGCACCGTCAAGGTGATGCTGAACGCCTTCGAGAACGGCGAGGTCGATGCGGTCTACGTGGTCTACAACGAGTTCGTCAACACCATGACCCAGCAGCCGATCATTCGGCAACTGGTGCCCTTACAAGCCGCCGATGACGAAGATCGCCCCAGTGGGCCGATCTGGGATTACATCTACGAGCCCGATGCGCGCCTGGTCCTTGACAGTTTGCTGACCCGTTATATCGAGTCGCTGGTCTACCAGGCCGTGGTCGAGAACGGCGCCAGTGAGCAGGCCGCCCGGCGCGTTGCGATGAAGGCCGCTTCCGACAACGCCGGCGAGCTGATCGACGAATTGCAGCTGGTCTACAACAAGGCGCGCCAAGCGGCGATCACGCAGGAACTCTCCGAGATCGTCAGCGGCGCGGCGGCCGTTGGCTAGTGACCGCGCGCTGCCGCTCGTGCCGTGGCTTGCACCGCCTTTGTGCGGCTCGCCACTGGCGGTGATGGCAACCGACTTCAGGTAAACACGCCCTTGCGCACACTCCGCAAGGCAGAATAGAGGAATCCGCTATGAGTTCCGGTAAGGTGGTGGAAATCATCGGCGCCGTCGTCGACGTTCAGTTCCCGCGCGACGCGATGCCCAAGGTCTACGACGCACTTCAGGTCGACTCCACCGGGCTGACGCTGGAAGTCCAGCAGCAACTCGGCGACGGCATCGTGCGCACCATTGCGATGGGGACGACCGACGGCCTTAAGCGTGGCATCGACGCCAGCAACACGGGCTCGCCAATTAGTGTGCCTGTAGGCCCTAAGACCCTCGGTCGCATCATGGACGTGCTCGGCAAGCCGATCGATGAAAAAGGCGAGATCGGCGCCGAGGAGACCTGGCCGATCCACCGCGACTCGCCCTCGTTCGAGGAGCAGGCTGGCGCAACCGAGATCCTCGAGACCGGCATCAAGGTCATCGACCTGATCATGCCGATCTCCAAGGGCGGTAAGGTCGGCCTGTTCGGCGGTGCTGGCGTTGGCAAGACCGTCACCCTGATGGAGCTGATCCGCAACATCGGCGCCGAGCACTCCGGCTTCTCGGTGTTCGCTGGCGTCGGCGAGCGCACCCGCGAGGGTAACGACTTCTACCACGAGATGACCGAGTCCAACGTGTTGGACAAGGTCGCCCTGGTCTACGGGCAGATGAACGAGCCTCCGGGCAACCGCCTGCGCGTCGCGCTGACCGGCCTGACCATGGCCGAGTACTTCCGCGAGGAAGGCCGTGACGTGCTGATGTTCATCGACAACATCTACCGTTACACCCTGGCCGGCACCGAGGTCTCGGCCCTGCTCGGGCGCATGCCCTCGGCAGTGGGCTATCAGCCGACCCTGGCCTCGGAAATGGGCGCCCTGCAGGAGCGCATCACCTCGACCCACACCGGCTCGATCACTTCGTTCCAGGCCGTTTACGTCCCGGCGGACGACCTCACCGACCCGTCGCCGGCCACCACCTTCGCGCATTTGGACGCGACCCTGGTGCTCTCGCGTCAGATCGCCGAGCTGGGTATCTACCCGGCCGTGGACCCGCTGGACTCGACCAGCCGTATCCTCGATCCGAACATCGTCGGCCAGGAACATTACGACACCGCGCGCGCAGTGCAGGGGACGCTACAGCGCTACAAGGAGCTGAAGGACATCATCGCGATTTTGGGCATGGACGAACTGTCCGAGGACGACAAGCTGATCGTCTCCCGGGCGCGTAAAATCCAGCGCTTCCTGTCGCAGCCGTTCTTCGTCGCCGAGGTCTTCACCGGCTCGCCGGGCAAGTACGTCGGTCTCAAGGACACCATTGCCGGCTTCAAAGCCATCGTCGATGGCGAGTACGACAACCTGCCCGAGCAGGCGTTCTACATGGTCGGCTCGATCGACGAGGCTGTCGCCAAAGCGGAGAAGATGTGACCGCCCGGCGGTTGCGGAGGGCCTGAACCATGGCAAAGACCGTACAAGTCGATATCGTCAGCGCGGAGGGGGCCATCCACTCCGGGCTCGCGTCGATGCTCTATGCCCCTGGCGAGAGGGGCGAGCTGGGTATCGCGGCGCGGCACGCGCCGCTGATCACCCGCCTCAAGCCTGGCGACGTGCGGGTCGAGGATGAGCAGGGCAAGCAGGAGCACTTCTACGTCTCCGGTGGAATGCTGGAGGTGCAACCCGATATCGTCACCGTGCTTGCGGATACTGCGATCCGGGCCGAGAATCTCGACGAGGCCAAGGCCTTCGAGGCCAAGCGGCGCGCCGAGGATGCGCTCGCCGGTCAGACCGCCCAGTTCGAGTACGCCAAGGCTCAAGCGGAACTGGCCGAAGCCATCGCGCAGCTGCGCGCGATCGAGAAGCTGCGTAAAATGAGGGGCGGCTGATCTCGGCCCGTTCGCGTTGAGTTCCTGATGGCCAACCCCCCGCCTGCGTGCGGGGGTTTTGCATTTTTGCGGTGGAAAATGCAACGGCTCCGCGCTTCTCTGCTAGGTTATGATCCAGCCAGGTGCAGGCTCCTGCTCAAACGCCCTCGCCCTCAGGGGCGAGATTTTTCGCGGAGGAACGGATGAAGCTTGGTGTCATTGTTCTCGCTGCAGGCAAGGGTACGCGGATGCGCTCCGCGCTGCCGAAGGTGCTGCATCCGCTGGCGGGACGCCCGCTATTGGGACACGTACTGGACGCGGCGGCGGCACTCGGCGCGGCACAAGTCTGCGTCGTTTATGGCCATGGCGGCCAGCAGGTTCCGGCCGCCTTTCCCGAGGCCAAGGCGACCTGGGTCGAGCAACAGGAGCGGTTGGGCACTGGTCATGCCGTGCTCCAAGCCATGCCCGCCATGGCGGGCATGGATCGGGTGCTGGTGCTCTACGGCGATGTGCCGCTGATCGAGCCCGAAACCCTCGATCGATTGGTCGATGACACGGCCAGCACCACGCTCGGGCTGCTGACTATGCAGCTTGCCGATCCCAGCGGCTACGGGCGCATCGTGCGCGACAAGAGCGATCGGGTCTTGCGCATCGTCGAGCAAAAGGATGCCAGCGCCGCCGAACGTGCGATCGCCGAGGTCAACACCGGCATCATCGTCGCCGAGCAGGCGAGCCTGTCGGACTGGCTCGGGCGCATCGGCAACGACAATGTGCAGCACGAATACTATCTCACCGACGTCATCGGGCTCGCCGTCGCCGATGGCGTCGAGGTCGCCACGACCCAGCCGGAGACCTTGGAAGAGGTCGCCGGTATCAATGATCGCGCCCAGCTCGCGGCGCTCGAACGCTATTACCAGCGTGGCCTGGCCAATGAGCTGATGCTCGGTGGAACCACCGTCGTCGATCCGGAGCGGCTCGATGTGCGCGGTTCGCTGATCTGCGATCAGGACGTGGTGCTGGACGTCAACCTGGTCTGCGAGGGGCGGGTGCGGATCGGCGCCAACGCGCGCATCGGCCCGAATTGCCTGCTCAAGCATTGCACCATCGGCGCGGGCGTCGAGGTCTTGGCGAATTCGATCATCGAGGGTGCGACGGTCGGTGCCGGCGCCCGTATCGGCCCCTTTGCCCGCCTCAGGCCCGAGGCCGAGATCGGCGCCGATTGCCACATCGGCAACTTCGTCGAAGTCAAGAAGTCGCGCATCGAGGCCGGTAGCAAGGTCAATCACCTGAGCTATATCGGCGATGCCGAGATCGGTACCGGCGTCAACGTCGGCGCGGGCACCATTACCTGCAATTACGATGGTGCCAACAAGCATCTCACCCGGATCGGCGATGGCGCCTTCATCGGTTCCAACACGGCCTTGGTCGCGCCGGTCAGTGTGGGGGCCGGTGCCACCATCGGCGCCGGCTCGGTGATCAGTCGCGCCGCGCCGGCCGAGCAATTGACGCTGACGCGCGCACCGCAGACGACCCTCCCGGGCTGGGAGCGGCCGAAGAAGGGCGAACACTAGAGGACTCCTCATCATGTGCGGCATCGTCGGCGCTATCGCCCATCGTCCCGTCTCGCCGATCCTGCTCGAAGGGCTGCGGCGACTCGAATACCGTGGCTATGATTCGGCCGGCTTGGCGGTGCTCGATGCAGACGGCAAGATCGGTCGTTTGCGTACCCTGGGGAAGGTCTCGCAGCTCTGCACCGCGCTTGACCAGCAACCGCTCGCGGGAACGCTCGGCATCGCCCACACGCGCTGGGCGACCCATGGCGAGCCCTCCACCCAGAACGCGCATCCGCACATCGCGCGCCAGCGCTGCGCGCTGGTCCACAACGGCATCATCGAGAACCATGAACGGCTACGTCGCGAGCAGATGGCCGCTGGCCATATCTTCAGCTCGCAGACCGATACCGAGGTGGTGGTGCATGCGATCCACGATGCGCTCGCGGCTGGTCATGAGCTGGCCGATGCGGTGCGCCAGACCATCGCGCGGCTGGACGGTGCCTATGCGCTCGGGGTCATCGACACCCACTACCCGGATCGCTTGGTCGCCGCGCGCCAAGGCAGTCCGCTGGTCATCGGCGTGGGCTTCCAGGAATACTTCATCGCCTCGGATGTCTTCGCGCTGCTGCCGGTTACCAACCGTTTTATCTTTCTCGAGGAAGGCGATGTCGCCGAGCTGCGCCGCGATCGGCTCAGCATCTGGAACGCCCAGGGCGAGCGGGTCGAGCGTCCGTTGCGCGAGTCCTCGGTGGCGGCGGACTCGGCCGAGCGCGGCCAGTATCGCCATTTCATGCAGAAGGAGATCTTCGAGCAGCCGCGCGCCGTGGCCGACACCCTGGAAGGTCGACTGAGCAGCGAAGGCGTCCTGCCCGAGGCCTTCGGCATCGACGCCGAGCGCATCTTCGCCACCGCCCAGGCGGTCACCATCGTCGCCTGCGGCACCAGCTTCCACGCCGGTTTAGTCGCGCGCTATTGGATCGAAGCCCTGGTCGGTCTGCCTTGCAACGTCGAGGTTGCCAGCGAGTATCGCTATCGCCAACACGTCGTCCCGAACGATTCCCTGTTCGTCACCCTCTCGCAATCGGGCGAGACTGCCGACACCCTGGCCGCGTTGCGCATCGCCAAGAACAGCGGCTATGCGACCACGCTCGCGATCTGCAATGTGCCGGAAAGCAGCCTGGTGCGCGAGTCCGATCTGGTGCTGCTGACCCGTGCCGGACCCGAGATCGGGGTCGCTTCGACCAAGGCCTTTACCACGCAGTTGGTCGCACTGCTGTTATTGACGCTGACGCTCGCGCGCCTACATCGGGCTGGCGGCGATCAGGCTGATGCCTCTGGCCAGGGTGATCAAGATACGCTGGATCAGGATAAGCCGCGCGATGAAAAGGCTCACGCCGCCCGCCAGGCGGAGCTATTACGCTCGCTGCCGGCACAGCTCGAGCGCGTGCTGGCGCTCGATGACGAGGTGGCCGCGCTCGCCGAGCAGTTCGTCGAAAAGCACCACTGCCTGTTTCTTGGCCGCGGCGAGGCCTATCCGATCGCCATGGAAGGGGCGCTCAAGCTCAAGGAGATCTCCTACATCCATGCCGAGGCCTATCCGGCCGGCGAACTCAAGCACGGCCCGCTCGCGCTGATCGACGAGAACATGCCCGTCGTCGTAGTCGCGCCCAACAATGCCTTGCTCGAAAAGCTCAAATCCAACCTCGAGGAGGTGCGCGCGCGCGGCGGTCAGCTCTATGTGTTTGCCGATAATCAGGTGCCGTTCCAAGAAGACCCGGGCGTGACCATCATCCGCGTGCCCGAGACCGACGACCTGATCGACCCGCTGATCTTTACCATCCCGCTACAACTGCTCGCCTACCATGTCGCCGTGCTCAAGGGCACCGATGTCGATCAGCCGCGTAATCTGGCGAAATCGGTCACGGTCGAATAGTGGACTGACTGGCTCAGCCCCCGCTGCGGCGCACCTCGATCACATCGCTGAGCTGGCGTAATTTGGCACAGACCTGTTCGAGCTGATCGACGTCGCTGACCTCGACCCGGAAGCGCATGCTGGCGCGATCGTGGGCCTTGTCGGTCTGGGTCTCGGTGGCGATGACATTCGCCTCCTCATCGGCGAGTACCGAGGAGACATCGCGCAGCAGCCCTCGGCGATCGGCGGCGGTGATGACGATATCGACCGGATAGGCGGCATGGTTCGGCTGCTCGGCCCAGTTGACCTCGATCAGGCGCTCCTGCTCCTCGTCGCCGAGGCTGGTGATATTGGGGCAGTTCGCGCGATGCACCGCAACCCCACGACCGCGGGTGATGAAGCCGATAATCGGGTCATCGGGCACCGGATGACAGCAACTCGCGATCTGCGTCATCAGATCCGGCACCCCGGCGACGATCACCTCCGGGCGGTCCTGGTGTTGGCGCTTGCGCCGGCTCTGGATGAGCGGTGTCGATGGCTCGGACTCGGCGCTCGCGTCACGGCGTTCGTGACGCGGCTCGCCCACCTGCCGCGCGGCAGCGCCGACCGCAAGATCGCCGCGCCCGATCGCGGCCAAGACGTCATCGCCACGCTGCAGGTTGAAGCGCTCGGCGAGCTGATCGAGCGCCACCTTGGTCTCGATGCCGAGGCGCGTCAGCTCTTTGTCGAGCAGGCTGCGGCCCTCGCTGAGATGGCGGTCGTAGTCCTGTTGCTTGAACCACTGGCGCACCCGATTGCGCGCCCGCGAGGTGGTCAGATAGCCGTGATGGACGCTGAGCCAGTCGCGGCTCGGGGCGGCATTCTTCTGGGTGATGATCTCGACCGTCTCGCCGCTGGCGAGCTTGTGCGTCAGCGGCACGATGCGCCCATCGACACGGGCACCCCGGCAGTGATGACCGACCTCGGAGTGGATCGCATAGGCGAAATCGAGCGGTGTTGCGCCCGGTGGCAGCTCCACCACCTTGGCCTGCGGGGTCAGCACATAGATGCTCGCGGCAACCTCTTGGTGTGTGGCCGCAGCGCTCTCGCCCGCCGGCGACGGATCGCCATTGACGCCGGAATCGGGACTCACAGCGGCACTTGCATCGGCGAGCGGCTCGGCCTCCAAGGTCCGCTCGAGCCAGTTGCGCATCAGAACAATACGGCGCTGGAAGGCCGCATCATGCCCGGCCGCCTCCTTGTAAGCCCAATGCGCGGCGATGCCGTACTCGGCATGCTGGTGCATCTCCTGGGTGCGGATCTGCACCTCGAGCACCTTGCCATCGGGGCCGGTGACCGCCGTGTGCAGCGAGCGATAGAGATTGCCCTTAGGCTTGGAGATGTAGTCGTCGAACTCATCCGGGATGTACGGCCAAAGGCTATGCACCACGCTCAGCGCGGTGTAGCAGTCATCCTCATGATCGACCATGATGCGCACCGCGCGCAGGTCGAAGATGCCGTCGATGTCCACGCGCTTGCGCTGCATCTTGCGCCAGATGCTGTAGATGTGCTTTGGGCGCCCGCTGATGCTGGCGTGCAACCCGATGCGGGCGAATTCCTGCTGCAGGCGTTCGATCGCCTCGGCGATATAGCGCTGGCGCTCATCGCGCCGCTCGCGCAGCAGGCGCGCGATACGCTGATACTCGTCCGGCTGCAGCGCGCGCAGCGAGAGGTCTTCGAGTTCCCATTTCAGTTGCCAGACCCCGAGCCGGTTGGCAAGCGGCGCATACAGCCGCGTCGTGTCCTGTGCCAGCGCGCGCCGCCGTTCGGCGGGTAGATGCTTGGCCGCGCGCATCAGATGAAGACGCTCGGCAAGCACAATGAGGATGGCGCGCACGTCCTCGGCGATGGCGAGCAGCATGCGGCGCAGGTTCTCCTCGCGGCGCGCGTGCGCGCGGGGCTTATCGCGCGCGCCGCTGTTGGCCTCCGGCTCCAGCTCGGCAAGCTGGGCGATGCGCCCGAGGTCTTGGACCATGCGCGAGACGCCGGCGCCGCACTGGGCATCGAGGGCCGAGGCGTCGATCTCGGCGCGGCCAATGCAACCGCCGAGCAGCGCGGCGCAGAGGGTTTCGGTGTCCAGCCGCAGCCCCATCAGGATGTCGGCGGTGCCGAGCCGATGGCGCGCGGCGCTCTCGCCGGTCTCGAGCAGCGCGTTGCCAACGCAGCGCTGCATCAGCGCAATCGCATCGGCAATGCGAGCGCGGTCCCGCTCGCCGTAATGCGCGGGCACCTGCTCGAGCCAGAGGGCGGCGGCCTCGGTGTCGTCGATGCCAGCGTCGGGTAGGGTGGTGCGGAACGTGACCATGGTGTCTGTCCTGATCGCGACCGGATGTCAGGTCCGGTCAGCGCCGGCGCGGCTCAGTCGAGCAGGTGGCTGACCAGGCCATCGGCGAGCTTGGGCTCGAACCAGGTGGACTTCGGCGGCATCAGTGCGTCGGCATCAGCCACTGCCAGCAGATCCTCCATGCGCGTCGCTGGCAGCGAGAAGGCGGCGGCCATCTCGCCGCTATCGACGCGTGCGCTGAGTCCGTCGAGCCCGCGGCTGCCGCCGACGAAGTCGATGCGCTCATCGCGGCGTGGATCCTGGATACCCAGGATCGGGGCGATGAGCCGATCGTGTAGCAGGCTGACATCGAGCCGGCCGATCGGGTCCGCAGTCGGAATCCGCTCCGGCGCCAAACCGAGTCGATACCAGCGCCCGGCCAGATAGAGCCCGATCTCGCCGCGCGCCGTCGGCGCCACCGGCTGCGCGCTCGGGCTGACCCGATAGGTCTCTGCAATCCGCGCCAGGAAGGACTCTGGCGCACAGCCACCGAGATCACGCACCACCCGGTTGTAGGGCAGGATGCGTAGCTGATCGTGCGGAAACAGCACGGCTAGGAAATGATCGCTGCGGCGCGCCTCGGCCACCCGCGCCGCCGCCGCCGCGCGATGATGGCCATCGGCGATATAGAGACGCTCGGCCTGCTCGAACCCCTGGCCGAAGGCCTCGATCTCGGCCTCCTCGGCAATCGACCAGAGCTGATGGCGCACCCCGTCCGGCGCGTAAAAATCGATCTCGGCGGGCGTTTGGCAGATCGCTTCAAGCCGGCTATCGATGTCGCGCGCGGCGCGGTAGACCAGGAACACCGGCCCGGTCTGCGCCGCGAGCGCGCTGATCTGGCGCACCCGATCCTGCTCCTTCGCCGGGCGCGTCAGCTCATGGCGGCGGATGCGACCGGCGCGATAGGCCTCGACCGAGGCCGCCGCGACCAATCCGGTCTGCCGATGCTCGCCCAGGCTCAGGCGATAGGCGTAGTAGCTTGGGCTCGGGTCCTGGCGCAGGAGGCCCTCGGCGCGCAGTCGTTCCAGGTTCTCGCGCGCCTTGGCGTAGACGGCCTCGGCATAGGGATCGGTGCCCTCGGACAGATCGACCTCGGCGCGCGAGATATGCAGGAAGCTCGCCGGCCGGCCTTGCACCATCGCGCGGGCCTCGGCGGCGCTCATCACGTCGTAGGGTGGGGCGGCGACCTCGGCGGCGCGCTCGGCGCTCGGACGCAGTCCAGCAAAAGGGATGATCAAGGCCATGTCGAATGTGCCTCAGCGCGGCGGCGGCGCGTAGAGCAACCCGCCCTGGGTCCAGAGCGCGTTCATGCCGCGCTTGATGCCGAGCCCTGAGGCCTTGCCCAGGTTGCGCTCGAAGACCTCGCCGTAGTTGCCGACCGATGCGATGACGCGATAGCCCCAGCCGGGTTCGATACCGAGCGCCTCGGCGCTCTCGCCGTCGAGATCGAGCAGGGTGCGCAGCGTATCGCTCTGCGCCCGGGCCTTGGCGGTATCGACATTATCCGAGCTGATGCCCATCGCTTCGGCATTGATCAGGGTGAAGAGAGTCCAGCGCACCAGATCAAGAAGGCGGACGTGCGCTTTCGCGACCGCAGGCGCCAGCGGCTCGCGCGAGATGACCTCGGGTAGAATGCGCTGCGCCTCGGGTTGTTCGAGCCCCGCGCGCAGTACGAACAGCTGTACGCGATCGCTGGTCAGGGTGGTGCACTCGCCGTCGAGATAGGCGGCGAGGGCCGCGTTGAGATCTGGATACGGCTTGAGTTCCATCGGCATCCGATGGCGCTTGAAGTAGCGCTTGGCGCTCTCGATGCTGGTGGTGTCGGCGATCGCGCAGATGCGCGCACCGCCCAGCTCCAGCGTGCTCAGGGTCTCGCTCGCGCGCGGCACCATGAAGCCTTGGCCGTCATAGTAGAGCGTCGCGGCAAAGCTCACGCCTTGGTCGAGATCGCGTGCCTGGGTCCAGGTGGTATTGCGCGCGAGCAGATCGACCTTGCCCTCGCGCAGCGCGCTGAACCGTTCGGCCGTGGTCAACGGCATCAGCTCCACCTTGTCTGCCGAGCCGAGGGCGGCGGCGGCCACCGCGCGGCAGAAATCGACGTCGATCCCGCTCCAGTCGCCCTGCTTGTCACGATAGGAGAGCCCCGGGATCTCGCCATTGACACCGCAGCGCAAGACACCGCGCTCGCGCACCTCGTCCAACAGATCGGCGGCCACCCCAAACGGGATCAGCAGCAGTGCGACGAGCAGGAAACCATGCCAGTTGCGCGTCGAGACGTGCATCATATCGAATCCTCGTGCTACCAGGAGATCAGCGCCCATTGCGGCACCTGCATGTCGAGGCCTGGGCGCCCCCGATTCCATTCCATATCGCCGGAGCCGTCGCTATCGACCAGATAGTAGGGCGCACCGACGGCAGGCGTGATCCGCACCATATAGACGTTATTGTTGACGCTGAACTGCTCGACGGTGCGGTTCTCGTAGTCGCGCACCCGCACCTGCGGCGCGATGTCGGCCTCGGTCACGCGCAGATCGAGGTCGCTCAGCGACGGCTGCGCGAACCCAACAGGCGCGACCGTCAGAATCGTCATCGGGGCCACCAGCAGTGCAACCGTCAGTGCACGGGCAGCGAGCGGAGCGATGGCGAACGAGCGGCGGAACCTGTGTCGGCGCATGGGCGTTTCCAACAAGCTAAACGAACGAGCGACGATGATAGCAGGAACGCGACGGGGCTTGCCGCCACCGGCCGGCGATCACTGCGCACAAACTGGTCGCCGACCGCCTGAACCTCGACAAGACCGACTCAGCCGGCTTGACGCAACGCCGACAACGGCGGGCGCACCAACAGCCCATAGGTGCCCAGGGT
>PWTO01000304.1 GCA_003562815.1 Chromatiaceae bacterium | reverse complement strand
GATTAAGTCCTGATGAGCGAAAAAATCCGCATTGCCGATCTGCCCGAGTTCGACATCACCGAGCACCTGGAAGACGATCAGGCCATCGCTGAGTATCTCACCATTGTCTTGGAGGAAAACGACCCGGCATTGTTGGCCGCAGCCATGGGCGATATCGCCCGCGCGCGCGGGATGACCGAGATCGCCAAGGCGAGTGGCATCGCGCGCGAAGCCCTGTACAAGGCCTTGCGACCCGAGTCGCAGCCGCGTTTCGATACCATCAACCGTGTCTGTCATGCGCTGGGCGTCAAGCTGGTGGCGCAGCGGATCGAGGCGGCTTGATGTCCTGGGTCTGACGCCCACAGGAAGCCGGTGACATCCTCGGGCAACGCTGTGGTTGGCCATACCGGAGCCTCGAATCGTTTTTCAGGCGAGTTATGGCTGCCGATTTAGGTGATGCGGAAAGTTCGCGCCACTCGAAGCACAGACGCCACTGATCGTTGATGCGGATGCTACATTGACCATCGCGGGTAGTGTTATAGATCTGTATCTTCCCCTCGACCAAGTCTAGCGCCTATGCCTATCAGGCATGGAGACGCCCAAGACCTCGGCGCCGTAGTGCTTGTTCAGGTAGAGCGCAAACCCACCCCAGCCGCAGCCGATGTCGAGCACGCGCAGCGGGCGCTGGCGCTCGTGCGCGCTCTGCATGGCGAGCTTGGCGGCCAGGTGCGCCTTCTTGTCGCGCTGGGCGTGTTCGAGGCTGTTGGCCGGGTCGCGGTAGTAGCCCATGGTGTATTGGCGATCCTCGTCGAGGAACAGCTCGTAGAGGCGGCGGCGACAGCGAAAACTTCTCAGAACCCAAAAGGTTAACTAGTGGTCAGCGGCGTTGATCACGCAGCGCGTTTGCTGCTGCGGTCTTGGTCTGACCCAACGGTCGGTGCGGGGAACGGCTTGGGAGACGGCCTGCGCTCAGCGAGGCGGTGCGCGGCAGGGCTGATTGCCACATCAGAGGATTGCGGCTGATCAGGCCGATACATCAGGCCGCTCAGCCGAGCACATACTCGTAGGCGAGGCGCAACAACTGCAATTCCAGCGCGGGCTGGCGTCGGGCTTGCATCATGTCGACGAACTGCGCACCGCAGGCCTCGACCTGCTCGAACGGAGGATCAATGCCGGCGAACTGGCCGAGATGAACCTGCTCTTCCTGGGTGCCGATCCGCAGGCCGCAGCGAAAGCGGGCATTGGGCACCAGGCCATCGGTCGGCAACCCTAGGTGAGCCGCTGCGGCGCGCAAGACCATCCGGGGGTGCGCGCAGAGTGTTGGCGGCGGCGCCAGGACGGCCTCTTGAGGCAGCGGACCGCTGTCGCAGATGCCGCCATGCGCGAAGCGGAGAAACCGGGTGCGGGCGCTGGTGGGGTGCTTGTGATAGAGGATCAGCATCGCTCGCCACGCCGCCGCTGGAGGCTCGTCTGCGGGGCGATGCGATGGCGCATGGAGCGGACCTCGGGTTGCGTGCGTCGAGGGGCGTTCAAGGCTGTGGGAGCATCCGGATCTCACCGTGGATCTCGGCCGGTATCAGGATCGGGGCCTCAGCCTGAGTGGTGAGCGGATCATCGGGGAGGCGCACCACGCACTGGCCCCAGGCCTCGACGGCCTCCACGAACCAGCGCCGATCATGCGGATGCGCCCGAACGATATCGTGCTCGGCGAAACACTGCCCGCCGGCGTGACAGACCAGCATGCCGAGCCGGTGCCCCCGGGGATCGAACCATTCCCCGAGCAGGCTCTCGGTGTCATCGGCGCGGTCGTGCTGCAGCCGATAGACGGCTGCGCTCGGCGCACTGATCAGCACCGGCTCGCGCGCGAACAGGGTCGCAGCCTCGCGCCTCATGGCCTGGCACAGGGCGTCGAGCACCGGGCTTGCGCTGACGATGCGTTGTTGCAGGTTGTTCATGACCCTCGTGCGGAAGCAATACACAAGCCAACTCGCGCAAGGGCGCCTGTTCAAGCGGTAACTGGGCGCGATCGGGGTTCACCCCGGCGGCGCATGGTGGGCGTTGTCAGAGGCACGACAGCTGCGGACGGTTTGCGACAACTCGACGCCAACGCTGCACACCCCTACCCTTGTGGGACCACTCGAGACCGATCCTCCTGTTGAGATCCCTGATGCGACCGACTCCGTTCCGATTAGCGACGATCTTGCTGCTCGCAGCCGTCAGCGCGGCGTCCGCTGATGGGCTGCGGCTGATGACCTGGAACATCGAGGGCGGCGAGCAGCCCCCGCGCGTGGTTGCTGAGCGTGTCGCGCAGGCGCTGGCCGCTGTTGGGCCGGTTGATGTGCTCGTGCTGCAGGAGGTCGTTGCTGAGGATCAAGTGCGGGCCGCAGCTGAGGCAGGCGGCTTCGCGCACTGGGCGATCAGCGACTTCTCACCACCGGCGGCGATCACTGGCACCTGGTGGAAGTCGCTCGAGGTGGCGATCCTGAGCCAGATCCCGATCGAGGCGCTTGCCGAATGGGATCTGACCGGGCGCAAGCCTGCGGGCGATGGGTACCCACCGCAGACCTCGGAGGCTGGGCTTGCGAGCCGCGAGCTGCGGGTCGATATCGACACCGGCGATCCGGTACCTTCGCGAGGCTTCCTGCGGGCTGATCTGGCCAATGGGCTCAGCGTCTACGCAGTGCACTGGAAAAGCTCGCGCGGTGAGGACTGCACGGCGGACGATCGCGAGAACGCGCGCTTGCGCGAGGTCCAGGCTGCGGGGCTGGCGGTGGATGCGGTGGACGTGCTCGAAGCCGGGCGTAGCCTCGTTGTGGCCGGTGACTTCAATATCCAGGCGCCGGGTCGGGTGCTGCGGGTTGGGATTGATCCGGACGAGGACTGCGCGCCGACAGACGGCACCTGTGAGGGCCTGTGCGGCCCTGGTGGGCTGGATGGCTACGATGACAGCATCGCCATCTTGCTTGGGGTTGATGACTCGGCGCGGCTGCTCTCCGGCGATCTGGATGCGACCTATGTGCTGCGGCGGTTTCCGGGTGGGGCGATTGATCACATTCTGGTTGCCGGTCCTGCGGCGGCGGGGTTTAGCGAGGCGACCACGCCGCCGGTGAATGGTAAGCGCTGGCAGGGCTCGGATCATCGGCCGGTGGTGGCGGCGGACGACCCGAGGCGCTGAGCACTCGCCTCTGTTTGGCTCAGTCGTGCTGACCCCAGCGGTCGTGATGGATCAGGGTCTTGAGGTCCGTGCGATCTAGCCAGCCAGCGTCCTCGAGTTCCGGGCGCTCACGGAAGAATGTGACATAGCCAATGCAGAGATAGGCTACCGGCTGCACGTGATCAGGCAAGCCGAGTAGATCAGCCAGCGCGGTATGGTCGATGATGCTCACCCAGCCGACACCGAGGCCCTCGACACGAGCGGCTAACCACAGATTCTGCACGGCACAGACGCTGCTGTAGAGGTCCATCTCCGGGTTCTGGCTGCGACCGATGACGACGGGACCATGGCGGTCGCGATCGCAGGTGACGCAGATCCCGAGCGGGGCCTCGAGAATGCCCTCGAGCTTGAGGCTGCGGTAGGTCTCGCGCTGCGCGCCCTCGAACTGCGCGGCCGCTTCCGCATGGGCTTGCTCGAAGGCGGCCTTGATTCGCTGCCGGATGCCAAGATCCCGCACCAAGATGAAATCCCAGGGCTGCATGAAGCCGACGCTCGGCGCATGATGCGCTGCGCCGAGGATGCGCGAGAGCACGGGCTCCGGGATAGGGTCCGGCAGGAAGTCGCGGCGTACATCGCGGCGGCTGAAGATGGCCTTGTAGACGGCCTCGCGCTCGACTTCGGAGAAAGCGTGGTCTGACATGGATAGATGCTGTGCAGCTCGGGTCTCGATAGGGCCGGCTACTCTAGCGGGTCACGGCGCATGTGGGTAGATGAAGGAACACTCCTGGCAGATTGCTCTCACCCTTGCTTGATCAATGTGTTCCAAAGCTCGACACCCCGCGACGAGGCTTCAACGGCGACCAGACGTTCGTGGATATGGGTAGCTGCACGGCCAGCAGCAACTGGTTTTGGCAGTTCGCTCCAAAACAACGCTTGCTCAACGAAGGCGGTCCAACCATAGAAGAGTGTCAGACCAATACCAAACTCTCCCGCCCAACGCTGAAGTGCTTGCTCATCGATTAGCTGTTGACGCTCAGAAAACATTGCAACGGCTGCCTCGCGGACCCCCATATCGATGCACTTCTTGCCGAAGACGAAAACATCAGAAGAAGAAACCGGCTTGTCACGAACCTCAATCGCTTTTTCCCATGCTCCCTCACCGGAAGCCGCGCGGACACAAACGTCGCCAGGATGCCTCCTACTTGGGTCGTTGATGCGCCCACTCTCAACACGATCCGGGCCAGCAAACACATCGACCAAACCGGCAACAACTGCCTGTGCACGCTTTCCTCTTTCTGAGTCGTCACGAACGAATCTTGAGATCAGATCAGCAAGAGCAGCCGATTCAACAAGATGCCCCCCATCGTGGTCAACATAGCGAGGTTGGTAACCTGATCTGACCTTAACGAACGCACGCAGCGCAGACCTGGCTTCTCCGCTGTCATGTGTGGCATCCAGCTCTCGCACAAGCTGAACCATGTAATCGAACGCTACGCGGCCTCCGGCATGGACGGGAGTTCCGTCGTCGAGGCGGGTCATTCGGAAGTAAGGCTGATTATTCAAAGGCTCGCGCCCCGTCACACCGAGGCTAAACCCAAGCTCGGCGGAAAGTGGGACAAGCACTGAATGACACAACGTCCGAGCCGAGAATGCCCGCAGATTACCGTCCGCATGCTCTGGCTTGATGGCAAAAAGGTCGGCATCCGAATCAACGGTCTTCGCAAGAATCGCCGTCCCGAGAAACGCGATGTGCGTCTTCGAGACGCCCGCCTCGCACAATCGCGACAGTTCTTCGATTTTTTGTTCCCACGCCGCGTTTGCCGGCTCCTCGTCCTTGAGCCGGCGCGCCTCCGCTCTTAGAGAATCAGCAGCGACCTTCTTGTCGATCTTCACAGCCAGCTCCTTCCTCGTCCTTAACAAGCTCCAAGAGGTCTGCCGGCTCACAGCACAGCGCTCTGCAAAGCTTGTCAATCGTGCTCAAACGTGTGTTGTACGACTCGCGCGACGCCAACGACTCCAAAGTGGCTCGGGATAACCCCGTCACGTTAGCCAGCTTCTCGTGCGTCATGCGGTCGCCGAACCGGCGGCGGTAGTCGTCCATGGCTTCGCGCAACTTTACCCGAAGCATTCTTGGAAATAAGTTTGTATTGTTAGTACAAGTTTCATCTGCTATCGTGGTAACCTCGCCTTCAAAGGCGTCGCGAAGAACCATACCCCCATGAGAACGAGGCACGAGCACCATGCACAGCGCGATTAGTCTCTACACCGGCGTCGGAGGGCTTGACTTCGGGTTCGAGGCGGCCGGTTTCGAGACCATAGCGGCGGTGGAACTCGATAGCGCTGCCTGCTCGGCTTTGCGCCGTAACCGTAGCTGGCCCGTTCTCGAAGGTGATATCCACGACCACAGCTCGGAAGCGATCCTGAACGCGGCGGATGTCAAGCCCGGCGATGCTGACATCCTGATCGCAGGCCCCCCTTGCCAACCGTTCTCGAAATCCGGCTACTGGGCCAAAGGCGACGCGCTCCGCCTCGATGACCCCCGCGCAGATACGCTTACAGCATATCTGCGTGTGCTTCGCGATGCACGCCCAAAGGCCTTTCTCCTCGAGAACGTGTATGGGTTGGCCTACAAGAACAAGGACGAAGGGCTGCGCTACTTGCTTCAAGGCATCGAGCAGATCAACAGAGAAACCGGAACCCGCTACAAGGTTAGCTGGGAGATGCTCAACGCCGCGCATTTCGGTGTTCCACAGATTCGAGAGCGCGTCTTTCTCATCGGAAGCCGCGATGGCACTGAGTTTGTTTTTCCGAAGCCAACCCACTGCGCGGCTGACAACGAAGCGCTGCTAGCGAAGGGGCTCGTGCCATATCGGACAGCTTGGGACGCGATTGGCGACCTCCCGCGCTATCCGGCAGATCCATCTCTGAAGGTCGGCGGAAAATGGGCTGACCTGCTGCCTTCCATCCCGGAGGGGAACAACTACCTGTGGCACACAAATCGTGGAGGCGGGGAGCCACTGTTCGGCTGGCGAACGCGCTACTGGAGCTTCATGCTCAAGCTGTCCAAACGTCTTCCTTCATGGACGATCCAGGCTCAGCCCGGCTCATCCATCGGCCCGTTTCATTGGAGCAACAGGAAGTTGACGGCTGCGGAGATGTGTCGAATCCAAACATTCCCGGATGGATTGAGCTTTGACTGTGGCCGGACTGACGTTCAGAAGATGATCGGCAACGCAGTTCCGTCACTGTTGGCCGAGGCGCTTGCGCGTGAGATCCGCTATCAGCTCCTTGGCGACCGCACGGCTCGAGACGCGCTCAAGCTGCTGCCTCCGGCGAGAACGCCTGTCCCAAAACCAGAGCCTGTAAGGCCACTGGCTGAAAAGTATCATCACTTGATCGGGGAGCATTCGGATCATCCCGGTGAGCGGCGGACATCCAAGCAAGCCGTTCGTCCTGCTAACAAGCGTCAGGCCGAACTTTTCGAGAATCTGACGGCAACGGGGTGAACTGCTGGAAAGATGAAACGGAAACCAGCACACACAAGTTTCTCGGACTTTGATCATCGCCTGCTCCAATACTTAGCTTAGTGGTCAACAACGACCTAATTTAAATAATTAAAATCAGACTCTTGATCTGCTGCTCTGGGGCTAGCCGCAAAAGGTGGACTAGGGGATAGTCAAGGCCATGAAAGCGCATAGCTCTGGCTGAAGTCCTCATGTGCTCCTTTCTTTTGAACCGCCTAATGCGAACTCGCATATTAGGTGGTGTGGGGAGGGCGGGCTAAACACCCGTTCTTACCCGATTAGCACTCATCTAGGTGCTTTCTAGCAGACTGGACTAGCTCCGGATTGGCCTTTGTAAATCTCCAGCCCTCTAGGTATTGGAACAGTGCGCCAGTAGCCGCCATGAAACCATCAGCCATCTCCACCCAAATCTTTTCAGGAAAACGGTTTGGATTTGAGCCTATGTGCATTGATAGCATTCCATCACCCTGCTCTGATTGAATTTGAATGGTGCTAAATATGTGCTTGTCTGACAAATGGATAAAACCAGAGGTTTGCTTGTAAACGTTTGGCACCCAGGGGAATTCAGAGGCAACAGTGTCAACTAGATGTTTATCTGTCATTGGTGTGCCCGAACGATCTTTCAGCTTCCGTACTTCAGTGCCTCCAAGCACCGACGTTGCGAACTCGTGAGGATCGTTCACTAGGTATAAAGCAAAGAATCGCAAGAAGGTGTCGAGTTGAAGCCTGACTAGTGATGCTGCGGCCAGGTAATTTTGTGCATGAACCAACTGAACGAACGCGTTGCTGTTGCTGAGAGAACGATTGATCGCCGCGATAGCCAAGAAGTCGATAGCGAATAGCTTGCGTCCGTCAGCTTCAAGCGTTGCTTTTCCCAGATCGAGGTGCCGATCTCTTTCGCTTTCGATCTTCTCTAGAAGATTCCCGAGATGGTTCATCATTAGTGCTAACGTACGGCTCAGCCGATCACCTGAAGCGCGGCCACGCTTTGGGTGGTCGACTGTAACAACTTGTTGGAAAATTATATTTCAGGCAGCCCCACCAACTCTAGCAACTCTCTTCTATCCTGATTCTCAACCCATATCAGAAAGCTGCGATCTACGACATTGAGGCGCAGATTGGTTTGATCGTAATCCAGGACAATGGATTTTATGTCTTTCTTGACTTGAAGGTTTCCGACGGAGAGAAGAGCCTGCGTAACATTACCTGGGTTTAAGCCTTCCCTTTGCGGATGGTGCTCACGTAAACAACGGCGAATGTCTGCTTGACGAACCCCATGCTCCAATGCCTCTACACTGGAAGTCAGCACTGGATACAGCAACCAGCGGTACATTTCTAGATCGGTAGCTTGGAAACCGTCTGCGAATTGGGTGAGGAAAGAGTTGAAGCGTCCTGTATGCTGCCCAACTACCTCGGCGATCATTGCACGTGGATCTTGACTCACTCCCGCGATTCTGCGTTCATCGCGAGTATCGTAAATCCCATCGTTTGAGCAGCACCTGTAGCAGACCTCTTGGACGATGAACACGCTTTCGAAGCAACCATCGAGCAGGCCTGTTTTAAAATTCTCGCTGAATGAAATGTTGAGCAGTTCTTCGCCCGTTTGAATTACTCTAGAAAGTTCTTCCCGAGTCCATTGATCTGCGTTCACAGAAAGAATACGACCGGTTAGGTCACCGTTATATACGGTAAGCCTGTTCTCCTCAAGCCATACACCGATCACAATGAAACAGTATGGAGAGTTCTCGTGAAAGGCCTTCAATGCGACACTGAAATCTTTCTGCGTCTCTATCGGAAGGTAGTGAAAGTCTTCAAGTACAATAAACTGTCCGAAGTGAATGTGACCAAGAGCGGCTATGACGTCATTAACGTCTTCCGGATCAAGTTCCAGCGGCGCCGTAGTCTCCTGCGTCGTTTGCTGTCGTTCTGCCTCTGCACCTCCTTCAGCGCTTGAGCCAAACAAGGCGGCTTTGGCTTTTGCGAAGATTTTTTGCTTACCCGAAGCTGTCTTCGTCGTCGACTGGTTAACCTCAAAGCCAGCCCGCTTCAAGACTGCGGAATGCAGATCCTGAATTTCCCACTTATTAGAGCAATGAACGGTTATGTAGTCGTTTGGCTGAAGGCAATGTTTACGCAGTGAGGTTTTGCCCTGCTTTGAGCTACCATAGATAACGAGGTGTTTGTCGCGCGTAAGGCTGTCAACCAGAACACCATCAGCACTCTCTCGCGTCTGGTAGTTTAGTGGCAGATCGCGACTAATGCCGAACGCGTCAGCGGCTTTGTGCATAACTCCTGGCATTACCACCTTCAAATTCTTTTGTGCCCCAACAGTTGATTAGACAGAATCGGCCTAGCCCGCTCAGCCTGCCGGAACAAAGTCACGCGCGCGCAAACACCCCGTTACAAACTGCAGATGCAGAACGGGTGCTGTTGTTGATGCTACGGAAATCCGACCGGTCCCCACCGATCAGCGATATGTCCACGGCTGGCAATCCCCTTCCTTTCCCCAATCCTCTGCCCCAAGCGCACACTGCGCCTCGGTCGAGTCTAGCAATGATTCCTCTCAGGGCTAGCCACCATCGAATGCGCCACCCTGTTGAAAGTCCAAAACTGTGACCTCGGTCACAATTCGCGTCAGCCGCACTGTTCGACTCGGCGCAGCGGGCTTGATCCTTGCTTAGCGTTCATCGCCATGAGCCCGCCGCCTCAACGCCGCCGCCACTCCCAAGGCCGCTGGTGCAGGCCGGGCGTGCGCCAGATACCAAGCCCGGCGGACTTAGCCGCACGTTCGGCGCTGAAGTACGCCGGATCGGAGCAATACTGCGGATAGACCGCCGCTTGGCCGACGCGAACCATGGCGAGGTTCAAGCTGGTCTCGCCGTCGAACAGCTCGCCGATCACGCGTCCATAGCGGTCGGTGTTGTGCCTGACCAGGCCGATCGTCGTCGGCGTGATGCGGCGCAGGTGCTCGGTGCTGTCCGCGCCCCAGGGGTGTTGATCGGTCTCGGGCGCGTCGATGCAGTAGAGGCGCACGCGCAGCGCCTCGCCCTGACAGGTGGCGCGGATGGTGTCGCCATCGGAGATGCGCGTCACCCGGCACGGCTCGCCGCTCGATGCGCTTGGCCGGCTGAGCAGTTGCATCGCCCAGGGGCCAGCCACGCCGAGCCCGGCGATGATCCACCAGACGAGCAGGCGGCGATGGCGGGGCAGGAGGCGATGCCAGGCAATGGTGCGTCGGGTCATGGGGCGATCCAGCGTTGCAAGCGGGGGTGGAGGGTGGCGGCGGCCGGGGTGGGCGGTTCGATCTCGGGCACCGGCACGCCGGGCGCGTGGCGCACCTGCACGGTCAGATCGACCTCGCGCAGGGTCTTGCCGCTCCAGGGCTCCAGGCGCTCGGGGCGCGCGTAGAGCAGGCGCACGGTCTCGCCGGCGACTTCGAGCGTCGGCGGATCGGCCTTGAGCCCGGGCAGCAGCAGCGAGCCGAGCAGATAGACCTCGCCG
>PWTO01000117.1 GCA_003562815.1 Chromatiaceae bacterium | reverse complement strand
GGGGTCACCGATACCCTGCGGCGGATGAACCGCTATGGGGTGCTCGCGAGCTATATCCCGGCCTTTGCCAATATCGTCGGGCGCATGCCGTACGACCTCTTCCACGTCTATACCGTCGACGAGCATACGCTGCGCGTGCTGCGCAATCTGCGCCGCTTCTCGGTCCCCGCGCACGATCACGAACTGCCGCTGTGCAGCGCGGTCGCGCGGCGCGTGCCCAAGCTCGAGATCCTCTATCTGGCCGCCCTGTTCCACGATATCGGCAAGGGTCGCGGCGGCGATCATTCCGTGCTCGGCGCGCACGACGCCTGGGATTTCTGCCAACTGCACTACCTCAGCGAGTTCGACAGCCGGCTGGTGGCCTGGCTGGTCGAGAACCATCTACTGATGTCGGTCACCGCGCAGCGCAAGGACATCTCGGACCCGGCCGTGATCCAGGCCTTTGCCGAGCAGATCAGCGATATCAACCGCCTCGATTACCTCTACCTGCTCACCGTGGCCGATGTGCGCGGCACCAATCCGAAACGCTGGAGCACCTGGAAGGATGCTCTGCTGCGCGAGCTGTACCACGCGGCGCGGCGCAGCCTCGACCGCGGGCTCGACAACCCGCAGGCGCAGGATGTGCTCATCGAGCAGAAGCAGACCGAGGCCATGCGCATTCTCGCGCGCCAGGGCATCGAGGCCGAGGACTGCCGCAATCTCTGGTTTCGCTTCGCGGTGGATTTCTTCGCGCCCAGTCAACCGGAGGAGATCGCTTGGCAGACCAAGCGCATTCTCGAGGCGCGGCCTGAGGATCTGCCAATGGTCAATTTGCGCCGGTTACCGACGCGCGGCTGTACCGAGATTTTTATCTACACCCAGGATTGCGAACATCTCTTCGTGCGCATCACCGCGCTGCTCGATCAGCGCAACCTGGATATCGTCAATGCCCGCATCATCACCACCGATGACGGCATGGCGCTGAATGTCTTCCAGGTGCTGACCCGTGAGCATGAGCCGCTTGAGCAGGGCGAGGTCAGCGACGAGTTGGCCGAGCAGCTGCGCCACGAGCTGCGGCAGTCTCCGAACACCGAGCCACGCGTCAACCGGCGCCTGCCGCGCCAGTTGCGGTATTTTCCCATCGAGACCCGGATCAGCTTTACCGACGATGCGGCCAATCAGCGCACGCTCATGCTGCTCACCACCCGCGACCGGCCCGGGTTGCTGGCCGAGATCGGGACCGTTTTCGAGCGTTGCGACATCCAGGTCCGGGGCGCCAAAATCGCCACCGTCGGCGCCGAGGTCGAGGATGTGTTTTTCATCGCCACTCGGGATGCAACGCCGATCCGCTGCGGTCAAACCCTGAGCTGCCTGCGGCGCGAGGTCCACGACCGCCTCGATAAACACCCAACCGACCAGTGAGCGCCTTGGCGTTGAAATCCTCATCATGCATCCGATCGGGTTGACTATGTCGATCACGCGCTTTTCACGTACATGCATCCTCGCCCTGCTCGTGAGCCTGGGGCTTGGTCTTGCCGACACTGAACCGATGGCTCAGGGCGCTCCGCTCGACGAGCCGCAAGCCGCCGCTGCGCGGCAAGCGCCCGCCGCGCAAACACCCTCGCCGTCTGCATCCATGCCTGCGCCCATAGCGGCGCCCTCGCCGGCACCGGGCACGCAGCATCCACCGCCGATCCTGCGTTGGCTCGAGGAAGTGCGGGCTCAGCGCCGCGCCTTACATGCGCAACG
Source organism: Chromatiaceae bacterium (assembly GCA_003562815.1). Lineage (GTDB taxonomy): Bacteria > Pseudomonadota > Gammaproteobacteria > Chromatiales > Chromatiaceae > Lamprobacter. The sequence goes on along the minus strand of PWTO01000117.1, from coordinate 902 downwards.
GCGTGCCGCACATCAGGCCAGACATGACGCGCTAGACCCACTCGGCGCGGCCAAGCGCGACGAGCGCCAAGAGCAACAACGGCGGCGACGCCAGGAGATGCGCGAGTTCATCGAGACCGAACGCCGGCTGTACTTCAACCGCGGCCCCTGGTTCAACCCGCTAGCACCAATGGGTGGCGGGCCACTCACGCGCGGCAGTCTCGTCGAGGATCAAGCCCCCGAGCCTTCGGAGCCATCCCGTTCTGAACCATCCAGCGCCCGCAGCGAGCCACTCACGCCCTCGGACTGGAACAACCTCTGGTATTACCGCGGCTGGTAACGCGGCTGCTCGATCAGCTCGAGCGCATTGGCATCGGGATCACGCGTAAACAGCGCGCGGCGACCGGAGCGACTGAGCGTGTAGGGGCGCTTGGCGGCGTCGAGCACGGCGATCGTGGCATCGAGATCGGGCACCGTCAGCGCCAGATGCCGATCCCGTCCGCCATGGGCGGGGCGCGCCTCGACCGGGTCTGGATTCGGCAGCTCCAGCAAATGGATATGCTGAGCGCCCACGCGCAGCCAGGCGCCCGCGAAGCCCAGCTCCGGGCGCGTTGGATCGACCTCGAGCCCGAGCAGATCGCGATAGAACGCGAGCGCGCGTTCGGTATCGGCGACGATCAGGCTCACATGATGGATGGTATCGATCAGGCTCATCGCAACGTCCTCCGCCGGCTGTCTCGGCTGTCTGTGAGTGGAGCGGATCGGGCACCCTGCCCTATACTGGGCAATTGCCCCTAGAAGCCCGCTTTCCAATGGCGGCGAGGCTTGATGCCAGCCCACCGCCTTCTCGTTGCGATGAACCCAAACCTCAGCCGCCTGCAACCCTACCCGTTCGAGAAGTTAGCGGCGCTCATGCGCGATAT
>PWTO01000152.1 GCA_003562815.1 Chromatiaceae bacterium | reverse complement strand
GCGCCGAGATCCCGCGCTGGATCAGGAAGCGGCTGGAGGGCTTTGGCGATGACAAGGAATCGATTCGCAGCTTCGGCCATGACGTGGTGCTCGAGCTGTGCCAGCGCCTGCTCGACGGCGGCGCGCCCGGTTTGCACTTCTACACCATGAATCAGTCGGCGCCGACGCTGAAGCTCTGGCGTGAGCTTGGTCTGCCCGAGGGCGGCTAGGCAAGAGCACAAGATCGCCTGAACGCCTGAACGCCTGAACGCCTGAACGCCTGAACGCCTGAACGCCTGAACGCCTGAATAAGAGCGTAGTTTCAGAAGGCTATGCCGCCCGCACTGAGGTCAGTGCGGGCGGTTTTTTGACCGGCCAGCACCCTTCGATTCAGCGGTGCGCAAGCCCAGCTCGGTTGCCCATTTCGCCAATGATGTGTAAATCTACACATCATGAACAGCCTGGCCATCATCAAGCGTCTCGAGGCGGAAGGCTGGACTTGCGTGGGCGGCAAAGGTGACCACCAGAAGTTCAAGCATCAGCTAAAGCCGGGGCATGTGGTGGTACCCCATCCACGCAAAGACTTGCCCTTGGGGACGCTGCGCAATATCTATCGACAGGCTGGTTGGTCGTGGAGTTAAAACCTAGGTGTTAGTATGCTAACTTAAGCCAACATACTAGACCAAACGCGAAGCGCACATGCCCAGGTATGTCCCATCCCGAGAGGCCTCTAAGATACTAGGACTCCATGCCAACACACTCCGAAAATACGCCAACGAAGGGCGCATCAGCACCTACCGCACTGCCAGCGGGCAACGCCGGTTCGATGTCGATTCCTACCTTGGAGCCGCCGTCGAGCCCAAGCCTACTGTCGTCTGCTATTGCCGCGTGTCTTCGCCCGCGCAGAAACCAGACCTCGAGCGACAAGTCCAGTCGATGCGAGAACGCTTCCCCGAAGCCGACATCGTCCAAGACATCGGCTCCGCCCTCGACGATCAGCGTCAAGGGCTTAAATCCGTACTGGGACGCGTCCTGCGCGGAGAGAAGCTCCAAGTTGTGGTTGCCCACAAAGACCGACTCGCCCGTGTCGGATGTGACCTCATTGAGTGGATTATCCGCGAGTGCGGCAGCGAACTCGTGGTTCTCGGTGGGGATCAAAGAGAACCCGAACGCGAACTCGCCGACGATTTATTGGCCATCGTTCATGGCTTCGTTGGCGGGCAAGACAGACGAACCGATCACACGGGCGAAGCGCATCCAAATGCGACCAACGAGGCAACAAGAGAAGCGGCTGAACGCCTGGATCGGCACCTATCGGTTTGTCTACAACGAGACGATCTGGCTGCTGAATCTTCGGATCGTCCACCCGAACTTCATGGCGATCAAGAAGTACCTGATCCCCCATCTAGCTGAGGAATACCCCTGGACAAAGAACTGTCCGCGAGCCATCCGCGACGGTGCTGTCGCAGAAGCCTGCCAGACCATCAAACAAGCGATCGCAACGTTCAAGCGCACTGGCGAGTTCAGCCGGTGTCGCTTCAAATCGCGCAAGGATGCGCAGCAGTCGTTCTTTCTCAGGAACGATCAGTGGTCAAAAGATCGGCGTGGGTTCAACGTTAGCGCCTTGGGCGAAGTCAAATTCGCAGAGGCGCTACCGATGAATCTGCGTGATGGTCGTGTCATCAAGTTTGCCAACAAGTGGTACGTCTCCCTCCCGGTTCTAAAAGAATCAGATGCAGCCGAGAACCAAGGCCGTCTGGTGGCCCTTGACCCAGGAGTGAGAACATTCCAGACATTCTTTAGCGACCATCACGTCGGTCATCTAGGGCAAGACGATTTCCAGAGGATTGTGCGCCTAGCGCATCATCTGGACCGTCTCTTGTCTCGTCGTGATAAAGCGGAAGGGACGCGCAAACGCCTGTCTTTTACAAAAGCGGCGGATGCCATCCGACGAAAGATCAAGCACCTGATCGACGAACTCCACTGGAAAGTCGCTCGTTTTCTGACGGACAACTTCGATGTCATCCTCCTGCCGACGTTTGAAACGAAGCAGATGACGTCAAAGGCTGGGCGAAAGCTCCGCCGCAAGTCTGTCCGCAGCCTCCTCTCGTTTGCACACTATAAGTTCGGCCAACGGCTAGAACAAAAGTGTATAGAGCGTGGGAAGAAGCTGGTGCACGTCTGTGAGGCGTACACGTCAAAAACAGCGAGCTGGACGGGTGAGATCATCAACATCGGGTCCGCGAAGGTCATTCGCTCGAACGGGATCGAAATGGAACGCGACGAGAACGGCGCCCGTGGGATTTTCCTGCGGGCTTTGGTGGATTCGCCCATCCTCCTTGAGGGTGCGCGTTAGCGTTTGTTAACGAAATAGAATCAGGTCCTAATAATGCTGTATCCGGTGTACGTTCATGTGGGCGATGCGAACCACGCACACGGGGTGACGATTCCGGATCTACCCGGTTGTTTTTCAGCTGCGGATGATTGGCAAGATCTGCCGGGCGCGATCCAGGAAGCCGTAGAAGTCTATTTTGAGGACGAGGTTCAAGCGATTCCGACACCCTCGGAGCTGACCAACCTGATGCTCGATCCTCAATATCAGGATGGGGTTTGGATGCTTGCGGAGATCGATCTCGAACGCGTTCGATCCCGGTCCGTTCGGCTCAATATCTCGT
>PWTO01000314.1 GCA_003562815.1 Chromatiaceae bacterium | reverse complement strand
AGCGCGGCCCGGTGCGCTAGCAGATGATGCGGAGCGTCAGACGCTCGCTGCCAGAGAGTTGAGAGCAGAGCCTCACAACAATCGTCGCCGATAGTGTGAGCGATTGATACCGAAGGCCCACTTCCCAGCGGCCACCACGACCTCAGCCCCCCTGACGGCCAATCTTGAGCCGATCTGCTCTTCTTCTGGCTTCATACGCCTTTTATGACATTTTCTCCTTTTCCCCTTTTCGATCGCGCAAGCGACTGTCTCTAAAGAGGAAATATCCTGATTGTGTGAGCAATTGATACCAATAGTAAGAGGGATTGATACCGAAGGTGTGAGGGATTGGTACCCAAAACAGGGAGGGATTGATACCATCATGTGAGTCCATCACTCAGACTCTCTTTTCCAAGCGATGTCGAGCCAGCAACTGATCTGCAAAGCCAACGCCTTGGTCGAGGCCCGCTATCGCCTCTCCACCGTCGAGCATCGCATCCTGCTCGCCTGCATCGCCCAGATCCGCCGCGATGATCAGGCGCTGACCGACGAGGTGCTCTACACCGTCAAGGGGCTGGACATCGCCGAGTCGGCGGACATCCCCCGGCAGGTGGCCTACCGCGATCTGAAGGCAGCGGCCGAGCGGCTGTTCGACCGTTACATCAGCGTCCCATACGGGCCAGATGGCGATGCACAGGTCGAGGTGAGGAAGTTCCGCTGGGTGCAGGAGGTGATCTACCGCGAGCGCGAGGGCCTGATCCGGTTGCGGTTCAGCAAGCCGGTGCTGCCGTACCTGAACCAGCTCACCCGCCAGTTCACCACCTACCATCTGCGCGATGTTGCCAAGATGACCAGCAACCACGCCATCCGCTTGTACGAGCTGATCATGCAGTGGCGCCAGGCAGGCGAGCGCAAAGTAGAGGTGCAGTGGCTCAAGCAGGCGTTCCAGATCGAGGACCGGTACAAATCGATCCGTGACCTGAAGCGCTTCGTCATCGACATCGCCGTCCGACAGATCAACGAGCATTCGCCGATGTGGCTCGAGTGGGACCAGATCAAGACCGGTCGCCAGGTGACAGCCTTCCACTTCCGTTTCGGCAACAAGGACGAGAAGAGCGCGACAGGTGCTGATCGCCGGCAACGGCTTGGTGAGGAGAGCATCCTCGGCATCCCCAAGCGCGAGATCGAGCGGCTCGCGCATCCAGGCGAGACCTATCAGCAAGCCGCCGCGCGACTTGCCAAAAGCCAGCATCGATCCTGCCCCCAATCTCAGCCGTGCTAACCTTCCGACCTTTAACCTGCTCGCAACACTCGACTGAGCCGATAACAGACGGCACAACCAGTCGACCGCACAGCCGATGCTCGCGAACGAAAGGACAGCGCAGGATTTCGAGAACGAGGGCAACCTCCGCATGAATTCCCATAAGCCGCAGGAGAAAAATTGATGACGACAGGCAATTTTATCGGTGCGGTCGATCGCGTCCTGCTCAAGCGTGCTGAGATGATCGCAGCCAAGTCCGATACCTCCTTAGACGCCATTCTCAATGCCGAACTGCGCTATCTCGTCGAGACCTTCGAGGCCGCTGAAGCGGCGGATAATCAGAACTACTCCACACTGCTCGACTTTTCCCTCGGTCGCATCGACGATCTGGAGGCCAAGCGGGCGCTAGGTATTGACGCTGATGAGGATCTGTTTTTGTTGATAGCGCAGGCCCACTTGCCAATGCCACGCCTCTCAGAAGCCACTACCCGCGGCATGGTGGCAGAGCTCAATGCGCTGACGGCATGACCAGTTCTTAGTCGTTAAGATCACCGAAAGAATCCGGCCACATCTGGGAGCCGTGCAATACGCGAAGAACGCGAACGACCTTATCGCCAATGTAATAGGCAACCAGGAAGGGCGTTCGTTGAACAACCAATTCACGGGTTCCCTCCACTCGGCCTTGCCGACCCATCTCTGGAAAATCTTTCAATAAATCCGCTTGCTTGGCGATTTCGCGGTCGCAGTGAACAGCCGCCGTCGGGTTCTCGAGCGAGATAAAATCAAAGAGTTGCGCGCGATCCTCGATCGCAAAAGGCGACCAAACCAGCCTCACCCGAGCGCCTTCTTCTCAGCCTCAGCGCGCTTCGCCGCAAACAGAGCCTCGACCTCTTCTTGCGGTATGCCCGGGCGTGGATCATGCATTGCCTCCAACACTTTCGCGCGAAACCATGCGTCGTATTCCTCGCGATTCACCGTCAGTTCGATGGGTAGACGGCCTTCGTTGGCGATGCGCGTTAGCAAGATCCGCACCGCATCAGAGACCGTGAGCCCCAGCCCATCCAGCACCACAGCGGCGCGATCTTTCACAGACCGTTCGATCCGCGTTTGCACTAATGCATTACTAGCCGACATGTGAGAACTCCAGCTTCCGTCACAGACCAAGAGTGTAGTGCATCTGCATGACAGCTGTCATTGGGGATTCCTGGAGAAGCCCATGACCGAGCCGCCGCGCGATGCGAACGCCGCCTTCATCGGCTTCTGCAAGAAGTGGTACGAGAAGCGCGGCCCGGTACGCTAGCAGGGGATCACCCCGCTGCCGATCATCCCAAGCAACCTGCTCCGTGCGCTGAGATCTGTGTTCCCAAGATCTTTCTAACCGGCGCCCGAGGGGCGCTTTTATGTTTTAGTGTTTT
>PWTO01000110.1 GCA_003562815.1 Chromatiaceae bacterium | reverse complement strand
CCGGTGAATCTCGAGGTGATCCAGCGCGCGCTGGATGCCGGTAAGCGCGACTTCATCGGCGGCAATTGCACAGTCAGCCTGATGCTGATGGCGGTCGGCGAGCTGCTGCGGCGCGATCTGGTCGACTGGGTCAGTGCCATGACCTATCAGGCCGCCTCGGGTGCGGGCGCGCGCAACATGCGCGAGCTGCTCTCGCAGATGGGTGCGCTGCAAGCGAGCGTCAGCGACCTGCTGGCCGATCCGCGCAGCTCGATCCTCGACATCGACCGCGCCGTGACCGAGGCGATGCGCGCCGGGGCCTTCCCAACCGAGCAGTTCGGGGCGCCGCTCGCCGGCAGTCTGATCCCCTGGATCGACAAGCCGATGGACAACGGCCAGTCGAAGGAGGAATGGAAGGCCGGCGTCGAGACCAACAAGATCCTGGGCCGCGCAGAGAACGCGATCCCGATCGACGGCACCTGCGTGCGCATCGGCGCGATGCGCTGCCACAGCCAAGGGCTGACGATCAAGCTCAAGCGCGTGATGCCGATCGACGAGATCACCGCCATGCTCGCCGAGGCCAACGACTGGGTGCGGGTGATCCCGAACGAGCGCGAGCAGACCGTCGCCGAGCTGTCGCCAGCGGCGGTCACCGGCACCCTGAGCATCCCGGTCGGCCGACTGCGCCCAATGGCGCAGGGGCCAGCGTTCCTCAACGCCTTTACCGTCGGCGATCAATTGCTGTGGGGCGCGGCCGAACCGCTGCGCCGGATGCTTCGACTCCTGTTCGAGCGTTGATCGCGGCACGCGCGTGGGGCTGCCGATCGTCAAGCGAGAGCGATGCCGATCTAAGGCTCTGGGCGGGTTGCTTGCCCTCGCCATCGTCCTGCTGTTTCCTGCTCCGCAGACCGCCGCACTGGAGGTTGGCGAGCTGCGCCCGCAGTCGGCGTTGAATCAGCCCTTCTACGGCGAGATCGATCTCCTAGAAGTCGAGGCGTTGGACCTTGATCGAATCGAGGCGCGCCTTGCCAACCCTTTGGCCTTCGAGCAGGCGGGGCTCGAACGGCCAGCGTTCCTGACCGAGATGCGGTTTACGCCGATGATCGGCCCACGGGATGAACCGATCATTCAAGTCACCAGCCGCGCGCCGATTCGCGAGCCCTATTTGGCCCTATTGATCGAACTGCTCTGGCCGGACGGGCGATTGGTGAAGGAGTATGCGGTGCTGCTCGATCCGCCAGCGGTCGGCGGACAAGGGCAAGCAACATCTGTTCAGTTCCCATTACGCTACGGGCCGGTGCCTGCTGGCGTGGGACTCACCGAGATTGGAAGGCGTCTGGCGATGCCCGGCGTCACCTTGGAACAGATCGCGCTCGCGTTATATCGTAACAGCCCAAATGCCTTTGTCGATGGCAACATCAATCGCCTGCGGCAGGGGGGTGAGCTGATCATCCCAACCCGCGCCGAGCTGCTCGCGCTCGCTCCCGAAGCCGCGCGGGAACAGTATTGGGCCGCCGTAGCGGGTGCCCAGATCCTGCAGGCGCCACTGACCGATGTCGATGTGCGCTTGCTCGGTGCTGGCCAGGAGACGAGCGCGCGCGCGGACACTCAGGAGGCGGCGCGTGCCGAGCAAACGCAGGTTGAAGCAGAGGGACCGGCGCCGGCTCCAGAGGCCGCGTCGGTCTCGTCCGTGGCACGGCTTGAGGCCGAACGTTTGCTGATGCGCGCGCAGAGCGAGGCTAGTCGCCAAGAGGCGACGGAACTGCGGGCGCGGGTAGAGGAGCTGGAAGCGCGCTTGAGCGATATCCATCGATGGCTCGAACAGCGCAATGTGCAACTGGCTCATCTCGCCGAAACCGATAAAAGGGGTCTCGATCCGGTAGCCGAGGCTGACACCCCGAAGTCTGAAACCACAGAGCCTGAAGCCACAAAGCCGGATGCTGCCTGGCGCAACGCCTTGCCTGCTTGGGCGCTCCCCCTGTTCGCTGTCGCACTGCTCTTGGCGTTGCTTGGCCTTATCCTGCATCGGCGGCGCCGGCGGGAGGAGGCGGCTGTTGCGCTTGATCCCTTCTTCGTCACATCAGATGCGAATGCACTGGACGCGGCTGGACAGCCGGAGAGGCAAGCGCCGCAGCTTGAGCCGGATTGGCCCGATGCCGACACAGGCACCGCGACGCCAGCCGTGACTCGCGGTGCACCGAGCGACCTCGATAGTCTGACTGATCTCGACGATTCCTCGATCGCTATGCCGGTCGTTGATCTGGACGATGTGGCGACTGAGGACGCGCTCGAGGCGGGTTGGTCCTTGGAGAAGGACGAGAGCGGCATCAAGCTCGATCTGGCGCGCGCCTATCTGGGCATGGGCGACCCGGATGCCGCTGGCACGATCTTGGAGGAGATAGTCGCCGAGGGCGATGATGCACAACGGCGCGAGGCCGAAGCCTTGTTGGCGGGTTTGGGTAAAGTGGTGGATCAGCGTCAGCGCTGATCCACGATGGCCGATGAGCTTGACTAAGAAGACCGAGGGCCTTGCGTCGCAACAGTGCATCGTGCCGCCGCGCATTGCGCTGGGTGTCGAATACCTCGGCACCCCGTACTGCGGCTGGCAGTACCAGCATCACGCGCTCAGTGTGCAGCAGGTGCTGGAGGAGGCGCTGGCGCAGGTCGCCGATCAGCCGGTGCGAGTGCATTGTGCCGGTCGCACCGATGCCGGGGTGCACGCGATCGAGCAGGTGGTGCATTTCGAGACCACGGCCATGCGTCCCGAGCGCGCTTGGACGCTCGGCGTGAATGCGCACCTGCCCGATGAGGTCGCGGTGCGCTGGGCGCGACCGGTTGCGTCAGGCTTTCACGCGCGCTTTTCCGCCGTGGCGCGGCATTATCGCTACCTGATCCTGCGCCGGCCGGCACGCTCGGCGCTCTGGCATCGACGCGCCTTCTGGACCCACCGGGCGCTCTCGGTGGCGCCGATGCGCGAGGCGGCGGCGGCGCTGATCGGGCGCCACGACTTCACCAGCTTTCGCGCCTTGGCTTGTCAGGCAAAGAGCCCGGTGCGGACCCTGCGGTATCTCGACCTGAGCGAGCGCGGCGACTTGCTTGTGCTCAACGTGGGCGCCGACGGCTTCCTGCATCATATGGTCAGGAATCTGGTCGGGGTGCTGCTTGCGATCGGGCGCGGGGAACGGCCGGCCGACTGGGCCGCCGAGCTGCTGGCGCTGCGGGATCGGGCGCACGCGGGGGTCACGGCGCCGGCACATGGGCTCTACCTGGTGCGGGTCGATTATCCAGCGGCCTTCGGGCTGCCGTCCGCTGCCGATGATGCGGGAGCCGCTGCGCTGGGGGGCGATGATTTGGGGTTCGATGGTCCGGGGCACGATGATCGGGGGCCAGACGAAAACCCGCCGGCTATGCTCTAATGCGCGGTTTGCGATGTAGACGGCGCGATCGATGCACAGGTCGATGCGAACACGGGTCAAGTTCTGCGGTCTCACCCGGCTCGACGATGTCGAGGCGGCGGTGGCGCTCGGGGTCGATGCGATCGGGCTGGTTTTCCACCCGGCGAGCCCGCGTGCGGTCGAGATCGAGCAAGCGGTGCGGCTGGTGGACGCGCTGCCGGCGTTCGTCAGCGCGGTCGGGCTGTTCGTCGATGCCGAGGCCGAGCGGGTGCGTGCCGTGCTCGAACGGGTTGCGCTCGATGTCCTGCAGTTCCACGGCGCCGAGCCGCCTGCGTATTGCCACGGCTTCGGCCGGCCTTGGATCAAGGCGATCGCGGTCCGCGCCGGGGTCGATCTCGAGGCCGAGGCGCACCGCTATGCCGGCGCGCGCTCGCTGCTGCTCGATACCTACGATCCCGCGCTCGCCGGGGGCACCGGACGCTGCTTCGATTGGGGATTGGTGCCAGCGCGGCAGGCGCGGCGCAGCATCCTCGCCGGTGGGCTTACGGCCGCCAACGTGGCCGAGGCGATTCGCCAACTGCGCCCCCATGCGGTGGATGTGAGCGGCGGGATCGAGCAGGCGAAGGGGCTCAAGGACCCTGACAAGATGACTGATTTCATGAAAGGTGTACGTGATGGCGACCAGAGCTGATGATCTCGCACAGGGCGTGCCGCCCGCGCTGACGGCGGCGCCCTATCAGTGGCCCGATGCCTGCGGCCACTTCGGTCCCTATGGCGGGATGTTCGTGCCCGAGACACTGATGCATCCGCTCACCGAGCTGCGTCAGGCCTACGAGCGCTACCTGGCCGATCCGGATTTCCTACGCGAACTCGATGCCGACCTGCGCCACTACGTCGGTCGTCCGTCGCCGGTCTACCATGCCGAGCGCTGGAGCCGCGAGCTGGGTGGTGCGCAACTCTTCCTCAAGCGCGAAGACCTCAATCACACCGGCGCGCACAAGGTCAACAACACCATCGGCCAGGCGCTGCTGGCGCGGCGTATGGGCAAGACCCGCATCATCGCCGAGACCGGCGCGGGCCAACATGGCGTCGCCAGCGCCACCGTCGCGGCTCGGCTCGGGCTCGAGTGCGTGGTCTACATGGGCGAGGTCGATGTCGCGCGCCAGGAGGCCAATGTCTACCGCATGCGCCTGCTCGGCGCCGAGGTGGTCGCGGTCAAGTCCGGCACCCGCACGCTGAAGGACGCGCTGAACGAGGCGATGCGCGACTGGGTCACCAATGTCGACAACACCTTCTACATCATCGGCACCGTCGCCGGCCCGCATCCCTATCCGGCCATGGTGCGCGATTTCCAAGCGGTGATCGGCCGCGAGGCGCGTGGGCAGATGGTCGAGCAGACCGGGCGGCTGCCCGACGTGGTCATGGCCTGTGTCGGCGGTGGCTCGAATGCCATCGGGCTCTTCTATCCGTTCATCGGCGATACCGAGGTGGCGATGATCGGCGTCGAGGCCGCAGGCGATGGGCTCGACACCGGTCGCCATGCCGCGCCGCTCTGCGCTGGCGAGCCCGGAGTGCTGCACGGTAACCGCACTTATCTGATGGAGGACGCCAACGGCCAAATCCGCGAGACCCACTCGATCTCGGCCGGGCTCGATTATCCGGGCGTCGGCCCCGAGCATGCCTGGCTCAAGGACAGCGGCCGTGCGACCTATGTTGCGGTGACCGATGACGAGGCGTTGGCCGCCTTCCACGGGCTGACCCGCACCGAGGGCATCATCCCGGCGCTCGAGAGCAGCCATGCGCTGGCGCAGGCGGCCAAGCTGGCGCCGACCCTACGCAAGGATCAAAGCATCCTGATCAACCTCTCGGGGCGCGGTGACAAGGATATGCAAACCGTCGCGCGCATGGACGGGCTGCAGCTATGAGCCGTATTCAGACTCGATTCGAGCGTCTGCGCGATCAGGGCCGCACCGCGCTGATCCCCTTCATCACCGCCGGCGATCCCTCGCCCGCGATGACGCTGGAACTGATGCATCGGATGGTGGCCGCCGGCGCCGATCTGATCGAACTCGGGGTGCCGTTCTCGGACCCGATCGCCGACGGGCCGGTGATCCAGCGCGCCACCGAGCGCGCCTTGGCGCAAGGCGTCTCGCTGCGCGACGTGCTTGGCATCGTGCGCCGCTTCCGCGAGACCGACAGCGAGACGCCGGTGGTCCTGATGGGCTATCTGAACCCGATCGAGGTGATGGGCAACGTGGCCTTTGCCGAAGCCGCGCGCGAGGCGGGCATGGACGGCGCGCTGATCGTCGATGTGCCGCCGGAAGAGAGCCACGATCTGGTCGATGCGATCAAGGCGCAGGGGCTGGACCTGGTCTATCTGCTGGCGCCGACCTCGGATGCCGCACGCATCGAGGCGATCGCCGAGGTCGCCTCTGGCTTCGTCTACTATGTCTCGGTCAAGGGCGTGACCGGTGCGAGCACGCTGGATATCGATGAGGTTAGCGCCAAGCTCGACACGATCCGCGCGCGCATCGCGCTGCCGGTTGGGGTCGGCTTCGGCATCCGCGACGCCGCGACCGCAGCCCAGGTGGCGCGGGTGGCCGATGCGGTGATCGTCGGCAGCGCGCTGGTCGGTCGCATCGAGACGCTGGCGGAGCAGGGCCAAGCTGCGCGCATTCCCACGGTGATTGGCGATTTCCTCGACGAGCTGAGGACCGCGATCGATGCGACCGACAACGGAGGCCAGTATGGCTGAGAAGACTGCTCGCGGTGAGGCAATGAGCTGGTTCGAGAAACTGATCCCGAGTCGCATCCGTACCGAGGCGATCAGCAAGCGCGCGGTCCCGGAAGGGCTCTGGGACAAGTGTCCGGGCTGCAACGCGGTGCTCTATCGCGCCGAGCTGGAGCGCAACCTTGAGGTCTGCCCGAAATGCGGGCATCACAACCGGGTGGTCGCGCGCAAGCGGCTCGAGCAGTTCCTGGACCCGGAATCGACCGAGGAGATCGGTGCCGAGCTGGACTCGACCGACCCACTCAAGTTCAAGGATATGAAGAAGTACAAGGATCGGCTCAGCCAGGCGCAGAAGCAGACCGGCGAGAAGGAGGCGCTGATCGCCATGCGCGGCCGGCTCAAGGGCATGGCCTGCGTGGCCGCTGCGTTCGAGTTTCGTTTCATGGGCGGCTCCATGGGCTCGGTGGTCGGCGAGCGCTTCGTGCGCGGGGTCGATGCCGCGCTCGAGCTGGAGGCGCCCCTGGTGTGCTTCTCCGCAAGCGGCGGTGCGCGCATGCAGGAGTCGCTGTTCTCGCTGTTTCAGATGGCCAAGACCAGTGCCGCGCTCGGGCGCCTGCGCGAGGCGCGGCTGCCGTTCATCTCGGTGATGACCGATCCCACCATGGGCGGTGTCTCGGCGAGCCTAGCGACGCTCGGGGATATCAATATTGCCGAGCCGGGCGCGCTGATCGGCTTCGCCGGTCCGCGCGTGATCGAGCAGACGGTGCGCGAGACCCTGCCCGATGGCTTCCAGCGCAGTGAATTCCTGCTCGAGCATGGGGCGCTGGACCAGATCTGCGATCGCCGCGAGCTGCGTGATCGGATCAGCGACCTGATCGCAATGCTGATGCGCCGCTCGGTGATCGACGATGCCCCGGCGGCGGACAGCCCCGGCGCGACCGAGCTGGCGGTGGTCGAGGCGCGCACCATGCCGCCGGGTCCGCTCTGAGCGCACGCCGATCCGCCGACCGGCCCAGCCATCCTGTCAGCGCCATACCCGCGAGCAGTCCAGCACTTCACCCAGCGACGAACCCAGCGACCATGCGCTTTCAAACCCTAGCGGACTGGCTCGCCTGGCAGGAGACACTGCATCCGAGCCGGATCGATCTGCGACTCGAGCGGGTGAGCGCGGTCTGGGCACGGCTGCATCCGGAGCTGAGGCCGGGCGCACTGCCGTGTCCGGTCATCACCGTTGGCGGCACCAACGGCAAGGGGTCTTGCGTGGCCTATCTGGAGGCCTGGTATCGGGCCGCCGGGTATCGCTGTGGCGCCTACACTTCGCCGCACCTGTTGCAGTACAACGAGCGCGTGCGCATCGACGGCGAGATGGCGAGCGATGCGGCATTGTGCGCGGCCTTCGCGCGCATCGACGAGGTGCGGCAAGACGCGCCGCTGACCTATTTCGAGTTCGGCACCCTCGCGGCGCTGGATCGCTTCGTGCGGGCCGAGGTCGAGATCGCCCTGCTCGAAGTCGGGCTCGGCGGTCGTTTGGATGCGGTGAATATGATCGATGCGGATGTTGCGCTGGTCGCCAGTATCGGCCACGACCATGCGGCCTGGCTCGGTGAGACCCTGGATCGGATCGCCTTTGAAAAGGCCGGTATCTTCCGCCCTGGCCGCGCGGCCGTGATCGGCCAGCGCGATGCACCCGCGCGGCTGCGCGAGCGCGCCGAGGAGATCGGCGCGCTGCCGCTGCAACTCGGGCAAGAGCTGGATTGGAGCATCGCCGAAGCCGGTCAATGGACCTGGCGCGGGCCGCATGGCAAACAGTATCGGCCGCTGCCCGCGCCGGCGTTACGCGGCCGCCACCAGCATGACAATGCCGCCGCCGCGCTCTGCGCCTTGGAGCAGTTGAGCGATCGGCTTCCGGTCAACGTGGCAGCGCTCCGCCAGGGCTTGTTGCGGGTCACGCTCGGCGGGCGTTTCACGGTGTTCCCAGGACAGCCGACCTGGGTGCTCGATGTGGCGCATAATGATCAGGCGGCGCTGGCGTTAGCCGACAATCTCGCAAGCTATCCCTGCCACGGGCGGCGTTTGGCGGTGCTGTCATTGCTCGCCGATAAGGACGCACAAGCCGTTATTAAACCGCTTGCGGAGCTGATTGCGCGCTGGCATCTGGGGCCGGCGGCCAGCGAACGCGCCATGCCGCTGGAGCGCATCGAGACGGCCTTGACCGAGGGCGCGCCGGCGGCGACCTGGTGCTCGCATGCCGATCTGCAGCAGGCGCTCGCCGCTGCCGAGGCCGAGGCCGAGCCACAGGATCTGATCCTGGTGTTCGGCTCCTTCGTCACGGTCGAGGCGGCACTGCGCAGTTCGAGCCTGGCTGCTGTATAATTTTGACTGTTTTATGAACAGAACCTCGGGGCATCATGCAGATGGATGAAGCGGCCAAGAGACGGCTGGTCGGTGCGGCAGTGCTGGTCGCGTTGGCGGTGATCTTTGTGCCGATGTTGGTCGAACGCGACGACACCGGTCTCGGCGAGCCAATCCAGATCCCGGAGCTGCCGGAGGACGAGGAGTGGATGGATGATGGCGCCTTCGGATCGGCGCAGGACGACGCGCTCCCCAACCCCGAGGAGCTGGTGGTGCCGCTGCCGACGCCAGCGCCGCCCCAAGCGCCGGACGCCGAATCCTCACAGGCAGCGACCTCAATGCCACCGCTGATCGAACCAGAACCCGCGCCCGCGCGGACCGAGCCGCGCGCGGGCGCGTCCACCTCGGCGGCGAGGAGTGATCGCGATCGAGCGACATCGGCCCCCACCGGTCCCAAGCCAGTGCCGGCGGGAACCCGCGCATGGGTCGTCCAAGTCGCTAGCCTCGGTTCGTCGGAGGCGGCGCGCACCCTGAGCGATGAACTGCGGAGCAAAGGCTATCCGGCCTTTGTCGAACAGGCCGATGTCGGTGGGCGACGCTATTATCGGGTCCGGGTGGGCCCGGAGGTCGAACGTGCGCGGGCGGATCGTCTCGCCGAGCAGCTCTCAGCCGATATCGATGGTCAGCCTTTGGTGCAACGGTATCCTTGAGCGGCGAGCCAGATCGCGCCCGCGCGAAACTGGCCGACGCGAAGACGATCAGCATTCGAGAACGGCGGCTAGACCGGTATCGGCGGTTCGCGTTGCCTGGGTAGGACATTCTTATGATCTGGGTCGATTACGTCATCATCGCCATCATCGCGCTCTCGGCGCTGATCGGACTGGCGCGGGGGCTGGTACGGGAGGTGGTCTCGCTCCTGGTCTGGGGCGCTGCGATCTTCGTCGCCTGGATGTTCTACGAGCCGTTGGCGCTTGAATTAACCCCATGGATCTCGACGCCCTCGGCGCGGATCGGGGTGGCGGTCCTGATCCTAGTGCTCGGCGTGCTTATCGCCGGCGCCATACTCGGCTATGTGTTGTCCACCTTGGTCGATAAGACCGGGCTCGGCGGGACCGATCGGCTCATGGGTATGCTCTTCGGGGCCGCGCGCGGCGGCGTGTTGGTCGCCCTGGTGGTCTTTTTAGCCTCATTGACGCCGCTGACCGACGATCCCTGGTGGGAGGCGTCGCAGCTGCTCGATCAGTTCAAGGGCCTGGCCGGTTGGATGCTGGAGCAGGTTCCCCCCGATGTCTCTGAGCGCATCCAGGCGCTGTGAGGTAGTCCATGTGTGGAATCGTCGGCATTGTCGGCAAGTCGCCGATCAATCAGATCCTGTATGACGCACTGCTGGTGCTACAGCATCGTGGTCAGGATGCCGCTGGGATCGTCACCAGTGACAGCAAGAAGCTGCACATGCGCAAGGATGCCGGCTTGGCGCGCGATGTCTTTCGCACCCGGCACATGCTGCGGTTGCGCGGCAATATGGGCATCGGCCATGTGCGCTATCCCACCGCCGGCGGCTCTTGCTCCTCGGAGGCGCAGCCGTTCTATGTCAACTCGCCGTATGGGATCGTGCTCGCCCACAACGGCAACCTGACCAACGCCGAAGAACTCAAACGCGAGGTCTTCGTCGATGATCTGCGCCATATCAACACCGAATCCGACTCCGAGATCCTCCTCAACGTCTTCGCCCACGAGCTGCAATTGCAGAACAAATTGCGCATCGACGAGCAGGACATCTTCCGCGCCGTCGAGGGCGTGCACCGGCGCTGTCGCGGCGGCTATGCGGCGGTGGCGATGATCCCGGGCTTCGGCGTCTTCGGCTTTCGCGATCCGCACGGCATTCGGCCGGTGGTCTATGGCAAGCGCGTCACCAGAGCCGGCGAGGAATACATCATCGCCTCCGAGAGCGTGGCGCTGGATACCATCGGCTTCGAGCTGATCGGCGATGTGGCCCCCGGCGAGTGCGTCTTCATCGACATCGACGGCCATCTGCACACCAAGCAATGCGCGCCGCAGCCGGTGCTCTCGCCCTGTATCTTCGAGTTCGTCTACTTCGCGCGGCCCGATTCGATCATCGACAACATTTCGGTGCACAAGGCGCGCTCGCGCATGGGCAAGAAGCTGGCAGCGAAGATCAAACGGGTCTGGCCGGCGCATGACATCGATGTCGTGATCCCGGTACCGGATACCAGCCGCACGGCTGCGTTGCAACTGGCCAATCATCTCGGTGTGCCCTATGCCGAGGGCTTCATCAAGAATCGCTACATCGGCCGCACCTTCATCATGCCCGGCCAGCAGGTGCGCAGGAAATCGGTGCGCCAGAAGCTGAACGCGATCGATCTGGAGTTCCGCAAGAAGAACGTGCTCTTGGTCGATGACTCCATCGTGCGTGGCACCACCTCGCAACAGATCATCCAGATGGCGCGCGATGCCGGCGCGCGGCGGGTCTACTTTGCCTCGGCCGCACCGCCGGTGCGCTACCCGAATGTGTACGGAATCGATATGCCCTCGGCAAGCGAGCTGATCGCGCACGCGCGCAGCGAGGCCGAGATCGAGCGCGAGCTGGGCGCCGATCGGCTCTTCTTCCAGGATCTCGATGACCTGATCGATGCCGTGCAGAAGCGCGGCAAGAGCTTGGTCGACCGTTTCGATACCTCGGTCTTCGACGGCGTCTATGTGACCGGCGATGTGACCCCGGGTTATCTCGAAGGGCTGGATCGCGCCCGTAACGATGGCGCCAAGCAAGAGCGCCGCTCAGGTCAGGACGAGACCGTGATCGAACTCTATAACACGGCATGAAGCTCCCGACGCGCGCGATCCGCACCGGCCATCAGCGCACCGGCGAGGGCGAGCACTGCGAGCCGATCTTTGCCACCTCGAGCTTCGTCTTCGCGAGCGCGGCCGAAGCGGCGGCGCGCTTCTCCGGCGAGCAGCCGGGCAACATCTACTCGCGCTTTACCAACCCCACCGTGCGTGCCTTCGAGCAGCGGCTCGCGGCGCTCGAAGGTGGCGAGGCCTGTGTCGCCACGGCCTCTGGAATGGCGGCGATCCTGGCGACCTGCATGGGGCTGCTGCAGGCCGGCGATCGCATCCTCGCCGCGCGCAGCCTGTTCGGCAGCACGACCATGCTGTTCGACAAATATCTCGCCCGCTTCGGCATCGCCACCGATTATGTCCCGCTCAGCGACCTCGACGCCTGGGCGGCGGCGATCCGGCCCGAGACCAAGCTCCTGTTCGCCGAGACGCCCTCGAACCCGCTCACCGAGCTGGTCGCGATCCGCCCACTGAGCGAGATCGCCCATGCCCACGGCTGCCTGCTGGCGATCGATAATTGCTTCTGCACGCCGGCGCTGCAACGCCCGCTGGAGCAGGGCGCCGATCTGGTGATCCACTCGGCAACCAAGTACCTGGACGGGCAGGGCCGTTGCGTCGGCGGTGCGGTGGTCGGCGCTGCCAAGCAGGTCGGCGAGGACGTGTTCGGCGTGGTGCGCACCGCCGGCCCCTCGCTCAGCCCCTTCAATGCCTGGCTGTTCCTGAAGGGCCTGGAGACCTTGCACCTGCGTATGCACGCGCATGCGGCGAGCGCGTTGACACTGGCGCGCTGGCTGGAGGCACATCCGGCGGTGGCGCGCGTCTATTATCCGGGGCTGGCGAATCATCCCCAGCATCACCTGATCGCGACCGGCCCCCACCCAGGTTCGGACGCGCAACAGCAGACCGGCGGCGGCATCATCGCCTTCGAGGTCAAAGCGCCGCAGCCGAGCCGCTCGCGCGCGGCGGCCTGGTCGGTGATCGATGCCACGCAGTTGCTCTCGATCACCGCCAATTTGGGCGACACCAAGACCACCATCACCCATCCAGCGACCACCACCCATGGCCGGCTGAGCCCCGAGGCGCGCGCCGAGGCCGGGATCGGCGAGGGACTGATCCGCATCGCCGTCGGACTCGAGGACGTGGCCGACATCCAGTGCGATCTCGCGCGTGGTTTGGATGCCCTCGAAAACCGAGGTTGATCCTGACCGCAGATGCGAAACACCCTCCGGCGACCCTTCGGGTCGTGCTGACGATCATCCTGCTGATCGCCCTGATCGTATCCTTCTGGCTCTATACCCACGCCGAGCGGGCGGTGCAGGACGCCTATGAGCGGCGACACCGCTCGCTCGGCTTGGCCGAGGAGTTGCATCGGTCATCGAACGAACTAACGCGCATGGCGCAAACCTTCGTCGTCACCGGTGATCCGCGTGCTCAGCGCCGTTATCGGGAGCTGTTGGAGATCCGCGACGGCCAGCGCCCGCGTCCTGCGCCTGACTATGCGCACGACTGGACCTTCATGCACGGCGAGGGCGCAGACGAAGGGCGCGCCGTCTCCGGGCAAGGCCGCGCCTTACTGGATCGGCTCCATGAGATCGGCCTCTCCGAGAGGGAGAACGCATTGCTGGCGGAAGCCAAATCCCGCTCCGATGAGTTGACGGCGCTCGAGTACAAGGCGATGCGCTTGGCCGAGCAAGCCAAGCAGGCCGGGCAGGCGCAACAGATGCTCTTCGACGCCACCTATCACCAGATCAAGGCCGACATCATGCGGCCGATCGATGCCTTCATCCAGCGTTTGGATCAGCGCACCGGCGCGGCCGTGCAGGCGGCGCAACGTTGGGCCATGATCCTGCGGGTGGTTTTCATCGTCTTTGGCCTGAGCCTGTCACTAACGCTCTGGCGAACGCGGGCGGCGCTACGCGAGGTGTTGGGCGCCTCGGCGCTTGAGGTCCGTGACCAGATCGCCAGACTGGGGCAGGGCGATTTCGCGACCGAGATCCGGGTGCCGAGCGGTCGCGCCAATAGCGTCATGGGCTGGCTCGCAGAAACGCGCCAGCGTCTGAGCGCCCTCGAACACAGGCGCCGCGAGGCCGAACAGCAGGTGCAGCTCAGCGAGGCGCGTTATCGGTTGCTCGCGGACAACGCGCTCGATGTGATCTGGACCATGTCGCTCGATGGCGCCATCACCTCGGTCAGTCCGGCGATCGAGACGCTGCGCGGCATCACGCCGCAGGAGGCGCTACAGCAGTCGCTCGAGGAGATCCTGACGCCCGCCTCGCAGGCGGTCTGCCTGGACTATTTCGCGACCTTGCAAGCAGCCATCGCAGCGGGACACTTTCCACCGAGTTTTCGCGGCGAGCTGGAATACTGGTGCCGCGATGGCTCGACGATCTGGGCCAATGTCATCGCCTTGCCGCTGCCGGGACCCGATGGCGCGCCGACGGAACTGCTCGGCATGTCGCGCGATATCAACGCCCTGAAGAAGGCCGAGACCGAGGCCACTGAGCGTGAACGGCATCTGCGCCGATTATTGCAACACCTGCCGGTGGCGATCTCGGTCGTCGCTATGCGCCCGGGGCAGCCGATCCTATTCAGCAACACACAATTCGAGCAGACCTTCGGCTATCTGCCGCACGAAATCCCGATGATGGCCGATTGGGCGCGGCTCGCCTATCCCGACGCCGAGGAACGGCGCGCGGCCTTCGCCTTTTGGGATGCGGCCGTCGCCCAGGCGAGCGAGCGGCAGGATGACGGGTTACTCGCCCCCTGCGAGTTCCAGGTGACTCGCCGTGATGGCGAGGTCCGCGATGTGGTGATCAGTGCCACGCTCCTCGACGATCTGTTGATCTGCGCCTTTATCGACCGGACCGACCGCAAGCGCACCGAGATCGAGTTGATGCAAGCGCGCGATGCGGCCGAGCAGGCCAATCGGGCTTTGCAGGCGGCCAACCAGGAACTGCATCGTCTGGCGACCACGGATCAGCTCACCGAGATATGGAACCGTCGTCATTTCGAGGAGTCGGTGGGCATCGAGACGGCGCGCGCGCGCCGCTACAGCGAGGCCTTGTCCTTGATCCTCTTCGATATCGATCACTTCAAGTTGATCAACGACACCCATGGCCATCAGGCCGGCGACAAGGTGCTGGTGACCCTGGCCGCGCGGGTGCGCGCTCACCTGCGCCAAGGCGACCTGATGGCGCGCTGGGGCGGCGAGGAATTCGTCGTGCTGCTGCCGCGCTGTCCGGCGCCGGATGCACGCCAGTTAGCCGAGGCGTTACGCCGCGTGATCGAGGCCGAGCCCTTCCCGGTCGTCGGCCGGGTGACGTCGAGCTTTGGGGTGAGCGCCTACCGCCTTGGCGAGGGCCATGATGCCTGGTTCAAGCGCGTCGATGATGCGCTCTATGCGGCCAAGACCGAGGGCCGGAATCGCGTCTGTTCGCGTTAGGCGGCCTAGCGCCAGACCGCTCGGCGGCATGATACGGACGCGCGGGCGCGGCTCAGCAATTCTTGCAAATCTCGCGCGTGAAGGCCTCGAGCTTGTGGGCGTCGGCGGCGAACAGCCGAATCCCCTCGGCGAGCTTCTCGGTCGCCATCGCATCCTCGTTCAGGCTCCAGCGAAAGGCCTGCTCGTCATAGCTAACCCTGGGGATGTCCATGCCGCGCGCGGCCTCGGCGTCGAGCTTGCGTGGCAGCGTGCCATGCGCCTCGGCCAGCTCGGCGAGGAGCTTGGGCGCGATGGTCAGGTAGTCGCAGCCGGCCAGCTCGAGGATTTCATCCAGGTTGCGGAAGCTCGCGCCCATGACGATGGTCTCGTAGCCGTGGCGCTTGTAGTAGTTGAAGATCTCGGTCACCGATTTGACCCCGGGATCCTCGTCGGCGGGATAGCCGGTGACGTTCTCGGCATCCTTGTACCAGTCCAGGATGCGGCCGACGAAGGGCGAGATCAGGGTCACCCCGGCCTCGGCGCAGGCCACCGCTTGCGCGAAGCTGAACAGCAGCGTCAGGTTGCAATGAATGCCCTGCTTCTCTAGGTGCTCGGCGGCGCGGATGCCCTCCCAGGTCGAGGCGATCTTGAACAACACGCGCTGACGCGGATCGATGCCGATCTCCTCGTAGAGCGCGATCAAGCCCTCGGCGCGGGCGATGGTGCCTGCGGTATCGAACGACAGCCGCGCGTCGATCTCGGTCGAGACCCGACCCGGGACGATCCTCAGGATCTCGGCGCCGAAGTTGACCGCGAGCTTGTCCATGGTCCAAAGCGCATGCTCGTCGGCATTGGCACCCTTGTCTTTGCCAAAACTCACCGCGTCCTCGACGAGATGACGATACGCCGGCATCTGCGCGGCTTTGTAGAGCAGGGATGGATTGGTGGTCGAATCCTGGGGCTGGTATTCAGCAATGGCCTCAAAGTCGCCGGTATCGGCGACCACGGTGGTCATGGTCTTGAGTTGCTCGAGCTTGTTCATGCGTGTTGCGCGAGACGCCCCGTGCTGCGCGGCGGGGAGGGCGAGCATACCGCACGCGGAGCGGTTCAGCCGCCGTCTCGCTGCCTCCTGTTGGGTGGTTGGGTTGAACGACAGCCGCCATCGCCGTCGGTGCATTGTCGCACCCGGCAATGCCTCGTATCCTATCCTGAGACGAGGACTCGTTGTCACCCCCATTCCACATTTGATCAGGAGACGTCAGTGACAGTTGGCACAGATCGGCGCACCGCTCAGTCGGATGCCTCGCGCGCCCTGCAACATCTCTGGCACGACGATGAGATGGACAAGGTGAGCACGGAGTCCTGCCGCACGGTTGCGGCGATTCGTGCCGTGGATACAGAGGATGCGAGCATCGAATTCGAAGAGCCGCTGGCGGCTTGGCTGGCCGGCGCCGACTGGGTTGCACGCATCCGTCACGTCAAGGAAGCCAGCGCGCAGTACCGCACCGGCCTCATCAGCCACGTCTCCATCCGCTGCATGGCCATCGACGCCGCCATCCTGAACGCATGCAAGGGTGGTGCCGGTGTTCGGCAGGTTGTACTACTTGGCGCTGGTATGGATACCAGGCCCTATCGGCTGAAGCTGCCCGAGGTTGCCTGGTTCGAGGTCGACGTGCCGGCCATGTCGCGCATCAAGCAACGTCTCATCGAGCAGGCCCCGGAACACCTTCGGCCGGAGACCACACCACGCACGCGCCGCCTCGAACGCGTGCCCTTGGATCTGGCGACGTCGCTGGATGAACTCCGAGCGCAGTTGATCAGGCGAGGGTTCGACCCGGATGCGCCTGTGCTCTATGTGATGGAGGGCTTGGTGTACTACCTCTCTGCGGAGGAGAATCGCCAACTCCTCGAGAAGCTGCCGGCGGCGCCGGGCTCGCAGGTGCTCGTGACCTGCATTCCAGCGGCGCTAAAGAAGATGGTCAACGATCCTAGCGTGCAGGCGCAGGTGCCGCACTTCAAAGTGGTCGCGCCGTCGTGGAAGACGGACCTGGATGAGTTCCGGGCAATCATCGCGCATCGCTGGACGATCACCGAGGAGATCAACGTATTCGATTATGCCGAGCACTGCGGCAAGAAACTCGCTCGGGAGAACACCTTTATCGCCGATCAACGCGATGTGACCGAATCTCTGATTCACGCCGCGATCGACTGACCACTAACCACTAACCACTTCTTCCCGCGCCCAGCCCTTCGCCAGCTCGACCGCGCGATGCCAGCGATTGAACAGTTTCTCGCGCTTGGGCGCTTCGATGCGCGGCCGATAGCGCACATCCAGCGCCCACTTCTCGGCGATCTCCTCGCGACTCTCCCAAAAGCCGACCGCGAGACCGGCCAGATAGGCGGCACCGAGCGCAGTGGTCTCGATGATGCTCGGCACCTCGATCTTCACGCCGAGGATGTCGGACTGGAACTGCATCAGCACGCTGTTGACCGAGGCGCCACCATCGCAGCGCAGCTCCTTGAGGGTGATGCCGGAATCGCGCTGCATCGCCTCGATCACGTCGCGCGTCTGATAGGCCATGCTCTCGAGTACCGCGCGCGCGACATGGCCACGGCTGGTCCCGCGCGTGATGCCGATCAGCAGGCCGCGGGCGTAAGGGTCCCAATGCGGGGCGCCGAGCCCAACCAGCGCGGGCACGAAGTAGACGTCGTCGTTCTCGGGCACCGAGCGCGCCAGCTCGCGGGTCTCGCTCGCGTGCTCGATCATCTCCAGCCCATCGCGCAGCCACTGCACCGCCGAGCCGGTGACGAAGATCGCGCCCTCGAGCGCATACTCGACCGGCTCGTCGCCGATGCCCCAAGCGATGGTCGTTAGTAGTTGCTCGGTGCTGGTCACCGCCTCGGTGCCGGTGTTCATCAGCACGAAGGAGCCGGTGCCATAGGTGTTCTTGGCCATGCCGCGCTTAACGCAGGCCTGACCGAACAGCGCTGCCTGCTGATCGCCGGCGATGCCGGCGACCGGGATGCCGTGCGTGCCGAAGAACATCTGTGGGTCGGTCTCGCCGTAGATTTCCGAGGAGGGCCGCACCTCGGGCAGGATCGCCGCAGGGATCTCCAGCAACGCCAGCAGTTCCTCATCCCAGCGCAGCGCGCGGATGTTGTAGAGCAGGGTACGCGAGGCGTTGGAATAGTCGGTGATGTGCCGTTTGCCGCCGGTGAGGTTATAGACCAGCCAGGAGTCGATGGTGCCGAAGCAGAGTTCGCCACGCTCGGCGCGCTTGCGCAGGCCGGGGGTGTGGTCCAGCATCCACTTGACCTTGGTGCCGGAGAAGTAGGGGTCGATCACCAAGCCGGTCTTGCGCTGGACCAGCTCGGTGTGGCCCTGTGCCTTGAGTTCGGCGCAATACTCGGCGGTGCGTCGATCCTGCCAGACGATGGCGTGGCCGGTCGGCTTGCCGCTGGCGCGCTCCCAGAGCACGGCGGTCTCGCGCTGATTGGCGATGCCGATGCCTTGGATCGCGTTCGGCGCGATATGGGCGGCTTTGAGTGCCTGGGCGATCGCCTTCATGGTGACCAGCATGATCTCCTCGGCATCGTGCTCGACCCAGCCTGGCTTTGGGTAATGCTGGGTGAACTCGGAGTAGGCGCGGCCACAGATCTGGCCGGCATGGTCGAAGAGCAGCACCGTCGAGCCGGTGGTGCCTTGGTCGATCGCGAGAATGACGCCGTCTTTCATCTCAACCAACGCCTATTCGAACAACGGGATGCTCAGGGCAAAGATGCTGGAAATCGGTGACAACTGGCTCTCGTGCATGACCAGCAAGGTGTTTTCGGTCTTGTGCTGCGGGCCTGGCGGGATGATGATCGCAAACTCGCCTTCTTCGAGATGGAATTCATGGATTTCGCGATGACCTTCCGAGGTCATGCATTGGCTTGAACGGTAGGCATCATCCTCGCCGTAGACCAGACGGTTGTACACCTTGAACAGCGTGTAGAGGCTCAAGCCGCCGGGGAAGCAAGGCCAGCGCGCGGGTATCGATCGCGTCTCCTCGTCGATCTGCTGCCCGGCGGCTTCGGCGGCCGCGATGGCGGCGGCGAGTGGGTCGGCGAGCAGAGTGTGGCCTTGGCTGGGCAGTGCGGCCTGCGTGTCGCGCGCGTGCTGAAACGTCTCGAGCACTTGCTGGAAGTCGTCGAAGCCATGCAGCGGATAATCGATATGCTGCAGCTCATCGGGAGCAAAACTGCCATTTTCCCAGCCGTGGATCACCCGCAGAATCAAATGGCGGCGCTTCATCGGGCGAACGACCAGCAGGTGCAGCATGATATGAATATGCAGCAATCGCTCGACGGCGTCGTTGGTGAATGCCTCGTAGGGCGCGGCAAAGATTTCGTGCAGGCGCCCAGGGACATGCTCCCGCGCTTCTTGATAAGTCATGATGGATTCCAAGTGAGATAAGCGTTAATGCCACGCACGGATCGCTGACCTAGGGCTCGCTTTTCAGCAACGACCGGCCGAACGCTTCGAGGAGCCTGATAACGCTCTCTGAACTCATGTGATAGGGGTTGAATTCAGAGCCGCTAGCGTACTGTGCGATCATGGTTCGGGTTGCCTCGGTCCAGGGAATATACGCCATGCTCCAAGCGCTGAAGAGGCGTTCGCTGACCTCGCCGTAGGCGAGCAGCTGGGCATTGTGATGGCGCTGATCGCAACAGATTCGACAATAGATGCTGTTGACGGCGGCGCGTGAGCCCTCAAGACATTGCAAGAAATAGTCGCTATTGAAGAGCAGCACCCCAGAGACGGCCTGCTTTGCATTGTTGGTGCGCGAGACATCGAGAATATCGCTAATCTCATTGCTCCCGATATGCTTGACCGATTCACTACAATAAACGATACGCGTCAAGGACATAGCCATTTTTCTCCGGTCAATTATCGATCACGATCAACGCCTGTCAAGGGTGCCTTGGGCGAGCCTGTCTCCAAGCACCAGCAGGCAGGGCGTCAGGATCAAGGTTAGCAGGGTCGCGAAGCTGAGTCCGCCGACAATGGCGCTGGCAAGCTGCGTCCACCATTGCGTCGAGGGCGCGCCGAAGCTCACCGTGCGGTTGAGCAGATCGACGTTCATCGATAACACCATCGGCATCAGCCCGAGTACCGTGGTAAACGCGGTCAGGAACACCGGGCGCAGGCGGCGGCGACCCGTCTCCAAGGCTGCGGCGACCGCCTCCCAGCCCTCGCCTCGAATCCGGTTATAGGTATCGATCAGCACGATGTTGTTATTCACAACGATGCCGGCGAGGGCGATGATGCCAAGGCCGACCATCACGATGCCGAAAGGCTGGCCGGCGATCAGCAGCCCCATCAGCACGCCGGCGGTCGAGAAGACGATGGCCGAGAGCACCAGCGCGGCCTGATACAGGCTGTTGAATTGGGTCACCAGCACCAGGGTCATGAGGAACAGGGCGCTGATGAAGGCCTGGCCAAGAAAGGTCGCCGCCTCGCGCTGGTCGGCGTCCTCGCCTTTGAAGCGCAGGCTGACCGCCGGGTCGATCGGTTGCTCGGCGAGGGCCGCGCGCAGGCGTTGCAACTGGTTGTCGACCAGCTCGCCCTCGGCGACGTTGGCCTGCACGGTGATCGCGCGCCGCCCATCGACACGCTGTAGGGTGCCCACCTTGGGCGCGGGCCGCAGCGTGACGAAGTTGCTGATCGGCACCATGCCCTGGGCGGTCGGCACGGTCAGGCCGTCGAGTTGCCCCAGGGTGCGCTGCTCGCGCGGGAAGCGCACCCGGATATCGACCTCGTCATCGCTGTCGTCCGGTCGGTACTCGGAGACCAGAATGCCCTGGGTGAGCATCTGCACCGCATTGCCGAGCAGGGCGATGTTGGCGCCGTAACGCGCCGCGCGCTCGCGATCGACCTCGAGGCGCCATTCGATCCCCGGCAACGGGCGGTTGTCCTCGACATCGACAAAGCCGCCGAGGCGCTCGATGAGCGCGCGCACGCGCGCGACCTCGGCCGGGATGCGGCTGCTGTCGCGGCCGCTGAGTTCGAGCTGGATCGGCTTGCCTGCGGTGGGGCCGCCCTCGGCCTTGCGCGTCTCGACGCGAATGCCGGGAATCGGCTCGGTGCGCGCGCGAATCTCCTCCAGGATCTGCTCGGCCGGGCGGCGCCGGTGCCAATCGATGAATTCCAGTTGGATGGTGCCGATCAGATCCTCGGCCTGGCCTCCCTGTGCGGAGGCGCTGTTGTAGGAGCGCGCATAGACGGCCGCCAGCTCCGGCATGCCGAGGATGCGCTGCTCGAGCCGACGCACGATGCGATCCTTCTCGTGGATGGAGAGGTCGCCACGCGCGTGCACCTGCACCAGCGCCAGCTCGGGCTCGACCTCGGGGAAGAATTCGACTCCCTTGCCGAACTGCGCGTAGGCGGCATAGGAGCCGATCAGCGCCAGCAAGGCCATCGCCAGGGTCTTGCCGGGATGCCGCAGCAGGGGCGCGAGCAGGGCCAGATAGCGGCGGGTGATGGCGCCATCGCGGGTGGTCGCGTCGCCCTCCTGCGGTGGCGCGCGTGGCGGCACCGGGGTGGCACGGCCGCCGAGGCTCCAGCCGAGCACGGGCACGAACACCAAGGCCATGCTCAACGAGGCGCTCAGGGCGATCAGCACCGTGATCGGCAGATACTTCATGAACTCGCCGACCAGACCCGGCCAAAACAGCAGCGGAAAGAACACCGACAGCGTGGTCAGGGTCGAGGCCGTGACCGGCATGGCCATGCGCTTGGCGGCGCCGGCATAGGCCGCAGCCGGAGTCTGGCCCGCCGCCAGGCGCCGATCGGCCAGCTCGGTGACCACGATGGCGCCATCGACCAGCATGCCGACGACCAGGATCAGGCTGAACAGGACGACGATGTTGATGGTAAAGCCGAGCGCGTTCAGCACCAGGATGGTGGTCAGAAAGGAGCCGGGGATGGCGATGCCGACCAGCAGCGCCGAGCGCGGACCGAGCGCGGCGACGATGACGATCATCACCAGCAGGATGGCGGACAGCACATTGTTTTGCAGGTCGCCGAGCAGCTCGCGGACCTCCTCGGACTTATCCTGCATGTAGGCGACTTGCAGGCTCGCCGGCCAGTGCGCGCGCTCGTGCTCGACGATCTCGCGCACCGCCGCGATGGTCTCGATGATGTTGGCGCCGACACGTTTCTTGATCTCGAGGGTGACCGCCGTTTGGCCGCCGACACGGGCGAAGCCCTCCGGGTCCTTGAAGCCGCTGCGCAAGCTGGCGACATCGCCGAAGGTCACCACGCGCTCGCCGACGGCCTTGACCGGCATCGACAGCATGTCATCGACCGACTCGACCACGCCCGGCACCTTCAGCACCAGCCGCCCAGCCCCGGTATCCATGGCGCCGGCGGCGACCAGCCGATTGTTGTTGCTGATCAGCTCGAACAGCTCGCCGAAATCGACGTCATAGGTCTGCATGATCGCCGGATCGACGATCACCTCTAATAAGGCCTCGCGGTCGCCGCCGATATCGACCTCGAGCACGCCGGCGAGGCCTTCGATGCGCTCCTTGAGATCGCGCGCGATGCGGATCAGCCCGCGCTCTGGCATCGGCCCCGAGAGCGCGATCGTGAGCACCGGGAACAGGGCGACGTTGATCTCGTGTACGCTCGGCTCGTCGGTCGCCGCCGGCAGCTCGCGGCGGGCGATATCGACGCGCTCGCGCACATCGGCCAGCGCGCGCCGGCTGTCGAAACCGGCCATGAACTCCAGTTGCACCGAGGCGCGCCCCTCGCTGGCGCTGCTGGTCATCTCCTTCACGCCCTCGATCGATTGCAGCTCCGCCTCCATCGGCCGCACCAACAGCCGCTCGGCGTCCTCGGGCGAGATGCCGTCATGGCTCATCGCGACATAGAGGATCGGCACGGTCACATCCGGCTCGGCCTCCTTCGGGATCGACTGGTAGGCGGCCAGCCCGGCGGCGAGCAGGAACGCCAGCGTCAGCAGCACCGTGCGCCCGCGCGAGAAGGCCAGGTCGAGGAGCGCGCTCACAGCGGGTCAGGAATCGTACGGGGTGGCGACCATGGGCTCGACCGCCTCGCCCTCGGTCACGAAGCCCTGCCCCTGGGTGATGATGCGCGCCTGCGGCGGCAGGCCGGAGACCCAGACGCCATCCATCTCGGTGCGGATCAGGGCGATCGGGTGGAAGTGCACCTGGTCATCGGCATCGACGGCGCGCACCCCGAGGCGACCGCTGTCATCGAGGATCAGCACCGCCGGCGAGATGAAATGCCCGCGCTCCTCGCCGACCTGGATGCGCAACTCGGCGCTGACACCGCTCGCTAGGCGCCGCTCGGGATTCGGGATCTCGGCTTCGACGCGAAAGCTCCGGGTCTGCGCGTCGGCGACCTGGCTGATGAAGCCGAGGTGCCCCTCGGTCTGGGTGCCGTCGAGCAGTGTGACGATCACCCGCTGGCCGTGTTGCAGCGCACCGGCGCTCTGCTGCGGCACCTGGCCGACGGCCTTTAGGCGGCTAGTGTCGACCAGCTCCAAGAGTTCGTCACCGCGCTGCAGCAGGCTGCCGAGTTCGACCTCGCGGGTCTCGATCACGCCGGCGAAGGGTGCGCGGATGCGCAGCCGCTCGATGTCCAGTTGGAGACGCGCGATCTCGGCCTCGGCTGCGGCCAGCGCTGCTTGGGTCTGCTTGATCTGGGTGCGCGCCTGCATGCCTTGGCTGCCGAGCCGCTCGGAGGCGCTGAGTTCGAGCTGGCGGGCCGCGAGGTCGGCCTCGGCGCGCGCGAGCTGCGCGGGTCGATCATCCTCGGCTAAGGCCACCAGCACCGCGTCGGTCTCGACCAGCGCGCCTTTCTCGGCGGCGAGCTGCACGACGCGGCCCTCGGTTTCGGCGCGCAACCTGACCCGGCGCCAGGGTTCCAGGTGACCCTGGACCCTGACCTCGCGCTCGACGGGCGCGGCCTCGCTGGCGGTGACCAAGACCCGCATGCGTTGTTGCGAGGCCTCGGCGTGGGTCGCATCCGGGGCCTGTGGCGGCATGCGCGCGGTGCCGACGAGGGTGCCGGAGAGCATCCAGACGAGCGTGACGGTCGCCAAGCCGAGCGCCAGGATGACGGAACGATGCGTGCGGGGGACTCTCATTCTCGTCCGTGTAGAGTGTTGATAGGCGCGCCCACCGGCTGGCGCTGGCCATCGGCGGTGCGGATTCGATCGGATAAGGATACAGCGAACCTGGTCCGTTGCTCGACCGGATCAGGCCCGATCACGCATCGCCGCCGCCTTGCGCGGCAGTGAACGGCGGTTCGCGTTGCCGTTAGACGGCGACACGCTCGACGATCGCATCGACATCCGAGAACGAGAATGGTTTCTCGAGGACATCGGACACGCCCAGCTGGGCGAGGCGCACGGTCTCCTTGTCGTGCAATTCCGCAAAACCGGTGATGAACACGGCCCGGCAGCGATGCTGCTTCCTGCGCAAGCGTTCGAGGAGATCGACACCATCGATCTCGGGCAGCACCATGTCGAGCACGATCAGGTCATAACCGTCGCGATCGCAGAAGATCTCCGCCAGATGACCATCGAAGGCGGCAACCGCCTCATGCCCACGGGCGGCGAGGTGATCCGCGAGCACGGTGGCGAGCAACCGATTGTCATCGACGACGAGGATTCTCATAAAGGGTCTCCGGTGCTGACAGGGCCAGGGCACGGTCGCTGACAGGAGAACCCGACCTCGTTGGCGACGGCGAGAAAACATCCCTCTCTACATCCAGCGATGCCCGGCATGACGCTTATAAGCTTAGCAGGCTTCTGGAAATCCGCTCGCCGATCGGTGACAATCGGCGCTGCCAACAAACACTGAAATAATAGAGATCGATCATGCACAAAACACTGCTCGCACGCAGCCTCGGCGCCGCCTTGATCCTGGCCAGCCTCTCGTCTGGCAGCCTGTTGGCGCAAGCGCTCGAACCGGCGGTGGCTGGCATGATGGGCAGTCAGTTGAGCGGTAAGGTCATGGTCGTGAATCCAGACACGCGCCTGATGACGCTCAAGGACGCCGATGGCGACTATCACGTCCTGCATGTGCCGTTCGAGGTCACGCGCCTGGATCGGATCAAGATCGGCGACCAGGTCACTATTACCGAACTCTCGACGGCGTTGATCGAACTCGTCCCAAGCGCCGAGGCCGGCCCGCTCGCGAGCGAGCGCAGCACGGACGTCGATCGCCTTCCCGGCAAAAAGCCAGGCGGCAGCATCACCGACACCCTGACCATTCGCGGCAAGGTCGTGGCGATCGACAAGGCGGCCAGCACGGTCACTGTCGAAGGGCCACATCGGACCCGCACCCTGGATGTCGACGATCCGAGCCTGCTCGACGGAGTTGAGGTCGGCGATGGGGTGATTGCTCATTTCCAGAACGTCATCATCGGCGAGGTCAAATAATCGTCCGCGCCGAACCGCTCGCCGCAGGCGCCCAGTTGAAGCGAGGTCGAACGCCGTGAAGCTGGTGCCTGGGCAAAACTGCTGGCGCGTCGAGACGGCAGCGCGTGTCGGCCTCTGTGTCGATGGCGAATGCTACTTTCGCCGGTTGCGCCAGAGTCTGATCGCGGCGCGCCGCTGCATCGCGATTGCAGCCTGGGATATCCACAGCCGGCTCGAGCTGGTGCGCCCGGACCCAGAGGATGGCTGGCCGAGCGCGCTCGGCGACCTGCTCACGCGGCTGCTCGAACGGCGCCCCGAACTCGAGATCTTCGTCCTGCTCTGGGATTACGCACCGATCTACGCGCTCGAGCGCGAGCCGTTGTCGTTCGGCGAGGTGCCCTGGCACAAGGACGCCGGCCAACGCCACCCGCGGCTGCATTTCATCCTCGACGATCAGCATCCACTGCTCGCCAGCCAGCATCAAAAATTGGTGCTGATCGACGGCGCGTTGGCCTGGTGCGGCGGCTTCGACATCAGCAAGTGGCGCTGGGACACCGAGGCGCATCGGGCTGATGAGCCGCGCCGGCGCGATCCGGATGGCGATCCCTATCCGCCGTTTCATGATCTGCAACTGCTGGTCGATGGTGAGGCCGCGCGCGCGCTCGGCGAACTATTCGCCGAGCGCTGGGCGCGCGCCGGCGGCGGCGTGCCGAGCGTGCTTCAAGCGCAAGGCGCGAACCGCTCGGTGGACACCGGCGCCGAGGCGCGCAGCGACCCCTGGCCCGAGACGCTTGCGCCTCTGCTCTACGAGCAGCCCATCGGCATCGCCCGCACGTTGCCGGAGTTCGCGGATCAGGCTGAGGTGCGCGAGGTCGAGCGGCTGTATCTGGACATGATCGCGTCCGCGCGCATGCTAATCTACATCGAGAATCAATACCTGACCTCGCGCGCGGTCGCGGACGCGCTGCGGCACTCGCTGTCGCAGCCGGATGGCCCTCATGTCCTGATCATCCTGCCGCGCGAGACCGGACACTGGCTCGAACAGCATACGATGGACCTCATCCGCGCGCGGTTGCTGAGCGATTTGCGCGATTCGGATCGGTATGGGCGGCTGCATAGCCTGTATCCCGACCTGCCAGCGCTCGGCGATCGCTGCCTGATGGTGCACGCCAAGCTGATGATCGTCGATGATCGCGTACTGCGGCTCGGCTCCTCGAACCTGAGCAACCGCTCGATGGGACTCGACAGCGAGTGCGATCTGTGCCTGATCGGCGAGAACGAGACCGCGCGCACCCAGATTCGACACCTGCGCCGGCGCTTGCTTGGCATGTTCCTCACGCGCTCGCCGGAGGAGGTGGCGCGCATCGAGCAGGAGGCAGGGGTTGAGCAGGACGCCGGGGACGAGGACGTCAGGGGCGAGCGGGAGACGAGGGACGAGCAGGCAGTGGGGGGCGACGCATCGGGCACCGGTGCCACCGAGTCGGCGTCCGCGCCTTGGGGCAGGGCGCTCGCGCGTCTGCTTGAGGACGAGCGCCAGTCCCCCGAGCCCCTCGATGCCGAGACGGCGCACGACGAGCGCCTGCGTCTGCGGCCGCTCGAACCCAATCTCGACCCAGAATGGGATCGTCAACTGCCCGATGAGCGCCTGATCGATCCGGATCGGGCGCTCTCGCCGGACTGGGTCGGCGATGTGCTCGTCGGCGACCAACATCAGCCGCATGTGCGTTGGCGGCTGCTGCTCGGCATTGGACTGGTGCTGGCATTCCTGGTGCTTGCGGCGCTCTGGCGTTGGGCGCCAGTCGGCGACTGGCTCGAACCACAGCGCCTCGCCGAAGCCGCGCGCGCCTTGAGTCAAGCGCCCTGGGGCATGCCGCTGACCCTAGCGGCATTCGTGCTCGCCAGCCTGGTGGCAGTGCCGGTGACGTTGTTGATCCTGGTGACGACCCTGGTGTTCGACCCCCTGCCCGGGGCGCTGATCGCCCTCGGCGGCTCGACCATCGCCGCCGTCGCCGGCTATGGAATCGGTCATTACACCGGCGCCAAGGCGGCGGAGAAAAGCCTCGGCGGTCGCTTCGGCGACCTGCGCGAGCGCCTGACCAAACGCGGCATCTTCACCGTGGTGACCCTGCGCATCGTCCCGGTGGCGCCGTTCGCGGTGCTCAACCTGATCGCCGGGGCCATGCGGGTGCGATTCCGCGATTATGTTCTCGGCACCCTGATGGGGATGGCGCCGGCGGTGATCGCGATGGCCCTGTTCTCGGAAGGGCTCTTGCAGTTGCTGGGCCGCGCCGATATGCGCTCGCTGGCGCTGCTCTTAGCCGGGGGCGCGGTTGTCGGTGGCCTGCTCTGGTTCGGACATCGACTGCTGCGCCAGCGTGGCTGAGACCGAGTCCGCGCTGAGCGGCGCGCGCGGCGGCGTCGAGTTCGTCGTCGCCAGCTACAACATCCATCGGGCGGTGGGTGGCGACCGCCGCAAACAACCGCTGCGCATCGCCGAGACCATCGCCGCGCTCGATGCCGATCTGATCGCGCTGCAAGAGGTCGAGACGCCGGTCAAGGCGGCACCGCAGATCTTCCTGCAGCACTTGCGCGCGCTTGGCTATGCGACGCTGCTTGGCCACACCCTGCAGCGTGGCGCGGATCACTATGGCAATCTGCTACTGAGCCGGCTGCCGGTGTTGAGCCAGCAGCGGCTCGACATCAGCCAACCCGGACGCGAACCGCGCGGGCTGATCGAGGCGCGCGTGGCACTGCGCCAGGGGACTCGCTCGCCAGCGACGGCCGACCTCGCAACAGCAGCGCGCGACGCCGCAGCGCTGGCACGCGACGCCACGGCGGCAGTGCATGATGCCGCAACGGCAGCAGGTGGCGCCACGGCGTCGGCGCATCCAGGCCTGCCGGCGGCTGACACTGGCGCGACCGTGCTGCGCTGCCTGGCCACCCACCTAGGGCTGAGCGCCTCGGAGCGACGGCGCCAGATCGCGGCGATCCTCGCGCAGCTCGGCGCGGCCGCAACCTGCTCCCGGACACCCCTGGTGCTGATGGGCGATTTCAACGAATGGTGGCCTCGCAATGGCCGCTTGGCGCAGCTCAATCGCCGTCTCGACGCAGCGCCAGCGCGAGCAAGCTTTCCCGCGCGCTGGCCGCTGCTGGCCCTGGATCGACTCTGGTACAGCGCCGGGCTGGAACTGCTCGAGATGCAGGTCGTGCGCACCCCGGCGACCCGCGCCGCTTCCGATCATCTGCCGCTGCGGGCGCAGCTGCGGATGGTCGCGGGTTAGGGAACCACAGGGCGCTGAACACGACTGCTCGCGTTGCCGCGATCGCCGATGCGCTGCTCGAAGTGGTCGAGGAGCTGCGCGGCAATGTCGTCGGCTTAAGCGCGGTGTTTCTCGACGGTGACCGCAACACCGTGCGTCGGCAGGAGTCGAACCTCGGCAACCTGACCGCCGACGCCAACCTGTGGTGGGCGTGCCAGACCGACGACAGCGTACTGGTCTCGATCAAGAACGGCGGTGGCATCCGCGCCAGCATTGGCCAAGTCGTCTTCCCGCCCGGCTCCACTGATCCGGGCGACGTCGAGCGTTTGCCAACGGACGGCGGTGTTGTCAGCCAGCTCGATGTGCAATCGGCGCTCGCCTTCAACAACGGTCTGACGTTGCTGACCCTGACTGCGGCGGAACTCGTCGAGGTCATTGAGCACGCGGTGGCCGAATCCGATCGCGGTAACTCGCCGGGGCGGTTCCCGCAGGTCGGCGGCATCCGCTTCAGTTGGGACTTGGATCAGCCCCCGGGCAGGCGCGTGCAGACGCTCGCGATTGTCGATGACAGCGGTGCCGTCATCGATATCGTGGTCGCTAACGGCATGCTGCAAGGCGCCCCGGGTCGGATCTTCCGAACGGTCACCTTGGACTTCCTCGCCAATGGCGGCGACAGCTATCCATTCCCGCAGACCGACCGCGTCGATCTGAGGGAGCCGGACACGGCTCCGCGCAGCGGTCTGTTCGACTTCGCGCCGGATGGCACCGAGCAGGACGCATTGGCCGAGTACATGGGCACCTTCTACGCCGAGGCGCCATTCGACCTGCCCGAGACCGCGCCGATCGATGACCTGCGCATCCACAATCTGTCCGTGCCAGGCAAGGTTGATACGGTATTGGACGCCTTGCCCTTGGCCGATTGATTGTCATCCGCCGCAGCTGGCCCGGTCGGGCCAGCCCATGAGCAACCCGACTGTTTAAGGGCTAACGGCCTCATCGGAATAACGCGGACTCTTCGGGTCGCTTCCATCCGGCGCCTGATGCAAGGTGATCTGGGTGAAGGGGATGGTCCAGCCGTGGGTGTTGCAGGCATCGACCAGGATGCGCTGGATGGCGCCGCAGAGGATTTCGCTGCGCGGTGCGGCGGAACCAGCGAGCTGCACCTGGATGCGGTAGTCCAGCGACGAGGCACTGACGGTCTCGAAGAAGACGCTGATCCCCTGCAATTGACCGTCGTCGAGCAGTGCCGGCAGCGCCTCGGCAAGGGCCGCTTGCATCAACTCCGGCACCTGCGTGGTGGCGATGGCCTGGTGGCTGTAGTCGATGCCGAAGCGCTCGGTGAGGCGGAACCCCTCGGAGAGCCGGCGCGGATGCTGGTGCAGGAAACGTTCGGTGGGATAGACGATCTCGGCGCCGCCGAGGTCGCTCAGGCGCACCGCGCTCGGGCTCTGATGAGTGATCTGGCCGAGCAGTCCGTCGTCGAGTTCGACCCAGTCGCCGGCGCGGGTCGGAAACCAGACCTCGTCACGCCCGGCCGGGCGCGAGTGATAGCCCACCAGGTCGCGCACGGGCAGTTGCTGCACGCCGCCCTCGAGTTCGGGATTCACCAGTTGCGCGCGAAAGGCCAGGGAATCGACCCGGTAGGGGATCTGGTTGAACAGGATGCGCTCGCCCTCGCGCACGGTACCCACATTGAGGATCAGCTTCACGGACTCGATCTGGCTTGGCAGCGTCTTGATGCTGGCCCAGCCGACACCGATCAGGAAGATGATGATGATGCCGAGCATGAACCAATCGCCGGCCGCGTTGAACACCGCCATCATCGCTAGCAGTCCGCCGAGGATGCTGAAGGCATGCATCAGCAACAGCGCCAGGCGGCTGCTAAATTGTTGTTCGGCCTTGGGCTTGCGCAAGCGCATGAACTGCGTTGCAAGCCAGCGGATGCCGAAGAAGACCAGGCCGAAGGCGGTCACCGCCAGGAAGAGGTTCATGCCTCGGGTGCGAAAGAAATTGCGGGCGTAGGAGGTGGTCTCATCGAGCAGCGACTGGCGCTGTTCCAGCCTGTTCTGCAATTGCAGATCGAGCGCGGTGTAGCGGTGATCGCTCTCGCTGGCGATCCGCTGCCAGTGCTCCAAGCGCTCATCAAGGCGCTCGCGCAGGGAGTCCGACGGCTCTTGCTCAAGCAACCAGTGCAGCCGTTGCACCGCCTTTTCCGCTTGCTCCTTGCGCTTGCCGATGGTCTCGAGTTCGGCGCGCAACTCGCCGATGGCACGCGATTCAGCGGTAGCGCTTTTCAATTCCGCCAGGATCGGCTTCAGGAGATTGCTCAGCTCCTGCTGCCAGTCGAAGGGCTGTTCTTGTTCCGCGACGAAGAGGCCCAGGTCAATCTCCAAGGCGAAGCGATCGAACTGGTGGCGGTTTTCGGTCAACTCCGTGCGCAGTTCCCGCAGGCGCTTGGCCAGATCCTCGCGGGTGACCTGATCCTGCGCCTCGACGAGTTGTCGTTGGACCCTTTCGATCTGCCGCTCCTTGCTGACGAGCGCTTGGTGCAAGGCGTTCAACGACTGCAAAGCCGAGGGGTCGAGCGGCTCGCCCCGCTCGGCATCGAGCCCGGCGGTGAGGCCCGTCGCGGGGGTGTCAGTGGACGCGGAAGTCTCGACTGCGGCTGGTTGCTCCAGCGCGTTGAAGGTGTCCTCGGCGCGGCTTGAGGCGGCGCCGCTCCCGATCAGGAGCAGCAGGATCGCAAGCAGGGTAGATCGAAGGGTGGGCCGGAGAAAGCGTTGGAACATGAGCGAACCTCGGTAGCGGGTCTGCAAGCGCCT
>PWTO01000178.1 GCA_003562815.1 Chromatiaceae bacterium | reverse complement strand
GGTCAGCGTGTCATTGAGCTGCTCGTCGAAGCCCCGGTGTTCGGCGACACCGATCCGGTGGCCGCGCAGGTTCCAGAGGCCGCAGGGTTCGATGGCTCCGACTGGCTGGCGTTGATCATCGATGCCGCCGATCCACAGGCGTTAGCCGATGCGAGCGCTGCAGCGCAGCACCTGGCGCAGCAGGACATCGACCTGCGATTCGCACTGGTGTTGGAAGGTGAGACACCGCCTGATCCGACAGCGCTGATGACGCTGAACCGAGCGCTCGACGGCGTCGTGCTCCTTGGCCCGCCAGCCGCTGGCCCGGACCAGCGCGTGGCTCCTTGGACCAGCGCCCCCGAGACCGCTATGACCCTACTCGAGCATTTCCTCATCCCGTTAGGCTTGATCGGCATCGATCTGTTCGACGTGCGCTCTATGCTGCGCCAGGGGCTTGGCATGCATCGGGCCATTGGTGCTCACTGCCAGTCCTCGCCCGAGACCGTGTTTTTTACCCCGTTCGGTTTGGTCGAAACCCTGAATACAATCGCCAACGATGAGCCCCTCGCGCAGGCGCAGGCGGCGAT
The DNA here is from genome assembly GCA_003562815.1 of Chromatiaceae bacterium. GTDB lineage: Bacteria > Pseudomonadota > Gammaproteobacteria > Chromatiales > Chromatiaceae > Lamprobacter. Next base: position 2,118 of record PWTO01000178.1, on the reverse strand, counting down.
GCTCTGGCTGGCTGGCGGGCTCGATTTCAGGCTCGATGAGTTCGACGCGACCGGTGCGACGCTGGCCGATCGTGCGCCGGCAGCGTTGAAAATGTTCGGGATCGGGATCAGTCCACAGATGGAAGTCGGTAGCAGGAGTTTGGTGTTGCTGTATGGCTAGCCGGCCACTGTGGTCATGGCTGTGGTGGTCTGGCTCAGTGTTGGGGCACTGTCCATCCCTGGTTGCTCCGCAAGTTCGGCGTCGCTGCTCGATCACCAAGCGCAGACCTCACCACTCGCGCCGGACGCCCAGCCAGAGCGCTTGACGCCACGATGCAAGCTGTCATAGGTTTGCCTGCACGGACCTGCTCGTGGGGGCTTGCGGGAGCCTCGAAAAAGTTATCCACAGGTGGGTTCGACGACTAGACCCGACTTGAGGGGATTGAGACCGATGGATGCCGGCGCCGGAAAAAATCAGGACGATTGAGATTGCCGTGGCAGAACCATGGCTTAGACGCTTAGAGGCAATCCTTCAAACCGATTGAACTCGACTCCGAGACTGGATCATTCGGAGATGTAGATGGGCAACAACTACCAGCAACGCATGTTGCAGATCACAGACGCGCTGGTTGCCCAAGGAGTGGGTCGGTATACGGCTGCACCGCTGATATACCAACTCGCGTGGCGCCTTGGTCTTCGTGTTCGACCGCCGCTGTATCAGTCATTCAAGACGCTAGCCCTGAGCATCGGCACCGGCTTCGGTCTTGTTTGGGGACTCGTGACCTGGCTTTTCTTCTGGGGACCGGAAGGTGACCCGCTTCCGGCCGTGCTCGTTGGAGCGGTCGTGGCCGGCACCTTGTTCGGCTTGATAATGGCAACTGTCTACCGCCGAAAGGCAAGAACAGTCCATCTACCGCCGATTGAGTGAAGGTGCACAACGGCCTGCTGCTCTCCGCCCGTGGGACGCCGCCTTTGACCCCGGCCTAGTCACCTTCGACGACACCGGCCAACCGCAATTCTCCCCGCCTCTCAGCGACCTCACCCGCGTCGAACTGCGCTGGTAAACCACTCTGTCCTTGACCATGCTCATCGTCGGCTATGCGATCAGTCTGGCCGCGATCCGCAAATCTGGTACTCCAGTCGGAATAACGAAGTGACACGTCCGTAGAAATCCGATCCGCCAAGCGAAGCCTGAGAACAGCGGTCGCGCTGCGAATTGGCGCTAGAGCTTCGCGACATCGGGTCCTGGCCCAGGTCCGGCTTGAGTGGCCCGAGCTGGCACGATCCCTCATGAGAGGGGATTAAGACCAAGAACCAAAAAAAGAACGACCAACCCCGACCACTCCCGGACCCCGGACCCCAGGCCCCGACACTGTTGCGGTCCGCCCAGAAGCGATCCTGACCCAATCCGGTTGCACCGGGCATCCCCGCCCCGAGCAAGCCGCGCACCGTCGCTCGGGCGCCGACCGCTCGACCTTGACGCCCGCGCTGCTACTGACCTGCCGCCGCCTGCTGCCGCACTGTTGACGCTCGACCGCCATCCTGCTGCTCCTGCTCCTGCGGCGCTGCCGTCTCAGCCCGAACCGCCCGCGCCGAGTTGCCTTGAGCCTGAATGATGACGGGGACAGCGTTGCGGCACACTCAACGCTCCCAAATCGCACCGAGGCCTGCCGATCGACGCTGCCGCCAGCCAGATTCACGCTCGGCGTTTCGCCCGAGACGCTGGGCCGTCCTGGCCATCGGCGTGCTCCCGGCACGCATCAGGCCGGGGCACTGTCCATCCCTGGTGGCTCCGCCCTGGTCCGCTGACGCGAACCAGCGCTCCGCACGCTCGGCATCCATGCCTCGCAGCCTCCCTGCGAAGAACGCCCGGCATCCCTGCCCGGCTCGCTCATGCTTGCCTGCCCTCCCTGGCAGCAAGGCTCGCGGCACACACCGCCGCCAGCCTTGGCGCGCTGCTCCCGGCAGCGCCGGCTCCCGGCCAGAAGAGCCGCCGGCATCCCTGCCAGCGGGCAGCTGCGCTGGGCCGTCGCGGCTTGCTCCCGGCAAGCGGCGCCGGGCTTCGCTCCTGCTTCGCCGTGGTGGGCCGCTGTCGCAGCGCCCCAGCCGCGCCGGCCCCGGCACGGCGCGTCGCTCGGT
>PWTO01000193.1 GCA_003562815.1 Chromatiaceae bacterium | reverse complement strand
TCTCTTCGTCCATCAGATCGTCGATCTGCAGACGCAGTTCATCGAGTCGGTTGCGGGCAATGGTGCCAAGAAAGACGGATTTCTGCACCCGATACAAACCCGCATTCTTACAGCATTTGGCGATCTTGGTGCGTGGTCTATCCTTGACGATATCGTAGATGACCCAGACCAGGGTTTCCGTTGTTTTCATGATGCGTCGTTCTTGATCCAGCTGTTGGCGAGTTGATGGCAATCAAGCTGCACGCTGTCTCGGCGTTTGATGTTGCGGTTCCGATAGCGAATCGTATCATCGAGAAACGCTCCGAACGCCTCCATCAAGACCGCTTTTCCTTCTTTGTTGAGCTTCATGCCGTTCTGCAAGCGGTCGAACTGCGAGGGCTTGATTTTGCGTGCTGCAAAGAGCCCGACGATGGTCTCATCCGCCCAGATGCGATAGCACTCGATCAGATCGAACACCAAGGATTTTTTCTGATAATGATCGGTATGCACGAAGCCGACATAGGGATCGAGTCCGGCAAGAATGCAGGCCCGCTCAACGATGCTATACAGCACGCCATAGGAATAATTGAGCAGACAATTGAATTCGTCCTTGGCTGGGTTGCGGGAACGACCAGAAAAACGGAAGGGCTCGGGCATCAGGAGACTCAGGGTTTCCCAATAGGTGCGACCAGCACGTCCCTCGATACCCATCAGTTGCCCTCGGATCTCGTCAAGCGTGCCGCTCAGCGCGTTGATGTCGGTGCGATGCTGTTCGAGTTTGTGCAGCGCGTCTGTCAGTGGAGCCGAGAGCTTGGTGCGGCGCTTGCGTGTGATGAGCAAGAACTCGATCTGGTTGTCGAGCTTGCGGGTCATCCAGCCCAGAGCCAGCCTGAACCCTTGCTCAGTGTCGGCAAGGCGTAACTGCTCACGGCGGATGGCAATGGTGGAGCCGGGTCGACCATGCCAGATACGCCCATAGGGTTCGCCGACCGCATTGAGAAAGACGACATCAATGTTCTTCTCGATCGCCAGCGCAATGGCATCGGTCGATAGACTGGCGCCTGTGGTGATCAAGATCGAGCGCACCTTGCGCGAGGAGATTTCTTGTTTCTCATCCTTGACCTTGACGACGAACAACTCGTCGCGGCGGTGCAGATAGGTACCGAAGGTGGTCAGAATCAGGTCCATATGCGGTGATGTATCGCTGTCTGTCAGAACGGTGATTGAACACCGCTGCATCGCCTGTGTCTGAACTCGCAACCTTGCGAACTTGAATCCGAGACGAGCGGCTGTGGTCTCCTCGCCCCCGGAGGGGCGTGGATTCCTCACGTCTGAATTGTTAAAGAGCCGTTTGGTTGGCTAGCGGACTAACGACTCAGCCAACCAAAACCGTGACTGACCGCGTGCCCGAGCGCAAAGCCATCGGGTAGCTGTGCATTGCAGAGGACGGTTCCCGTCAAGCCAAGCAGCGGCTGTCCTTTATAGTGACAGGTTAGGGACTGCACCTCGATGAAGCTAGCATAGAGTCGCTCGGGAACATGGACCTCTAGCCCGCGCAACGCAATCAGCAGATTGGAGACCAGCAGACGATCGCGCTCTCGGTACTGCATGTCCTCGCTCATCTGCTGGTAGCGTTGATAGTTCTCTTGATTAAACAACAGCGCCGGGGTGCGCAGGCGGTAGCGCTCGAGCCGCTCGCTGAGCGCAAACTGCCCTTGCCGTAAGGTCAAGGCCGCATCCTCGATGGCCACCGATTCCTCGCCCAGTCTCAGCGTCAGATCGAGCCAGGGGCGCTCAAGTAACTGCTGGGCGGCGTCGCCCCAACCGACGATCAACCCACGCCCATCCTGCCAGCGATAGTGCACCCGCGGATAGCGATATAGCGGCTTCCCCGTCATCGGGTCATGTTGATGGAACAGCGGATCATCAGCAAAGGCATTGGCAACGGCACCGCGCAGTTGACGGGCACGCTGAGACGGCTTGCCGTTTAGGGTGCGATCCCAGGTCAGCTCGACCTGGGCAAAGGGGATCTGGGCTAGAGGATGCATGTGGGCGCTTCTCCTGGCAGCGCGAGGAATCCAGCGGCGCGATCATAGGTCTCTTCACCTGCGTCAAGGCAGTGAATAGTGTCACGCTCCAAGCCTTGTGCATTGCGGGCATGCACCTGAATCACGCGCTCGTAGAAGGCGCGTTTGAAAACCCGAAACTGGCGTTCTTGTTCAGCGGGCGTCAGTTGCGGATCATCGCGCAGTGCTTGGTAACGCGCCCAGAGTCGCTGCTCGAGCGGCGTGCGGGCGATGAACAGCGCCACCTTCGGCTGCTCCTCGATCAACTGAAAGGCCTGTTCCATGCCGGTGAGATCCCCTTGTGTGAGCTGTTGATCGATACGCTGTTGATCTTGCCGCGATCGGCAACCGCTGAAGTAGCCTTGGGTCAGCGCCAGAAAGTCGCTCTCATCCCAGTACTCGCCGCTGCCGAGCGTCTCCACGGTCACCTCAATCAACGCGGCATCGTAGACCCGTCGCCAGAGCGCTTCGCCGGTCTGTCCATCGGGTTTGGTGTCTTGGAGCTGCCACAGATAGACCGCGCCTGGCTCCGTTCTGCTTTCGCCGTGGCGATTACAGCGACCAGCGGCCTGGATGATTGCATCAAGCGGTGCCAGATCACGATGGACCACCGGAAAGCTGAAGTCGACACCGGCCTCGACTAGCT
>PWTO01000168.1 GCA_003562815.1 Chromatiaceae bacterium | reverse complement strand
GTGACGTAGAGCGTGTTCAAGTGCCGCCGCACGGCACCGCTCCCGCGTCAACGTCCTCGATCCGCCGGTGCAGCCAGCGGGCCACCGAAGGCGGCTTCTCCAGCCGTTTCGGCCGGCAAAGCTCGATCAGCGAGCACGCGTCACACCGCTTGGCCTCGTAGACCGCAGACGGCGTCTCGCGGCAGGCCAGCATCGCCCGAATCGCATCGATCACCTCGACCGTCAGCCGCCTGAGCTCGTCGTCGATCGCCACCACCAGCCGCCGCCGCGTCTTGCCGTAGAAGAGTGCTCCCTTCTCAGAATCAGATTAACCGTGCACTGGAAGCAAATTGTGCCCCGCCAACAGCGGCGAAGGGCTGTAAGCATCCGTCAGCATCAGGACATGGTGTTTCGCGCGGGTTATACCGACGCGCAGCAATCGCCGACTTTTTAAATGGGGCGCCGGCTCGTTGTCCGGGGAGAGCGGTGACATGCTGTTGCCAAGGTGCAGGATGATGACGCCATCGAACTCCTTCCCCTTCGACTTGTGCATGGTCATGACGTTGATGCCAGTCAGGTCGCCATCGCTGCCGACGATCTGATCTTCTGTGATCGCGGCCTCGATGAGGGCGCGCGCACCTTCGTACCGACCTTGCCGCTGCCACGTCTCCGCCAAGGCGTCGGAAATCCGCCGTCCCCGGTTGAACCCCATCAGATAGATGACCAGGCGCGCGACCCACTGAAGCTCCGTCGTGCCGCTCGCCTCGAACTGGCGCCGAACCGTGAGCCAATCCTGACCCGGATTCCCGCTGAGGGGATTGGCCTGTAAACGCTCCAGAATAGCTTTCAGCGAACGCGGGCATTTCGCGTTGCCTCGCACCCGCCCAGCCCGCGCATCAGCGGCATTTCGGCCGAGTTGGGCAACCTTGTTGGTCTTGCCGCGCGCCCGATAAAGCTCGGCAATCCGGTCAAGTCCGGTTGCCAGCGACGACCAAACATCCTCCACCGGCTCCAGGCAGAGGGCGATGACGCGAGTTGCCAGGAGCACTTCGGCTTCGTCCATGACGACGCGATGCGGGATTTCCTTGACGCCGTCACCGCCCTGCAAGGCGCGGGCGATGATCGTCACCCCCTTTCCCCAGTTGGTCAGGTAACCGATACTCTCCGGCGGTGCGCCGGTGGAATCGGTGATCTTCTTCCAAAGCATGCCGACTGCCGCTCGAATGGCGCGGTCGCGGGTCCCAGCATCAGAACGGAAGGAAAGCTGACTGACACCCGTATAAGCGGAGCCCCGTGGCGTGCGGGCAAGAATGTCGTTGCCGAACCTGACAATCTCGGTGCCTGGGCTGCGATTGTTCTGTACCCCAAGATCCACCTCCAAGGGTGTTAACGCCGCCATGATCTGCTGGAGACGTTCGGGGCTGACATCGCGCCGGAAGTCGTAAATCTGCTGGTCGAGATCAGCGAGGCAAACGAGCTGGGTGAGACCGGAGAGAGCTTCCATGCAGGCCCATTGCTCCGTCCCGGTATCCTGCGCCTCATCGACGATGACGAGCGGGTAGCGATCGGCGATTAGCTTCCGGTGCGCTGCGCTCCCTTGAAGGAGCGCAAGGGCCTTCGGCGCGAACAGGTCGAAGGCGAGGCGGCCCTCTTCAAAGAACAGGCGCTCGCGCTCCGCATCCCAGACCGGATCATCGTCCTTGGCACCATTGCGCATTGCGCGTTCATCGTGCGGCGGCAACAGGCGAATGGGCGAGGCGGCGCCCAGCAAATAGCCATGACCCCGAACGAACTGCCAACAGAAGGAATGGAAGGTCTGGATGTCGAGGTGGCGGCGGGACTCGTTCGGCAGGTCTTTTCGGGCGGCCTGCATGATGCGCGCGACCGCTGCACGGGAGAAGCTGAGAAACAGCACCTTCTGACCGGGCAGAAGCCCGGACCCGATGCGCAGTAGTGCTTTCCGAAGGGCAACCGTTGTTTTGCCGCAGCCCGGCCCGCCGGTGACGATGACATGGCCGCCGGCTTGAAGGATGCGGTCCCGGTCGGGGCAACTGACGAATGTCATGCACCCTCCGCAGGCGGGACCTCTGCCGCATCGGCGGCCACGGCTCCCTCTGCGGGGACAGCGGCATCGCCGTCGCCCGCCGGAGCGATCACCGGCGTCTTGGGTCGCGGAAAGAGCGCGTAAATCTGGTCGAGGAAGCCGACGATAGTTGGTGGCAATTCGGCCGTCGCACAGCGTTCGATCAAGTCGGCCGCGCGGCCCCAACCCTTGCCGTCCTTCAGGACCTGGCAGGTAAACTCGCGCACCTTGTCGTCGGCCGGACGTGCGCCGGGTATGAGAATCTTGGGCGCAGCGCCGGTATCCCGCACCTGCTCAAGGTAGGCCCACTGATGGTTCAGCGTTACCTCGGCGGCCAGAAGGTCTTCCATACCGGCATAGGGGATTTCGTTGAGGATCTGGAAGCCGGCCTGTTCCAGCGCTTCCTGATCCCTTTGCGGGCGCACCTTCCTGTCGAAGAACGCGAAGGTGGGCAGGTCAAGTGAAACAAAGAAGCGTCCGAACTCCGGAATGCTGCCGTCGCCGTCAGTGGTGCGTATTCCACGGCATCCGGCCATCTGTTCCACGAGCATCCGGCCAGTCGTTCCATGAACATCCGGCCACCTCGAGAGCGGGCCTGCGGGGCTTTCCTTCATTGTTGATTGCGGCGCCC
>PWTO01000286.1 GCA_003562815.1 Chromatiaceae bacterium | reverse complement strand
GAAAGCTTGCTGGTCAGATCCGCGAGCCAGCGCATGTTCTCGGACTGCCCAAACCACTGCCCGAGCGTACCCGGGAAGAGGATGATGCTGGAGGCGAAGATCGGCGGAATCACGCCCGCCATATTCAGCTTCAACGGCAGATGCGTGCTCTGCGCCGCGAGCATACGCCGACCCTGTTGGCGTCGCGCGTAGTTGACGGTAATCCGCCGCTGCCCACGCTCGACGAAGACCACGAACGCGGTGACTGCCAGCGCCAGCGCGAACAGCACCAGCACCGCAAGCGCATTCATTTCACCGGTGCGCACCAGCTCCAGGGTGCCGCCGACGGCAGCCGGCAGGCCCGCCACGATACCGGCGAAGATGATCAGCGAGATACCGTTACCAATTCCACGCTCGGTGATCTGCTCGCCGAGCCACATCAGGAACATGGTGCCGGTCACCAGGGACACCGCTGCGGTGAAGACGAAGCCGAAGCCCTGCTGCACCACCAATGCCGAGCCACCAGCGGTCTGGCCCTGCAGCGCAATCGAGATCCCGATCGCCTGGAAGGTCGCCAAGACCACGGTGCCATAGCGCGTGTACTGGGTGATCTTGCGGCGCCCGGCCTCGCCTTCTTTCTTCAACTGCTCGAGCTGCGGGATGACTGCCGACATCAGCTGCATGATGATGCTCGCCGAGATGTACGGCATGATGCCAAGCGCGAGGATACTCGCCCGTTCCAACGCGCCGCCCGAGAACATGTTGAACATGTCCAGGATCGAGCCCTGATTTTGATCAAAAAGAACGGCCAATGCCTCGGGGTTCACCCCCGGCACGGGTATGAACGTGCCGATCCGGTAGACAAGCAGTGCGCCGACCACGAACAGCAGCCGCTGTCGCAACTCGGTGAGCCGCCCCATGCCACCGAGCGACTGCATCATCGATGCCGTGTTCTTCGCCATCTTCGCGCTCCTATTCAGCGATCGGTTGAGCGATCGCTTAACTGTCGCTGACCGACCCGCCGGCCGCTTCGATCGCAGCACGCGCGCCAGCACTGACCCGCAGGCCCTTGACCTGATAGGCGCGATCGATCTCACCGGACTGGATGAGCTTCACCGACGAGATGGCACCGTTGATCAACCCGGCAGCGCGCAGGCTTGCCAAATCGACCTCGGTGCCCTCGAGCCGCTGCAGCTCGCCGAGGCGGATCTCATCCTTGCTCGTGGCCTTGCGCGAGCGAAAGCCGACTTTGGGCAGACGCCGCTGCAACGGCATCTGGCCGCCCTCGAAGCCGGTCTTATGGAAGCCGCCGGCACGCGCCTTCTGGCCCTTGTGGCCACGACCAGCGGTCTTGCCGAGCCCGCTACCGATGCCACGCCCGACGCGCTTGGCGTCGGTCCGGCTGCCCGGGTCGGGCGAAAGAGTATTTAGACGCATCTCAACCGTCCTCCAAAACGCGGACCATGTACTGCACCTTGTTCACCATCCCGCGCGTCGCTGGCGTATCTTCCACCTCGACGATTTGGTGCATGCGCCGCAAGCCGAGGCCGCGGACACAATCCTGGTGCCTTTTCAAGCGCCCGTGCATGCTGCGCACGAGCTGCACCTTTAGCCTGTTCTCCGCCATGTCTTGCTCCTAACCTAGGATCTCATCGACGGTTTTGCCGCGCTTGGCCGCAACCGCCTCGGCGTCGGCCATGCCGGAGAGGCCGTTGATCGTCGCCTGAACCACGTTGATGGCGTTATTGGTACCGATGCACTTCGCCAGCACATCCTGCACCCCGACCACCTCGAACACCGCACGCATCGCACCGCCGGCGATGATGCCCGTCCCATCGGAGGCCGGTTGCATGTAGACATGCGCCGCGCCGTGCCGGCCGTTGACCGGATACTGCAGGGTCGAGCCCTTGAGCTTGATATCGACCATGTTTTTACGCGCGTTCTCCATCGCCTTCTGGATCGCGACCGGAACCTCGCGCGCCTTACCGGTGCCATAGCCGACTCGGCCCTTGCCATCGCCAACAACAGTGAGCGCACCGAAGCCAAACACGCGACCGCCCTTGACGACTTTCGCGACACGGTTGACCGAGATCAGCTTTTCGAGCAGATCGTCGCTTTCGGGCTTGGGGTTGTAATTCGACATCATCGTCTCCTCAGAACTGAAGCCCGTGCTCGCGCGCGGAATCGGCCAGCGCCTTGACGCGGCCGTGATACTTGAACCCGGAGCGGTCAAAGCTAACCTTTTCGACCCCCGCCGAGCGCGCGCGATCGGCAATCGCTTGGCCGATCTTTGCCGCCGCACCGATATTGCCGGTGTGGCCCTCGCAGGCGGCTTTTAGCTCCTTTTCGACCGTTGAGGCGCATGCGATCACACGATCGCCCGCCTCACCGATGACCTGGGCGTAGATGTGGCGCGGTGTGCGATAAATGCACAGCCGATAGCCACCGAGTTCGCGAATCTTGGCCCGGGCGCGCGTTGCGCGCCGCAGTCGCGCATGTTTCTTATCCATCCGCATCACCTATTTCTTCTTGGCTTCTTTACGCAGGACTTGTTCATCCGCGTAACGAACGCCCTTGCCCTTGTACGGTTCCGGCGGACGGAACCCGCGAATCACGGCCGCGACCTGACCGACCTGTTGTTTATCGATACCGCGCACAACGATTTCGGTGGGCGTCGGCGTGTCGATGTCGATGCCTTCCGGCACTGGGAAGTCGATCGGGTGCGAGTAACCGAGCGCGAGGTTCAGCACCTTGCCTTTGGCTTGCGCGCGATACCCCACGCCGACGAGGTTGAGTTTGCGCTCGAAGCCACGGCTGACGCCGTGCACCATGTTGTTCAATAGAGCGCGCGTGGTACCGACCATCGCCCACTGCTCATCCTTGTCATTGGCGGGACGCGTGGTGACGATGGCGCCATCGATCTCAACCTCGACGAACGGGTGGACCGACCACGAGAGTGAGCCCTTCGGACCCTTAACGGTGACATCGCGACCGGACATCGAGACATCGACGCCGCTCGGGACCTTGACGGGTGCTTTCGCTATTCTGGACATGACAACCTCCCTTAGGCCACGTAAGCCAGGATTTCGCCGCCGTGTCCGGCCTGGCGCGCCGCACGATCGGACATCAAGCCCTGCGAGGTCGAGATGATGACCACCCCCAGACCGCCCCAGACACGAGGCAGCTCGTCCTTACCGCGATAGATGCGCAACCCAGGGCGCGAGACGCGCTTCAGGTACTCGATCACCGGCTTACCACGGTAATATTTCAGCTTCAGAACCAACTGTGGCCTGGCTTTTTCATCGTCCTCGACGGAGACCTCGGCGATGTAGCCTTCGTCGCGCAGGAGGTTAGCGATCGCTTGCTTCTTCTTCGAGAGCGGCATCGAGATCGTAATCTTGCCGCGCGCTTGGCCGTTGCGGATACGCGTCAGCATATCCGCAATGGGATCGGTCATACTCATGACATTGACTCCAGGGTCAGACCGCCTGTGAGAGCGCGATACCCTTTAGGGTTTTCTCGGTCCCGCTCGCATGGGGCGAACAGGAAGATCGGACACTCCCAGGAGATGGGATCGGGCGTGGTTTTACCAGCTGGCCTTGACCACGCCGGGGACGTCGCCACGCATCACGGCCTCGCGCAACTTATTGCGTCCGAGCCCAAATTTGCGATAGACCGAATGCGGCCGACCGCTGACGCGGCAGCGGCGCTGATAGCGTGACGGACTCGCATCGCGCGGCAGCTTTTGCAGGGCGACGACTGCAGCCTCAACCTGCTCCGGATCAGCACTCCGATCATTGATGACAGCCTTTAACTGCGCACGCCGTTCTGCATAGCGTTGCGCAATCAGTGCGCGCTTGCGGTCGCGCGCGATCATGCTCTTTTTCGCCAACCTTGCCTCCGAAAATTAGGTACGAAACGGGAACTGGAAGGCTTCGAGCAATGCGCGCCCTTCCTCATCGGTGCGTGCCGTGGTGGTAATCACCACATCCAGGCCGCGCACGGCGTCGATCTTATCGTAGTCGATCTCCGGGAAGATGATCTGCTCGCGTACACCCAGCGAATAGTTGCCGCGCCCGTCGAACGACTTGGGGCTGAGGCCACGAAAATCTCGCACACGGGGGATCGCGACATTGATCAGCCGGTCGAGGAATTCGTACATGCGCTCGCGCCGCAGCGTCACTTTGCAGCCAACTGGCCAACCATCGCGGATCTTGAAGCCCGCGACCGATTTGCGCGCATTCGTCACGATCGGCTTCTGGCCGGCGATCTTGGTCATATCGCCGACGGCAAAGTCCATGACTTTTTTGTCGGTCACGGCTTCGCCGACACCCATGTTCAGGGTGATCTTGGTGAGCCGAGGCACCTGCATGACGCTCTTGTAGCCAAAGCGCTCGCGCAGCTCGCCAAGGTACTTCTCGTGATAAATCGTCTGTAACCTAGACATAACCTTACCCAACGTCTACGACTTCGCCGTCGGACTTGAAAACACGAACCTTTCTACCGTCCTCGAGGGCCTTGAACCCAACCCGATCGGCGCGTCCAGCCACAGGGTTGTAGACGCCGACATTCGAGCGATGCAACGGCATCTCTTTATCGACGATGCCGCCGGGAATGCCCTTCTGAGGATTTGGCTTCTGGTGCTTTTTCGCCATGTTGACGTTTTCCACCACGATGCGGTCACCATCCATTTTCAGCACGGTGCCGCGTTTGCCCTTATCCTTGCCGGCGATGACCATCACGTCATCGCCTACCTTGATTTTGTTCATGACTTGAACCTGCCTGCTACCGTTCTGGTGTCGCTCGCAATGCGCAATCCACTGCCATCAGAGATGTGACGTCAGAGGACCTCGGGGGCCAACGAAATAATCTTCATGAAGCGCTCGCCGCGCAATTCACGCGTCACTGGCCCGAAAATACGGGTGCCGATGGGCTGCAGTTGATTGTTCAACAGCACCGCCGCATTGCCGTCAAAGCGGATCCGCGAGCCATCCGGGCGCCGCACGCCCTGGCGCGTACGCACCACAACTGCGTTGTAGACGTCGCCCTTTTTGACCTTACCGCGTGGGATCGCATCCTTGACCGTGACCTTGACCACGTCCCCAATCCCCGCATAACGCCGGTGCGATCCGCCCAGCACCTTGATGCACTGCACTGAGCGCGCGCCGCTGTTATCGGCCACGCCGAGGCGGGTTTGCATTTGAATCATTGTGTGAACCTACCTTTGCAACTGCTGAGCGGATATCGAGCGAGCCCCGGCTCGTGCGTCCAAGTCGATGACCCGCGAGTGCGGCCTAGCGCGCGCGCTCGACGACCTCGACCAACCGCCAACTTTTGGTTTTCGACAGGGGTCGGCACTGCTCGACGCGCACCAAATCGCCCTTATTGCATTCGTTCGCGTCGTCGTGCGCGTGCACTTTGGTGGAACGACGCATGAACTTGCCATACAACGGATGCTTGACCCGGCGCTCGATGACGACGGTAATGGTCTTATCCATCGCGTTACTGATCACCTGGCCGGTGAGCACGCGATTGCTATCAGTCTTTTCACTCATTGACCGGTCCCCGCCGAGGCCTTGGTTTGCTCAGTCATTAGGGTCTTCACCCGAGAAATGTCACGCCGTACCGCCTTGACCTGCGACGGTCGCGACAGCTGGCCGGTGCGCTGCTGCATGCGCAGATTGAACTGCTCCTTGAGCAGCTCATGCAAGCGCTTCTGCAGCTCAGCCTGACCGAGTGCGCGGAGTTCTTGAGCCTTCATTAGAGCACCGTCCTCTTTTCAAACCTGGTCTGCATGGGGAGTTTGGCGGCGGCGAGATGAAAGGCCTCGCGCGCCAACTCCTCGGGGATGCCCTCGATCTCGTAGAGCATGCGTCCGGGTTGAATCAGCGCCACCCAATATTCAACGTTACCCTTACCCTTACCCATACGCACTTCGAGCGGTTTCTTCGACACCGGCTTATCCGGGAAGACGCGAATCCAAAGCTTGCCGCCGCGCTTGACCTTACGCGTAATGACGCGTCGTGCCGCCTCGATCTGTCTCGCTGTCAGACGACCGCGACCGACGGCCTTGAGGCCAAACTCGCCGAACGAAACCTGACTGCCGCTCTGCGCCAAGCCGCGATTACGTCCCTTGTGCTGCTTTCGAAATTTTGTACGTTTTGGCTGCAGCATGGCTCAACCCTTCTTTTCGGTCTTGTCTTTGACGCCGGCGCCTGGGAAATCCCCAAGAATCTCGCCGCGGAAGACCCACACCTTGACACCGAGGATGCCGTAGGTCGTGCGTGCTTCGGCGAAGCCATAGTCGATGTCGGCGCGCAAGGTATGCAACGGCACGCGACCCTCGCGATACCACTCCGAGCGCGCGATCTCGGCGCCATTCAAGCGCCCGGCGATATTCACGCGCACACCACCGGCACCGGCGCGCATGGTGCCTTGCACCGCGCGTTTCATCGCGCGGCGGAACATGATACGGCGCTCGAGCTGCTGGGCAATACCCTCGGCAACCAATTGGGCATCGAGTTCCGGCTTGCGAATCTCCTCGATGCTGATGTGCACCGGAATCCCCATGCGCTCGGAGACCTCCGCGCGCAGCTTGTCGATATCGCCGCCCTTCTTACCGATGACAACGCCGGGGCGCGCGGTATGGATGGTGATGTGCGCGTTGCGTGCCGGGCGGTTGATCTGGATACGACTCACCGAAGCATTGGCGAGCTTCTTTTTCAGAAACTCCCGAACTTCGAGGTCGTTGTTCAACAGATCGGGATAATCCTTCGTGCTCGCGTACCAGGTCGAATTCCAATCCTTGACGATGCCGAGCCGAATACCCGTTGGATGTACTTTTTGTCCCATGCCTCAACCCCGACCGTCGCGTTCGGCTACCCGGACACTAATGTGGCTAGTGCGTTTCAAAATCCGCGACGCTCGGCCCTTGGCTCGAGCGCGCAGGCGCTTCATCGTTGGCCCCTCGCCCACTTGCACCTCGACGACGTGCAACTGGTCGATGTCGGCCCCGGCGTTGTTCTCGGCATTGGCGATCGCGGACTCCAAGAGCTTGCGCAGCATACGCGCGCCTTTCTTGGTGCTGAACGCCAGATCATTGAGTGCGCGCTCAACGTGCTGTCCGCGAATCTGATCCGCGACCAGCCGCGCTTTCTGCGCCGAGATGCGCGCATACTTCAGTGTCGCTGCTGCTTGCATGCCTTATCCCCTAGCGCTTCTTGGCCTTGCGGTCCGCCGCGTGACCGCGGAAGGTCCGGGTCAGCGCGAATTCGCCGAGCTTGTGGCCAATCATGTTCTCATTGATCAACACCGGCACATGCTGGCGACCGTTGTAGACGGCGATGGTCAGACCGACCATCTCCGGCAATATCATCGAGCGGCGCGACCAGGTTTTGATCGGCCGTTTACTATTCTGGGCCACCGCATCCTCGACCTTTTTGGCCAAGTGATGATCGATGAACGGGCCCTTGCGGATCGAACGTGCCACGTGATCGCTCCTCGCGTTGTCTTACTTGCGCCGACGACGACGTACGATCATGCCGTCCGTACGCTTGTTGTTTCGAGTCTTATGGCCCTTGGTCGGTTGACCCCAGGGGCTTACTGGATGACGACCGCCCGAGGTGCGGCCTTCACCGCCGCCGTGCGGGTGATCGACCGGATTCATGACCACACCACGCACCGTCGGGCGCACGCCGCGCCAACGCGAGGCGCCGGCTTTACCGAGCTTGCGCAGGCTATGCTCGCCATTGCCGACGACACCAATCACGGCGCGGCAATCGGCATGCACCTTGCGCATTTCGCCGGAACGCAGCCGCAAGGTTGCGGAATCCCCTTCGCGCGCGACCAGCTGCACCGAGGCCCCTGCCGCCCGCGCCATCTGGGCGCCTTTACCGGGACGCATCTCGATGCAATGCACCTCGGTACCGACCGGGATATTGCGCAGAGGCAAGCAGTTGCCGACCGCGATCGGCGCCGTCTCCGAAGACACCACCGTTGCGCCTTGGGCCAGGCCCTTGGGTGCAATGATGTAAGCGCGCTCGCCATCGGCGTACTTGAGCAGAGCGATGTTGGCGCTGCGGTTCGGATCGTATTCGATCCGCTCCACGACGGCCGGCACCTCTTTCTTGCGGCGCTTGAAATCGACCAGCCGATAGCGCTGCTTATGACCGCCGCCCCGATGCCGCACCGAGATACGGCCCTGATTGTTACGACCACCGGTCTTCGACTTCTTCGAGAGCAATGCCTCGTGTGGCGCACCCTTGTGCAGCCCGGTCCCGGTAATCTTGACGACAAACCGCCGGCCAGGCGATGTCGGATTTGTTTTCACGATAGCCATTGTCTGTTATCCGTGTCGTTGATGGGCCTTAACAGGTGCCGCCGGGCGCGCACAGCACGCGCCGTCGCTCGCGTTCAGCCGATCAGGCACCGCCCCCAAAGTCGATATCATCGCCGGGCGCGAGGCGCACATAAGCCTTACGCCAACCGGGCCGCTTGCCAAGCCGCGCACCGAAGCGTTTCGCCTTACCCTTGACGTTGAGCACCTGCACCGAGTCCACCTTGACCTCGAACAGCAGCTCCACAGCCTGGCCGATCTCGCGCTTGGTTGCGGTTGGCTCCACCTTAAACGTGTATTGGCCAGCCTGATCGGCGGCGCGCGCGGACTTTTCGGAGACGATCGGCCCGAGCAGCACTTTCATCAGTCGTTCTTGATTGATGCCAGCATTCATGACAGACGCTCCTCCAAACGGCGCAACGCGGCCTCGGTGACGATCAGGTGCTCGGCCGCAACCAGACTGACGGGGTCAACGCTGGTGGCCGTATCGACCCAGACGCCGGGCAGATTGCGCGCACCCAAGGCCAGGTTGTCCTCGACCTCATCGACCAGAATCAGCGCACGTTCGATGCCGAACTCGGCCAGCTTCGCGCGCACCTCTTTGGTCTTGGGCGCACTGACGCTCAGTTCCGAGACCAGAATCAGACGCTCGGCACGGATCAGCTCCGAGAGGATCGAGCGCACCGCACCTCGGTACATCTTGCGGTTGACCTTCTGCTCGTAGCTGCGCGGTTGGGCCGCGAAGGTCACGCCGCCGCTGCGCCACAAGGGGCCACGGCTGGTGCCAGCTCGCGCACGGCCAGTGCCCTTTTGCCGGTACGGCTTAGCCCCGCCACCGCTCACTGCAGCACGGTTCTTTTGCGCCTTGGTACCGGAACGTGCGCCGGCCAGATAGGCGGTCACGACCTGGTGCACCAGCCCCGGCTTGTAATCGACACCGAACACCAGGTCAGCAACCTGGACCGATGAAGACTCGGCGTTGCGAATAGCCAGCTCCATGATTAACCCTTCCGATTCTTCTGTTTCACCGAGGGCACCACGAACAGGCGCCCACCGGCTGGACCCGGCACACCGCCGCGGATCAGCAAGAGATTGCGATCAACGTCGACCCGAATCACTTCGAGATTCTGCTGACAGCGGTTCACATTACCCATCTGCCCGGCCATCTTCTTGCCCTTGACCACGCGTCCTGGGGTCTGACATTGGCCAATCGAGCCCGGAGCGCGGTGCGACAACGAGTTGCCGTGGGTGCTGTCCTGACCGCGAAAATGATGGCGCCGGATGGTCCCGGTGAAGCCGCGCCCTTTGGTGACGCCGCGCACATCGACCTTCTGGCCGACCTCGAACAACGAGACCGTCAGCTCACCGCCGTCGGTCAGATCTTCGCCCTCGCCAGGCTCAAGACGGAATTCGCGCAACGCCAAGCCCGGCTCAACGCCCGCTTTCGCGAAATGCCCAGCCATCGGCTCGGTCACCCGCGTCTTGCGGCGGCGCCCCGTGGTCACCTGAAGCGCACGGTAACCATCGCGTGCCTCAGTCTTGGCCTGAGTCACATGGTTCGGCTGCACCTCGATCACGGTGACCGGAACGGAGCGACCGTCGTCACTGAAGATGCGGGTCATACCGGCTTTACGGCCGATCACACCAATGGCCATCGTCTTAACCTCAGCTCAGTTTGATCTGTACGTCGACGCCGGCAGCCAGGTCGAGCTTCATTAGGGCGTCGACCGTCTTGTCGGTCGGATCGACGATATCCATGAGCCGCTTATGCGTGCGGAGCTCGTATTGATCCCGGGCGTCTTTGTTGACATGCGGCGAGATCAGCACGGTATAGCGCTCATGTCGCGACGGCAGCGGAACCGGGCCGCGCACCTGCGCGCCGGTGCGCTTCGCCGTATCGACGATTTCGCGTGCGGACTGATCGATCAATCGATGATCGAACGCCTTAAGTCGAATGCGTATGCGTTGGCTTGCCATGCCCTTTACTCAATGATCTTCGCGACGACGCCAGCGCCGACGGTGCGTCCGCCTTCGCGCACCGCGAAGCGCAGCCCTTCTTCCATCGCGATCGGCGCGATCAGTTGGACGGTCATCTTCACGTTGT
>PWTO01000099.1 GCA_003562815.1 Chromatiaceae bacterium | reverse complement strand
CCCAGCAGCGCCAGAAGCGCCAGCCGCAACGCTCGAGCACCCGTTGGCGGAAGAGGTCCTCCTGCCAGCGGTCAGGGCCGTGCCATTGGTCGCCGTCGAGCTCGATCGCCAGCCGGCGGTCGTCGTTGCCTTCGACGACGATATCGATGGCATAGGCGCCGATCTGCAGCTGCGGCGTCGCCCGGTAGCCGCGATCCAGGAGATAGCGCAGGACGCTCCGCTCGAAGCCGCTCTGGCAGAGAGCGAACGGGTCGTCGCCACCACGCCTGGAGCCCGGCATCGGATCGCGAAAATGGCGCAGCACCTTGGCCTTCAAGTCGTCCGGCTTGAGCCGGTTCTCGTCCACTGAATAAACGAGGACCATTCGATCCCGGGCGCGCGACAAGGCCACGTTGAAGCGCTGCTGGAACATCGTTGCGGTCTTGGAGGTCGCGGTTCTGGCGCATTCCACCATGCTGACGAACATGATGTCGCGTTCTTTGCCCTGGAACGTGGCGCTGTCGCCGCAGGCGATCTCGTGTCGCTCGAAGGGCGCGTCGCCCAAGCGCTCCAGCAGAATCGACTGGATCAGTTCGGCCTGCCGGCTGCCGATCAGGGAAACGACACCGATGCTGCGAGCGGCCATCGCCGGGTCCTGCACAAGCTTTTCGATCTCGGCCACGATCACCTCGGCCTCGGCGCGATTGGTCTGGCTGCGGCTTTTCTCGCCATGGGGGACGTGAATAGCGATCAACGGCGGATCGAGCCGCTCGGACGGTTTCGGCAGGCGGACCGGGTAGAGCGGGTCGTCGCCATCGGGGGCCGAATAGAACTGCATCGAGAAACGGATGATCGGCTCGACGCAACGGAAATGCTCGCGCAGCATGAGCCTGCTGGTTGGGAACACCGCTTGCGCGAGGTCGTAGAGGGAACTACCTGGCAGCATCAAAGCGCCGAACGGTTTGCCGCGCAGAAAATTTGCCTGCAGCTGCTCCAGTTGACGGACCTGAATAAAGGCAGCTGTCGGGCTGACCTGCTTGTCGTCACCGACCACGAGCAGTTTCTGGCCACGCATAAGGGCCGGCAATGCCATGAGATCGGACTGCGACGCCTCGTCGATGATGACGAGATCGAACTCCCCGATCCTGGCTGGCAAGCTCTCGGCGGCCCGCCAATGCGGCATGATCCAGCATGGTACGGCTCGGCTTGCGACTGCCAAGGCATCTCGCGCTGCGCGCCGCCAAAGAGCCGAGCTCTTGTTGCGACCAGTCCCGATCTTTTTTACGGCATTGAGAAACTGTGTCAGGTTCGACTGTACCAGCGGTGTCAACGAGCGCTTCAGCCCTAGATACGCGCTGTCGCGCACCAGCAGCTCGAACAGCTGGCGGCGGCGATTGTCGGCCTCGGCACGGCTCTGGCTCAGCTGCAGAATGCGCTCGCGGCCATCGATGCTGCGCAGGTGGGCATCGAAGCGCCACCACGTCCAGCTGGCGCGCCAATGGCCCGGCGTCCAAGGGTCCTGCTCGGTCGTGACGACCTGCTCCAAGAGAGCCGCTGCCCACTTTTCGGCACCCATGTCGGTCAGCGCCGCCGCGATTTCCTCGAGCGCATGGGCGTCGGGCTGCAGTCGGCGAAGCCGCTCGATCTCGACGACGAGCGCTCGATAGTCCTCGACCAGCCGATCCTCGTCCTCGTCGGGTTTACCCCAGCGATCGACGAGCAGCGCGCGCAGCTGTTCGGCACAACGACCGCCCGAGCCCTCCAGCGCAGCCAAGAGGGAAGACTTGCGCTCGCGCCGCGCTTCGAGGCGATAGCGGGCAAGCACCATTTTCATCCGTTCGAGCAGCACGCGAACAGCGCCCGGCGCATCGACGCCGCTGCCCTCGCCGGTGCCGGCCGGAAAGAGTGCCTGTCGCTCGAGATCGAGGGCTCGGCGGTTGGCGCCGATCCCCAGGACCGCACGCAGTGCTCCCGCCATCTCGCCGATGCCCGTGAGGCTCTGGTCGCGCTTGTGGCTCAGGGGCGGCACACCCAGGGTGCCGAGCGCCTGCCAGGCATGCATCAGCTCCTCCGCCGTGCGCTGAAACGCGATGGCACGAAGCACGTGCTGCCAGCCCCGCTGGTCGCTCGGTGGCCGACCGTTCACCGTTATCTGCTTGACCAAACTCGCGAGCTTGAAGTCGAGCAGGCCGACCGCCTTCTGCCCGGCAGCCCCACGCTCCGCCGCGCGCAGCAGAGATTCGGAGGCATGGGCACCGGTCGGCATCTCGACCATGGCTTCGAGGAGGGCGCTCTGTTTCGCCAGCAGGCCATCGAGCTGCTCGAGGCGCCGCTCGATCAGCTGCCGCTCGCTCCCGGCCGTCGAAACGCCGCCGGAGAGCCTTTGTTCCAGTTGCCGCGCCCAGGGCGTGTTCTGGACCAAGCCTATCTGCCTGAAATACGCCTCCAGCCGCTCGATCAGGCGTTCCAGCCGCGCGACGGCGTTCGCTTCGTTGGCGGCGAGCAAGGGCATGGCACCTGCCCGCGCCTCGTCGTCCATGCGCGCCGCCATGGCGAGATCGCGATGCACGAGCGCAAAGCCGGCCTCGTCGGGGAGATCCTCCCTGGCCGGCAGCCGCGCGCCGGCTTCGACCAGATCGGCACCGAGCCTTCGCCTGATCTCGCGCGCCTGGGCGATTTGCGCATCGGTGACCCGTGGCTCGAACGCGGCGCCAGGGCCTGG
>PWTO01000082.1 GCA_003562815.1 Chromatiaceae bacterium | reverse complement strand
GGCATCGAGAAATTCGCGGTAATTAGCGGCTTTTACCTCACCGATAAAATCAGGAATAGCATTTTCGGTCAAATTGGTTTCAAGGTCAGTCTGATTCGTGATTTCACCAATCCGAGTTACACCGGTGCGGATTTGTTCCGACAGCCAGGCCATGTATTCTTAGCGCAAGACCTTTCGGGCATTGCAGGACCAGGTCGCGCCGGGACTGATCGAGCCAATAGGGTGCAAGTTGCGTGGGGCGCTGCAGCTTCATGCACTTAGGATAGCTCAGTGGGGGTGGCCTGAGTAGTTACCGCAAATGTTGGTGTCGTCAGGAGCGATCAGGAAACGGCTCATGGCAGCTGTTCCCGACGATGCTTGATGGTCTTGAACAGTTTGCGCGCGACGTAGGCCGCATACTCCTCGCTGTTCTCGTAATCCGCGTCCAACGCCAGACTGGCCAGTTCGTCGATACACGCCCGCAGCCGGGCGATCTCGCTCAAGGATCGACCGCAGGTCAGACAGCGTTCGCCATCGTCTCGACAGGCATCCTTGCCGTGGCAGGGTTCGAAGCGGGGCATAACTTAGTCTGCTCCAGGTCGAGTGGCCATCGCGACCAGAACCTCACGCGCCTCTGCGGGCGAGCCGATCGGGCGCAACAGGGGGATGCGGCGGAGGCGATCGGCCACCCGCACATCGATGCCCTCGGCGTCGATCCCGATCATGGCGACCTCGTCCTCGCCCGCCGTGGCGTCGATGGTCCTCAAGTACCCGCGCAGCGTATCGCGATGGTCTTGGTTCATGTGCGCGATGATCCGGCGCTGCGACTCAGGGCTCAACGGATTGGCGCGCAGGATGCGATCGGTGCCGAACCAACGCGCGGTGGCGAAACCGCCGTTCCAGTGGAAGCGCAACGGCGTGAAGCGGTAGAAGCGAAAGTCGAGCTGCTCGACGTACAGGCGGCAGTGCGGGAACGCGCAGAAGTAGCGCTCGGCATCAACGTCAGCGCCGCATGGCATGACCGTGCCGACGGCGCTCAGGCGGCCACGTTGCTGGACGTCGCCCTCGCCCTCCTCGAGCAGCGTCAGCCCGCAGCGGCTGTCGGCCTCGAGATTCTTGGTGTGTTGCGACAGCGGGCTCAGCAAGAGCAGTGGCAGCCCTTCCTGATCCAGGACGTAGGGCACGACCGAGCCGAAGGGATAGCCGGCCAGCTCCAGGGAATGGGTCGAGAGCACGCCGTGGAAGCGGCCGGCGAGCACCTGGCGGGCCGCAGCGGCCTGTTGGTCATGGTCTGTCATTGGGATGCCACATCAGCACGCAGGACGGCGTCGACATCCGCCTCGGTCACGGGCAGCGTCAAGACCGCATGGAGTGGAAACCGCTCGGCGAGCAGCGGGACGTACTGGGCCTGATCTTTGCTGACCAGGACGATGATCCGCGCTTCGGGCGCCTGTGTCCGCAAGCTGGCGAGGAAGACATCGAGATTGCAGACATTGGCACCGGCATAGTTGTTACCGAAGCCATAGAAGAATTCGGCCACCACCCAGTCCGGCGCACTGCGCTTGAGCGCCTGCAGGGCTTTGCGCTGCGACGGCAGCTTGATCTGGGTGATGCCCAAACGCTGATAGAGTGCCTCGAGCCGGGGATGGCTCGGGGATTCGATGATCGAGAACAGGGTCGTCATGGAAGTCGAAGGCGTACTCTGGACCAACCGCTGGATGGGATGCAGCCTATCAGGCCTGACTGCTGCGGTCCTGTTCAGCACCAGGGGCTGCCGATGCGCCGCCGCCATGCATGCTGACGAACCGCTATGGTTGCCGTCTAGGCTACTGGGCGGGCAGGCATCCTGATCAACGCCGCTCTGCGACCGGGGTCAGTCGGCATCGGACAGCGTTTGCGCAAGAGTTAAAACCTAGGTGTTAGTATGCCAACTTACGCCAACATACTAGACCAAACGCGAAGCGCACATGCCCAGGTATGTCCCATCCCGAGAGGCCTCTAAGATACTAGGACTCCATGCCAACACACTCCGAAAAGACGCAGATGATGGGCGAATCGCCACTTACCGGACTGCCAGCGGGCAATGTCGGTTCGATGTCGACTCCTATCTTGGAGATGCCATCGAGGCTAAGCCCTCTGTCATCTGCTATTGCCGAGTGTCTTCGCATGCTCAAAAGCCAGACCTTGAGCGGCAAGTCCAGTCGATGCGAGAACGCTTCCCCGAAGCAGAAATCATCCAAGACGTCGGCTCCGCCCTCAACTATAAGCGTAAAGGGCTTAAAACCCTATTGGGACGAGTCCTGCGCGGAGAGAAGCTCACGGTTGTGGTTGCCCACAAGGACCGACTCGTTCGTTTCGGATTTGAACTCATTGACTGGCTTGTCAACGAGTGCGGCAGCGAACTCGTGGTTCTCAGTGGAGATCAAAGAGAACCCGAACGTGAACTCGCCGACGATTTATTGGCCATCGTTCATGTCTTCTCTCGCAGGCTCTACGGAAGAAGGAATGACAAGAGCAAAAAGAATCAGGATGCGACCAACGCGGTCGCAAGAGAAGCGGCTGAACTCGTGGGTGGGCGCTTATCGGTTCGTCTACAACGAGACGATTTGGCTGTTGAATCTTCGGATCGTCCAGCCGAACTTCATGGACATCAAGAAGTACCTGATCCCCCATCTAGCCGAGGAATATCCTTGGACAAAGGACTGCCCGAGAGCGATCAGAGACG
>PWTO01000059.1 GCA_003562815.1 Chromatiaceae bacterium | reverse complement strand
TGAGCATCGCGCTGCTCTGCGCCGGCGAGCTTGAGGGCAGGCAGCTCATCGAGCCCAGTGTGATCGAGGCGATGACTGAGCCACAGAATGCCGAGATTGAGTTGGACCTGGGCTTGAGCGTTGGGCTCGGCGTCTTCCTTGAGGAGCAGAGCATTCCGGGGGCCACACGCGTTGTGCGACATAGCGGCAACAGTTTGGGCTACACCGCCGAGTGGGTGCTGTTGCCGGAACAGGGTCTGGGTGTCGTGGTCCTTGCGAATGCCGGTCACGCCGACCGGGTGGTCAAGCCGCTGGCCGAGGCGATGCTCTCCAACGTCATGACGCTCGAACCTGAGCCGATTCCGGCCGATCTGTTCGTCGCGGCGGCCAATACACCGACAACACAGACCGATGCGCTCCCGGCCGAAGGTCATTTCGCGACCGATCTGGGCTTGATCGCGATACAGCCGCAGCAGAGCAGTCTCTGTGCCTGTATGACCGGCGAGCAGCTTGACCTCATGCCCTATCCGCAAGGCTGGGTCGGCGCGGCAGCGTCGGATCAACATGGCGACGAGCCCGCGAGCCTGGGCAGTGCAAGCCTGCGCATGCTCCGCGAGATGCGGCTGCAAACGCGCCGTATCGCAGGCGAGAGGTGATGGTTGCCGAGACCCCGCAGGGTGAGCGGATCATCGGCGAGAAGGTGCCGCAGGAAACGGTTCCGTAGGCCTGGCGCGCGCGTCTCGGGCCGTGGCGCATTCTCAATCCAGACGCCGGGTTTCCGGTCACGGCTCTCAACCTGAAGCTCACCGATGGGCAGCTCTGCCTCAGCTATCGGATGCCGGTACTCTCGTCTGAGCGGATTCAGGTGCCACTCCGAGCGCTGACCGACGAGCGGGCGATCATCCTCGGACTTGGCCGCACGCGTGGGGATTCGGTGCGCATCGTTGATCAAGAGGGCCAGACTCGGCTGCGCTGGTCGGGTTATCTGGCCGAGCCAGTCGTTCCTTAGCCGAGGTGCAACGCACGGCGTTGCGCTTTGGTCTAGGGCGCGCGATATCTCCCCGTGGCGCGCCTCTGTGTCGCCCGGCTAGCGATCAGTCCGGGTCAGAGGTCAGAGCGGCTTGCGCGCGACCAGATCGATCAGCGCCGCGCGCCCGGCATGGCCAGTGCCCTCCTGGAGTTCGAGTTCATACTCCTCGAGCCGCAGGATCTCCAGGCCGGCAAAGGCATCGCGCAGCATGTCGGGCGTGTAGAGCTGCTCGGCACAGGGCGGACCGCCAGAGCCGTAGGCGAGCTGGGCCGGTGTGAAGCCGTGCAGCAGGAGCACACCGCCAGGTGCAAGCGTGTGCTGCATGCCGGCGAAGATGGCCGCCCGCAGCTCCGGCTCGGCGAATTGGATGAAAATGGCCGCAACCAGGTCATAGGCCTCGGGTTCCCAATGCCATTGCGCGAGGTCGGCATCTTGGAAATCGACCTCAACCGCGCGCTCCGCAGCTAGCTTGCGCGCCTTGGCCAAGGCGACCCGGGAGCTGTCCATCGCCGTGACCTTGAGTCCCCGCTCGGCCAGATACACAGCGTTGCGGCCCTCACCCTCGGCGAGCACCAGTGCGCGCAGACCAGGCTGCAGCAGCTCGCTCTGCGCTATCAGGAACTGGCTCGGCTCGGTGCCGTAAAAATAGTCGTCACGATCGAAGCGTTGATCCCACATCCTGCGTCTTCCTCATGCCAGGGCTTGTATGGCTTGGTTCAGGTCAAGCATGACCCGTCCAGGTTGCCGCATCATCCAAGCCCACACAACCGCTCGGCCAAGCGCGTGATCCGCCGCCTCGCCTGCCTGGCCTGGAGGATGCGCAGCAGGCTGTTGGCCAAGGTCGTCTTGCCGACCCCCGTTGGCCGAGGCGACGAGGGACATGCTGGTGAAGCAGACGGGATCGCAGGCACAATACACATAGGCTCCAACCGGGTTCGCGACTGTCCCATGCGTCTGCGCTGGATCAACCCCGAGAAGCAGCGCTATTACAGCGTGCAGCTTGTCGCCGATCTCTTCGGCGACTGGACCCTGGTCACCTGCTGGGGTGGGCTGCACTCGCGCCTGGGTGGGCTGCGGGTGAACGGGGTCGGGAGCTATGAGGCCGGGCTTGAACAAATCGCGCAGATCGCCAAGCGGCGTCCGCAGCGGGGTTATGCGGCGGTGGACGCTGCGGACGGTGATCTTGTGAGCTAGGAGGGGGACAGCGGCTTCGATCCGACACCTGATCACGCCGCAGGGTGGTGATGCAGGGCGAAAGACAGGCAAACAACACCATGCCGAATGACAGGCGGATCGATCCTCGGGACTGAATGAAAATATCTTGGTCCTGAATCCGTGAGTTAAATGAATAAAAAATGGCGGAAACAGCTTCCAAAACAGGGTGATGGTGGTAAAATAGGCGTTTATACGACATCGCCCATTCGGTGGACCCCATGCGCCAATTCATCATTGAGCAATCTGGCGCTGATCTGACCTCCCACGCAGGGCTTGGGCTCATTGGTCGGGCGCTGCATCATTCTTCCACGAGGCCCTGGGCCTGCGCGACGTGGCCTCGGAGGCGACGCTGCGTCAGCGTCTGGATGAGCACGCCGAAGCGTTCTGCGGCGCGGTGGATCAGGCCTCGGAGGACTTCCTGCGGCGGGTGGGCGCACCGATCACGCCGCTGGCGAACGGGCTGGTGCCGTTGGACTGCGATGT
>PWTO01000174.1 GCA_003562815.1 Chromatiaceae bacterium | reverse complement strand
GGGTGAATACAATAACCATAACCGTCGGCGCGTTGCACCACGCGGCAATGGCGGTGTGAGATCCCTTGGACCACGTCGCGCGCGGTCTGGATATTGAAGGAGCCGGTCTTGCGCACCGCGACCCGTCCCACATGGCTGTCACGAATCTGAGCGCCGCGATGGGCGGGTGCGTTTTCTTGTCCAAAACAAAGACGGCCATCGTATCCTCCAACATCAGCGCCCTTACGGGCCTGGTGACAGCGCCTTGCGGCTCGCTCCCCTCGGGCATGTGCACCCCTGTGATGCACGGAGCGGGTTCTCGCCGCTTGCCCTGGTCAACCGAGCTTGCTTTCACAAGCTCCGGCCTTTAGGCCGGGGTAGTTGACGGCATGCTGCGGTCCACGGCCTGCTCAAACTGCTTGAGGCGCTCGATCGGCGCCTCGCATTGAGTGCCGCGACAACGGTAGGCGCGCACTCGCTCGCCCGGTCGCATCGCCGCCAAGGCCGGCGACAGCCCGGTGATGACCTTGGCTGGAATCGTCAGCGTCAGCCGGCGTGGTGCATAGTCGCGTTGCGCGATGGTCTGCCACTGGCTAAGCGCGTCGTCCGGGTATGAAGTCCCCTCGCCGGGCGCAGCCGTGGCTGCATCGGTTTTCATCGTCCCCCGGATCACGATCATCTCCGGCGGACTCAGCTGCTCATCGAGCGCCATCAGCAAGGTCCCATGCGCATAGGGCAGACGCCGGATCGCCTCCGCCGCCGCGCCGAGCGTGCGCGCTGCGACATCGAGGTATTTGGGCTCGCCAAGCAGATGCCCGAGCCGCTGCAGGCTAAGCGCGGCGATGCCATTGCCCGAGGGCGTCGACTCATCGGCGAGCGGCTTCGGTCGCTGCAGCAGCGCCTCGTGATCGGCGCTGGTGAAGTAGAAGCCGCCATTGGCGTCATCTTGGAACTGGGTCAGCAACACCTCGGCCAGTGCCTGCGCCCAGTCCAGATCGGCGGGCTGGAACCGCGTCTGCAAGCGCTCGAGCAACGCATCGAGCAGGAAGGCATAATCGTCCAGATAGGCGTTCAAATGCGCCTTGCCGTCCTTGTAGGTCGCGAGCAAGCGGCCGTCGCGCCAGAGCCGAGCACGCATGAACCCGAGCGCGCGATCGGCCGAGTCCAGATAGTCCTCCCGGCCTAAGAGTCGGCCCGCGCGCAGCATGCCCTTGATCATCAGCGCGTTCCAAGCGGTCAGCACCTTCTCGTCGCGCCCCGGCCGCACGCGCTCGGCGCGCGCCGCGAGCAGTTTGGCCTTAGCGCTGGCCAGCAACGCAGCGGCGGCGTCGGGATCAAGCCCCTGCTCGGTGGCGACCTCGGCGAGCGTGCGATAGCCGTGCAGATGCCAGCGACCCTCGAAGTTCGGCGCCTGGTCCAGCCCGAACAGCGGGGTGATCAAGGCCAACTCATCGGCGCTCAGCAGCGCGGCGATCTGGTCGCGATCCCAGACGTAGAAACGGCCCTCCTCGCCCTCGCTGTCAGCATCCAGCGCCGAGAAGTAGCCACCCTCCTCCGCCTGCATCTCGGCGATGACCCAATCGGCGGTGCCGATCGCCGCGTCGCGAAAGAGCGCCTCACCGCTGAGCTGCCAGGCATCGCAGCAGAGCGCCAGCAGCGGCCCGTTGTCGTAGAGCATCTTCTCGAAGTGCGGGATCATCCACTGATCATCGACCGAGTAGCGACAGAAGCCGCCGCCGAGCTGATCGTTGAGGCCACCGCGCACCATCCGCTCCAGCGTGAACAGGGCCATCTCGCGCGCTTGCTGGTCGGGGCTGCCGGCCGCTGCGGTCGCCGCATAATGGCGCAGCAACAGCTCCAGATTGGTCGGATGCGGGAACTTGGGCGCGCGTCCGAAGCCGCCACTAACCT
This sequence comes from Chromatiaceae bacterium, assembly GCA_003562815.1. GTDB lineage: Bacteria > Pseudomonadota > Gammaproteobacteria > Chromatiales > Chromatiaceae > Lamprobacter. Next base: position 834 of record PWTO01000174.1, on the reverse strand, counting down.
TGTCGTAGCTGCCGGCCAGCTGCCGACGCGCCTGATCGAGCGCCGTCAGGTCCGACAGCGGCTCGCCGACCGATCCGTCCGGTCCTTCAAGCTGCGACAGCGCCTTGCGCAGCGACGCATTCTGCTCGCGGATCGCGTCCGGTTGCTCGCGATAGGCGCGCTCAACGCCCAGCAGCAACTCTTGAAACGACGGCAGACCATGCCGCTGCGTTTTCGGGAAGTAGGTGCCGGCGAAGAACGGCGCCAGGTCATCCGGGGTCAGGAACACCGTCAGCGGCCAACCGCCGGTGCGCTGGGCGAGCAGCTGGTGCGCGGTCTGATAGATCTTATCGAGATCCGGCCGCTCCTCCCGATCGACCTTGATATTGACGAAGAGCCGGTTCATCAACTTCGCCGTGTTCTCGTCCTCGAACGATTCGTGCGCCATCACATGGCACCAATGGCAGGCCGAGTAGCCGATCGAGAGCAGGATCGGCGTGTCCTCGGCGCGCGCCAGCGCCAGCGCCTCCTCGCACCAGGGCCACCAGTGCACCGGATTCTCGGCATGCTGTTGCAGATAGGGGCTGGTGGTCTCGGCGAGTCGATTACGCTCGCCGCTGCTCGGTGGAGCGGTGCTCGGGTCGGTCTCGGGCATGGGATGGCCTCGCGCGGTCAGCAGTTCGGATGACCTCTGACAGTGGCTCCCGCGAGCGACGATATCCAGCCGTCATGCCGAGGGTTCAAACCGTTACAATAAAACATGGCGCAACATAGATGGACATGCTATTCTATGTTGCATGAAGAGCATCAAGTTAAGCGCCTGGGCGAAGCAGCAGGGGATTGCGTACCGCACAG
>PWTO01000205.1 GCA_003562815.1 Chromatiaceae bacterium | reverse complement strand
GCAGGGCGCGGATGCGGGCTTGGTCGCTGATGTCGGTGAGCAACGGCGCCACGCGGTCGGGCAGGTTCTCCCAGGCACCGAGGATGATCGCGGTGGCGTCGGTGACGTCTTTGCGCACGTCGAGACGGCGGATCAGGGTGCCGGCGAGCACGTCGTCTTCGCGCTGCTTTTGTCGGGCGATGGCTTCTTCCTTGAGCATCTGGGCGATGCGGGTGCGCCGCCCGATCTGGTCGAGGTCGAGGTCGGCGTCGGGCTCGCTGGGGTCGGGCTCGGCGCCGGGCGGTTGGGCAGTGGCGGTCGGTTGCGCGGGCTTGGCGGCGGCGGTTGTGGGGGTTGCGCGCGGTTGTGGGCTGGTGAGCGCGCCGGGCAGGCCGGTGGGCTGGTCGGGCTCGGCGAGGCCTTGTTCGGCGCGGGAGGCACGCCAGCGCTCGGCGACGTCCCAACGGGCGCCGCGCGTGGATTCGAGCAGGTGCAGGCTGGCGTCGATGTCGACCTGGCCGGCGTCATCGACGATGAGGCGCCCGGCTTGGTGCCAGCGGGTCACGGTGGCTTTGTTGACGCCGCAGCGCTCGGCAAATCGGGTCTTGGGCTCGTGGGTGATCATGCGGTGGCCCCCAAGGTCGGCATCCAGGCGATGCCTAGACCTAGGTCTAGGCGGATTTCCAGGTCTAGGCGCTCTAGCCCTCTGTTTTTATTGCCTATGCCTAGACTGCCTAAACTGCCTAGACCTAAAAGCATTTGGTAGACAGGGTAAGCGGCTTTCGCGCGCGCGCGTGTGTGCGCGCGCGCATGGGTAGAGGGGCGCAGGTCTAGGCAGTCTAGGCGGATGCAATAAGGCGCTGTTTTCGTTGCGGAAAACACGCCTAGACCCGCGTTTTTAGGTCTAGGCCAAGGTCTAGGCATCGGGCTTAGGTCTAGGCATCGACGGCTCATTGCTCACCTTTCCATGCGTTGAGCGCTTCGCGGAAGCGATAGATCTGGTCGCCGAGCCAGTCGGCGGCGATGGCGCTGTCGGGCATCTGGTCGTTGACGCCGGGCCAGATGACGGTCTTTTTTTCGGTCGCCATGTTGATCCGGTAGCGTGCCTGGGCTTTACGCACGCCGGCCTTCTTTCCAACAGCGGTCAGCAGCGTTTGCTTTTGCGCGGCTTTGCCGATGCCTTCTTTCAGGCACCAGTGGCGATAGGCGTCATAGAGGTCGTCGGACTTGCACGGGAGGCAGGGCAGCTCGCCGATGGCCTCGGTGGTCCAGTCGCGCCAGAACCGCTCGGTGGAATCCATGCCAAGCTCGACCAGATCGGCTTTCGCCTTGGTCTCGGGCGGCTTGGTGTGTTCGTTGAAGTCGCCGAGATCGAGGTGCAGGAGGTAGTCGTGCAGCGCGGCGATGCCGCCGTCGCGCAGCTCGCGGGCCACCGCGCTGTAGAAGTCTTGCGAGAGCGCCGGTGGGGTCCAGATCACGCAATAACGGCGGTCGCCGGAATCGAGCTTGGCGATGTCGACGCGGTTGGAGAAGAAGATGAAGTTGCAGTGGTTCTGCTCGGCGCGGGCCGGGAGCATCTTCTCGTTGATGATCCATTCGGGCTCGGTGATCATCGATTTGAGCCGGCCTTGGATGTGGTACAGCTCGGCGCGGGAGACGACCTCGTTGCCTATGGCAAACAGTTTCCCGCTGGCCCAGCCGTTGAAGTTGCTCTCCAGCTCGACCTGGCTGAATTGGGTGCCGTAGCGGCCGTAAATCCGGCGGATCGCGCCGAAAAAGGTGTTTTTGCCGGTTCCTTCCGGGCCATGCACCAGGAGGCTGGTCTGCATCTTGGCGCCGGGGTGTTGCAGCGGGTAGGCGAGCCAGCGCAGCACCCAGTCGTAGAGCTGTTGGCTGTTGGCCTGTTCGTTGGAGCAGAGCACTTCGAGCAGCTCGAGTGTGAGCTGGCAGTCGCCGGCGGCGGGCGTGGTGGGCCAGCCGGCCCAGAGGTTGCACTTGACATCCGGGTCGCGCTCGCTAGGGTCGAAGCCGACCTGCTCGGGGAGCACGGTCTTGCGCGCCGGATGCTCGAGCCATTGGCGCACGAGGCCTTTGCCGGCGGCCGAGCGCAGCGGCCCGAGGCCGATGATGCGCGCGCGGGCGTCGTCGAAGACGGTGTCGGTGCCGTAGACGAGGGTCATGTCGCGCAGCAGCACTTCCATATCGAAATGGAAGCTGTCGGCACCGCCCCCTCCCCCCGGTTGTGGGGTGGCGGCGGCGCGGGCGGGCTCGCCGGTCCATTGCAGCGCCTCGAGCTTGGACTCGATCTGCGAACGTACCGAGACAAGGCCCTCGAGGGCGTGCAGGTCGTTGAAGTCGGTGGCCTTGGTGGCGCCTTTGCCGTCGGCGGCGGCGCGCAGGATGGCGCCGGCTTGGGCGCGCCAGTCTTCGGCGCTGAGGCCAGGCTCGAGGGCGCTGATCTGGCGGCGCAGCTCGACTTGGCGCACGTCGGTGAAGCTCGGGGCGAGCCAGGCGCCGGAGACGGCGAGCGCGGCGGCGCTGGCCGCGTCGATGCCGGGGTTGCCGTGGCTGGCGAAGTCGTCGTCGGCGCAGATGAGGATGCGTGCGCTCGGGTAGCGCCGGCGCAGGGCTTTGGCGACCGGGGCGAGGTTGCCGGCGTCGAAGGCGACCGCCACCGCGTGGCCGGTGGCCTCGTGCAGGCTCGCGCCGGTGGCGTAGCCTTCGCAGAGCAGCACCAACGCGCTCGG
>PWTO01000015.1 GCA_003562815.1 Chromatiaceae bacterium | reverse complement strand
CTCGGATTGCGCGTCGATGTTGTTCAATCAACGGATGCATTTACCAGAACCTCCATTACCTGATCTCATCGCACAGTGTAGCGAAGCGTTTGGTCTCAATGAGCAAGCAGGGCTGACAGCGTCTGAGCCGGAAGCGGGTGCGTGGGCGGGTGCCGTCGCCCTGGATCAGGTAGGGCGCGGCGTTGGTGCGCGCCTTGCGCTGGTCGAAGTCCTCGACGCTCATGCCCTCGGCCAGCGCCTGCTCGGCGCGCTCGTAGTCGCCGGAGTAGTCGCCGACGATGCGTTTGTATTCGCTGAGGTATTGCGCGTCAAGGCCGTCGGTATCGGAACGCGCAGCATGCAGACCCTGCAGGCGGCGACGGGCCATCAGGGCATAGAAGGCGAGCGCGGCGGGCTTGATGTGGATGACCTCGCTGGCGGCCTGGATGCGGCGCTGCTCGAGATCGATGACCAATGCCGGCGGGGCGAGCCCGCGCCAGGCGGAGCCGCTGTAGATGGGCAGGCGGATCGGATCGAGCGCTTCGCAGACGAAGCGCAGGCGCTCCAGGCGCAGCGCGGGCAGCGCTAGCGGGGCAGCGTCGGCGGGAACAGCGGCAGCAACGGCGGACATGGCAGATCGCTCGCGAGGATGAAGACCAGGCTCAGGGTATAGACCAACCCCGCTGGCGTGAAGGCGTTCGGCAAGCTTGCCGGTCCGGCGCGACGGCGAGCACGGCCGCACGCTGACGGCTCCATTCATTGGCACCGCCGGCTCGATCAGGGGCTGATCCCGCACCCGAGCGGCGGTTGCGCACACAGGAGCTGTTGACATGCTGTCGAAGACGACCCTCAAGCACACGAGCGCACTGCTGGCCCTGGCGATGGTCGCCGGTTGCTCGACCCCGCCGGATAAGATCAGCGCGAGCTATGTCTCGCCAATGCAGTACGCAGACTATTCCTGCACCCAGATCAAGGGCGAGCTGCAGCGGGTGCAGCGCCAGTTGGTGCAGGTGACCGGCGCGCAGAAGAAGCATGCCGATAACGACGCGGTGGCCATGGGCGTGGGGCTGGTGCTGTTCTGGCCGGCGCTGTTCTTTTTGGCCGGCGATGACCAGAAGGAGGAGCTGGCGCGCCTGAAAGGCGAGTATGAGGCGCTGCAGCAGGAGGCGATCCGCAAGGAGTGCGCATTGGCGCTGGATGCGCGCAGCGCGGGCTAGCGCGCAGCGGCTGGGCATGGCGGCGCTGGGGCGTCGCTGATCACAGTGGAGACTCCGACGATGATACTGATGGCAAACCGTTTCTGGCGTTTGAACGGCCGGACACTGAGCCGCACTGGCGTTGCGCTCGCTGGTGTTGCACTGCTGATGACGACCCCGCCGCTGGCGCTTGCGGACGATGATCAGCAGCCGATCCCGAAGGTCGGGAGCTGCCCAGTGGGTTATCGCACCAGCGGTGATTACTGCATCCCGCTGGAGAGCACCGACAAGGAGGTCATCATCAAGCTCGAGTCGTGCCCGCCGGGTTACCGAACCAGCGGGAATTACTGCATCAAGTTGGATTAGCCGGAGGCTCTGGCTAGCGATTCAATTGGCCGTTGCAAGAACGGCGCAGGACATACGCCAGACCGCTCTTGCCTGGCGGGTTGCCTTCCCCTCGCTTAACCCTGTCTCATTGATGCGCGCTCGATTCGATTCGGCGCGGTCGTCACTGCTGACCGGGCGCAGCACGTTCTCTGTCTCAATCCCCTTCAGATCGGGTCAGCATTGGCTCTAGGAACGGCTACCAGCTGATGGCCTCTTCGGCGATCTCTTCCAGCATCGTCGCGACCTCTTGCATCGCCGGGCTGGCGTCGGTCTCCGCGCTTGGGATCTGGCGATGGGCGACATAGGTCGTCTCGGGCTCGCCGGGCAGCGTGTAGACCGCGATGATGAACGGGCAGTTGACGATTCGGCGCGGGTCTTCGCTGATCATCTTGCGCGAGAGCACGGCGCTGCAGAATTCGACCGAGTCAGCCTGGCCGAAGAGCGCATCGCCGAGGCCGAGATCGGCACCGGTGCGCTCGAGCATCTCGTTCATGTGCATCACGTTGTTGATGAACATGCCACGCTGCTGAATGGCCAGCTCAAGACCATCCATGACATCGGCAAAACGGCTCTCGCTGGTATAGACCGCATAGTCATCGGCCAGCGCCTGGCTGGCCGCGCAGCACAACAACAGGCTCAGCAGCAACCCTTGGAATCTGCTCATCAGCACTTGCTCCTAAAGTGAACCCCGCAGCAGGCTGGCCGCCACGGGTGGAGTGGGTGGAACCGGGTGTCAGTATTGTTCCATGGGGCGGAAGGTGGGCGCTGCAGGCCAGCGCTCCTGATCGCCATCACTGCGGCTTGGCGGCGGCAGCGGGCTCGGGGCCGCGTTACGTGATTCGAGTTGCTCGATGCGCTGCTTTAGGGCCTCGATCTCTTGGTCCTTGGCGTTGTTGTCGGAGCCAGAGCCAGTGGAGCCTTGCGTTGGCTGAGCTGGCGCGCCCTGGAGCGGCGCAGCGCCATAAGCAGGCGCGCCATAGGCTGGGGCTTGAGCGCCGTAACCGGGAGCGCCATAGCCAGGAGCGCCATAGCCGGGCGCACCATAAGGTCCGTAGCCAGGGCCACCATAGGGGCCATAGCCAGGGGCGCCATAAGGACCGAGACCATAAGGCCCCCATGGACCATCGTCGTAATAGGCGTCGTTATTATGACCGCCAAACCAGCGGCCGGGGTTGAACATGTCGCCAAAGCCGGCAGCCTGCGCGGTCGGTGCGGCGATGACAAGGACGGTCGTTAAAGCCAAGGTCTTTCTAACGGGGTGCGGCACGATTGACAAAGTGGGATCCTCCATCCGGGTCACTGAGCTGGTCATCGTTCTATTGATGGTGATGGCCCGCGTGCGGGCCATGCGCATGGGGATGAGCGTAGTGTTCGTCACGGGCGCCGTCCGGCTGGACGCTCGGGCGCGCGGTCTTGCCTTCGGCGCGGCGCGCGCTTTGGGCCGCGACCTCTTGGCGCAGCCAATCAAGCCAGGGCGCGAGCCGCTCCTGCCCGCTGCGGATTGCGACTCGCTCGAACGGCACCTGGCTGGCGAGTTGGCGCAGATAGCCTTCGGCGCGCGCCGGGTCGAACTCATCCAGCACTGGGAGCAGATCGGCCTTGCTCAGCAGCACGAGGTCGGCGGCGCGAAACATCACCGGGTACTTGGCCGGTTTGTCATCGCCCTCCGGCACCGACAAGAGCGTGACGTTGCGATGCTGGCCGAGATCGAAGCTGGCCGGGCAGACCAGATTGCCGACATTCTCGATGAACAGCAGGTCGATCTCGCTGAGATCGAGCCGGTGCAAGGCCTCGTGCACCATGTGCGCGTCCAGATGGCAGGCGCTGCCGGTGGCGATCTGGATCGCCGGCACGCCCTTGGCGCGGATGCGTTCGGCGTCGTTCTCGGTCTCCAGGTCGCCTTCGATCACCGCGATGCGCAGCTCTCCGCGCAAGGCCTCGATGGTGGCCTCGAGCAGGCTGGTCTTACCGGCGCCGGGGGAGGACATCAGGTTCAGCGCCAGCACGCCGTGGCGGTCGAAGTGCTCGCGATTGTGCAGGGCTTGGTGGTCGTTCTCATCGAGCAGGCTGCTGAGCACGGCGACCGCAGCGCGGCCATCGGCGGTCTTGGCATGCGTGCCGTTGGCGCGCACGAGATGTTCATTGCCGGGGGTGATGTTACAGCCACAGGTATCGCACATAAGGGTCTCCGCTCGGGCGTGAGCGCGCCGGCCTTGGCCGCACGCGCTTGAAATTCTGACTATAACAGCGCCGAGCCATGCCGAGGCAAGGCCGGTGGCCCGATGCTGCGCACGGTGGCTAAGCGCTGGCGTGCGGTTCCTCGGGGATGCTCATCTCCAGGCTTGCAAGCAGCATCTCGTCGCCACTGGTGAGCCGGGTGCGATGACTCGCGCAATGGGCACACAGGAGTCGGTTTGCCGTCGCCTCGCTTTCCTCGCCGCAGTCGATACAATGCACCCGCACCGGCGCCGTCTCGATCTCGAGTTCGGCATGTTCGGCCAGCGTCCCGGCGGCCGCAAGTGGGTAGGCATGGGCGAGCAAGGGTGCCTCGACGCCAGAGAGCGGCCCGATACGCAGCAGGATGCGCTCGACCCGCTCGGCACCGTGCTCCTTGGCGATGCGCTCGACTTGATCGAGCAATGACAGGCAGACCGAGAGTTCATGCATGCTGGACCTCTGGCGGGCGATTCGGCGTTTAGGCTAGACGCGGTATCAAGGCTTGCGCTATGATACAGGGCTTCGTCTGGAACAGCGTCAGTGCTTCGCGCTCCTCAAGACGACGTCGGGCCGTTAGCTCAGCTGGTAGAGCAGGGGACTCTTAATCCCTTGGTCGTAGGTTCGAATCCTACACGGCCCACCAGCGCTCGAAGGCCCGCGCGTGCATGGTTCCATGCCGCGTGGGCTTTTTTCGTCTCGGCCATCGCTCTTTCTGGCCGCGATTCTATTCCTCATTCCAGGCAGACCAGGCAGACGCTGGCGGCAGGGCGCTCCGATCCGTCAAGATGGCCGAAACGCTGAAACAGACCGATTCCGCCGAGGGTCACCCCTCCGACGCCGACGGCCCAGGCCCACAGGCGACGGGCGAGGGCGAGGCCAATGCCGAGGCGTTGATTCCAGGCGGACCGCAGACCTGGTTGCGCGAAACACCCGACGGCATCGACCAAGACGATGGGCGCAACGGAAGTCATTGGTCCCTGCCCTGGTCGGACCTGATGATGGTGATGTTCGTCCTGTTCGCGGTGCTGATGACGCAGCAGTTGCGCACGAATTTCGAACTCATCAAGGCCGCCGAGCGGCGAGAGATGATCGCGGAGCTGGTGCCCGAACCGTTGCTCGAGCCGGGGCCTGAGCTGGAACCGTTGCTTGAACCCGAGCCGTTGCCCGAGCCCGAATCCGAGCTGGAGCTGGTGCTTGAACCCGAGCCGGTGCTTGAGCCAGTGCCTGAACCCGAGCCAGAGCCGGTGCCTGAACCCGAGCCAGAGCCGGAACCTGAACCCGAACCAGAGCCGGAACCTGAACCCGAACCCGAACCCGAACCCGAACCAATTCTGCGGCCACAGCCGAGTTTCGAGCCGCTGATGTGGTTGAATGTGCTCGCGCGCAGCCAGGATGCCATTCGCGAGGCGCGTATCGACAACGTCGAGGTCGTCTTGATGGACGATCAATCGGTCAAGGTCAGCGTGCAGGGGCCGATGCTCTTCGAACTTGGGGCGGCGACGCTGCAGTCCGAGGCGCAGGAATTCCTCGATCGTCTGGCCCAGGTCATCGAGCAAACGCCCTTCGCGGTGCAGGTGATCGGGCATACCGACGACGTTCCAATGCGCAGCACGGAGCAGTTTCCGAGCAACTGGGAGCTGTCCGCCGCGCGCGCCGCGCGTGTGGCGCGCTACCTCATCGACAGCGCCGACATCGATCCGCGTCGCTTCACGGTCATCGGCCGCGGCGAGTATGAACCCACGGTTCCCAATACCACCGCCGACAATCGTGCGCTCAATCGGCGCGTGGAGATCATCATTACCCGAGACCGGGTCGAGCCCGAGGAAACGCGAGAATGAGCATCGTGAACTATCTGGCCGCGCTCCTCTTCGGCGCGCTGTTCGTCGCCAGTTTCGCGCTTGGGAACAATGCCGGCCTGTTCGTGAATCTGGTCGGTCTGAGTATCGTCATCTCCGGCACCTTGGGCGCGACCTTTCTCAGCTATCCCGTCGGCGACATCCGCTCCGCGTTCTTCGTCGCCCGCAACAGCTACACGCGCAAACTGCCGACCGAGCACGAGATCATCAACTCGCTGCTGGACATGGCGGTGCGCTCCCGCTACCAGGGGATCCTGGCGCTGGAGGAGTTGGAGGATCAGACCACGATCAGCTTCCTGCGCTCGGCCCTGGGCATGCTCGTGGATGGCTATCGGCCCGCCGAGGTGCAAGATATCCTGTCCACCGAGATGCACTATTTCCGCCAGCGCCGCGCCCAGCAAGAGAAGTTGTTCCGGCACATGGCGCGTCTGGCGCCGGCCTTTGGCGTGGCCGGGTCGGTGGTCGGGTTGATCGGGATGCTGACCGGGATCGGCGAGCCCGAGGTCATCATCAGCACCATCCCGATCGCCCTGACCTCGACCCTGTACGGAATCGTGCTGGGCAATTTCCTGCTGATGCCGATCGCCGAGAACATCCAGGGCAAGACCAGCAAGGAGTTGATGCTGCAGATGCTGATCAGCGACGGCGTGATGGCGATCCTGCAGGAGCAGCACAACACGATTAAGCTGACCAAGAAGCTGGAATCGTTCCTCACGCCCTCGGGGCGTACGGATGCGTCACCGAGTTTGGTCGAGATTCGTGATCGCTATCAGGCTTTGCGCGGCAAGACGATGAGCGATGCCAACGCCAGAGATGGCGCTCCCTAGGGGATTCGAACCCCTGTTACCGGCGTGAGAGGCCGACGTCCTAACCACTAGACGAAGGGAGCGGAAGCGGTGCGGAGAATCGCGTATTATACGCAGGTTGCTGGCGCGCTCAAGTCGAAATCGCCACATCGGTTCAGTCCTCCCCCTCACCTTTAAGGAACCCTGGTCCGCTTGCTCTCCGATACTCTCCCCGCGCCTCTGATCGTCCCGCGCCCCGAGCATCCGATCTCGCGCGCCCACATCAGCCCGAATGCGCTCAAGGTGCTCAACCGGCTCAAGCAGGCTGGGTTCCAGGCGTATCTGGTCGGTGGCGGCGTGCGCGATCTGCTGCTCGGCCACGAGCCCAAGGATTTCGATATCGCCACCGATGCGACGCCGGAGGAGGTGCGCGGCGTGTTTCGCAATTGTCGGCTGATCGGGCGGCGGTTCCGGCTCGCGCATGTGTTCTTCGGGCGCGAGATCGTCGAGGTCGCCACCTTCCGCGGCAGTAATGCCGAGGACGGCAGCGGGGCCCAGGTGACCGAGCAGGGGATGATCCTGCGCGATAACGTCTACGGCAGCATCACCGAGGACGCCTTGCGCCGGGACTTCACGGTCAATGCGCTCTATTACAATATCGCCGACTTCTCGCTGGTCGACTACGCCGGCGGGCTCGCCGATATCGAGCAGGGGCGCTTGCGCCTGATCGGCGCCGATCCGGTGGCGCGCTACCGCGAAGACCCGGTGCGGATGCTGCGCGCGGTACGCTTCGCCTGCAAGCTCGGTTTCATCATCGATCCAGACTGTGCCGCGCCGATCCGCGATCTGGCCGGATTGCTCGGCGGGATCTCGCCAGCGCGCTTGTTCGAAGAGGCGCTCAAGCTCTTCCACGGCGGGTATGCGCTGCAGGCCTTCGAGAAGCTGCGCCACCACGATCTGTTCGCGCAGCTGTTCCCCGCGACCGATGCCTGCCTCGCGCGCCAAGATCACGACTTCCCGATCACCTTCGTCAGTCGTGGGCTCGATAACACCGATCGGCGCATCCTCGAGGGCAAGCCCGTCGCCCCCGCGTTCTTGTTCGCGGTGCTGCTGTGGGAGCCGGTGCGGCTGCGCTACCACGCCCTGCTGGCCGAGGGCCTGGCCTCGGCCGAGGCCATGGCACTGGCCTCCCACGAGGTCGCTTCGGCCCAGCAGCGGCGGGTGGCGATTCAGAAACGCTTCGCGCTGCCGATGCGCGAGATCTGGGCCCTGCAGCCGCGGCTCGAACGGCGCCAGGGCAAGCGCCCGCTGGGGCTGCTGAGTCATCCGCGCTTCCGCGCGGCCTACGATTTTCTGCTTCTGCGCGCCGAGGCCGGCGAGACCGATCCCGAACTCGCCGACTGGTGGACGCGCTTTCAGGACGTCGATGCCGCCGAGCGCGCCAGGATGCTTGGCGGTTCAGCCCCGCGCAAACGCAAACGGCGCAAGCGCAAGCCGACGACGAAAGGGACGGCTGTCGAGGCGGGCACCGTCAAGGACACTGCTAGCAAGGTCGATGCCACGACCTCGGCGCAACCGCGCAGCGGGCAGGCCAATGAGTGAGTCGCCAATGCGTGAGTCACCAGCGACGGCATCGCCCTTGGTGGACACTCCGCTGGCTGAATCGCCAGCAATCGACGCAACAGTGGCTGGGCGTCAGCCGCGCCTGCCGGTCTACATCGGGTTGGGCGCCAATCTCGCCGATCCGCGCCATCAGGTCGAGCAGGCGTTGTTGGAGCTGCAGGGTCTGCCGGACTCGCACTTGGCCGCCGTCTCGCCGCTCTATTGCACCGCCCCCGTCGGTCCCGCCGATCAACCGGATTTCATCAATGCGGTGGCCTGCCTGGAGACGGCGCTGGAGCCGCTGGCGTTGCTCTCGGCGTTGCAGCAGATCGAGCGCCATCACGGGCGTATCCGCACGGGCCGCCGTTGGGGCCCGCGTACCCTGGATCTGGATATCCTGCTGATCGCCGAGCGCGTGCTGGATGTGCCGGGTCTGCGCGTGCCGCATCCGCACCTGCAGACGCGCGCGTTCGTGCTGGTGCCGCTCGCCGATATCGCGCCGCCCCGGCTCGACATCCCCGGCCATGGTCCGTTGGACACACTGCTGGGCGCCGTTGCCGACGAGGCCCGCACCATGGTGCCCGTGCCCGTGGATGCGCCGCGCGTCAACACCCGCCGATCTATGAGCCTCTGAGCCTCTGAGCCAATGCCTGCCGCAACCGTCACCACCACGACCCTGCTCGCGCGCAAGCAGCGCGGCGAGCCAATCGCTTGTCTGACCTGTTATGACGCCGCCTTCGCGCAACTGCTCGAACGCGCTGGGGTCGAGGTGCTGCTGGTGGGCGATTCGCTCGGCATGGTCGTCCAGGGCCACTCCACCACGGTGCCCGTGACCCTGGATCAGATGGTCTACCACAGCCGTTGCGTGACCCGTGTCGCCGAGCAGAGCCTGGTCATCGCCGATCTGCCGTTCATGAGCTACGCAACCCCGGAGCGGGCCTTGGAGGCCGCCGCGCGCCTGATGGGCGAGGGCGGTGCGGCGATGGTCAAGCTCGAGGGTGGCGGTGCACTGGCCGAGACCGTCGCGCGCTTGACCGCGCTCGGCGCCCCGGTCTGCGCCCATCTCGGGCTGCTGCCGCAGTCGATCCATCAACTTGGCGGCTATCGGGTGCAGGGCCGGGATGCCGAGATGGCCGCGCGCATCGAGGCCGACGCGCTCGCGCTGCAAGCGGCCGGTGCCTCGCTGCTGGTGCTGGAATGCGTGCCGAGCGCCTTGGCGACGGCGCTGGCGCAACGGTTGCGTATCCCGGTGATCGGCATCGGCGCCGGCCAAGGCTGTGACGGTCAGGTGCTGGTGCTGCACGACATTCTCGGGCTGACGCCGGGCAAAGCGCCGCGCTTCAGCAAGAATTTCCTCGCCGAACTCAGCGCTGGCGCACAGGCCGATGATCAGGCGAGCGACAGGGCGGGCATCAGTATCGAAGCGGCGGTGCGGGCCTATGTCGCCGCAGTCAAGGCAGGTGCTTTCCCGGCGTCGGAACAGATCCTAGCCTGAGGGTGAACCAATGGAACGTATCGAACGGCTGCAACGGCTACGCGAACGCTGCGGCGAATGGCGCCAAGCTGGTCTTCGCGTCGCCCTGGTGCCCACCATGGGTCATCTGCACGCTGGCCATCTGGCGCTGATCCGAGAGGCCTCCGCGCGCGCCGATCGCACGAGCGCGAGCGTCTTCGTCAATCCGCTGCAGTTCGGTGCGGACGAGGATTTTAGTCATTATCCGCGCACCTTGGAGCACGATTCTGACATGCTGCGCGATGCTGGCTGCGATCTGCTGTTCGCGCCCTCCGAGGCCGAGGTCTATCCGCGTGGACGCGAGGGCCAGAGCGTCATCGAGGTGCCCGGGCTGTGCGATCAGCTCTGTGGGGCCAGCCGACCGGGCCATTTCCGCGGCGTTGCGACCGTGGTCGCGAAGCTGCTCAACATGGTCCAGCCGGAGGTCGCGATCTTCGGCGAGAAAGACTTTCAGCAACTGTTGATCATCCGCCGCATGGTTGAGGATCTCAATCTGCCGGTCGAGATCGTCGGCGCGCCGATCGTGCGCGAGCTGGACGGGCTCGCGATGAGTTCGCGCAATCGCTATCTCAGCGCTGCCGAGCGTGAGATCGCGCCACAGCTGCATGCCAACCTGGTCGCGGCCGCAGCGCGCTTGCGCGCCGGTGTTGACTGCGCTGCCGTCGAGCACGAGGCCGAGCAGGCACTCGCGGCGGCCGGATTCGAGCCGGACTATGTGAGCGTGCGGCGACGTTCGGATCTCGCCCAGCCCGCGCCCGCTCCGGGCACCCCGGACGACTGCGCGCTGATCGTTCTCGCGGCGGCCTGGCTCGGTCGCGCCCGCCTGATCGACAACCTCGCCTGCGATCTCGATGCACCGCTTGCCTAGCCAGCGCCAGGATTCAAACCGTTACAATAAAACATGGCGCAACATAGATGGACATGCTATTCTATGTTGCATGAAGAGCATCAAGTTAAGCGCCTGGGCGAAGCAGCAGGGGATTGCGTACCGCACAGCCTGG
>PWTO01000122.1 GCA_003562815.1 Chromatiaceae bacterium | reverse complement strand
GTTCGGGTCAGGGCGCGCAGTTGCTGCGGCGAGCGGATGTTGCGGCCATCGCGATCGAACAGCACGACGCCGCCAAGGCGATGCACCAGGAGATCGCGCACGATGGGATCGTCAGCACTGAGGTCGGCACCGCGAAACCCGACCATGAGCAGCTGCGCCAGGCGCTGCTCGAGCGGCCAGTGCCAGCAGGGCAGGTCTTGCGCCTGTAGGGATCGCCAGGGGGCGGTGGCGGCGAGTCCAAGCGCGGCTTGGAGGAACTGTCGGCGCGGGTGCATGGAGGAAGCCGGACAGTGCCGATGCTTGCCTGGGCTGCGGGTCATCTATCGCGGAGCGTTTGGGCCTGGTCCGGTGCGCGTGGCTGGGCTCGAATCCAGGCTCGGATGCTCGTTGCGCTTAGCCCGCGCGGCGGCGGTGGCTGGGCCAGTTCAAGGACACCTGGCGTGTTCCCGCTTCGTGGAGCCGCTCGATGATCCGTGGGCCGAGCGTCTGTTCCAGCCTCGACGCCGGTAGATCGCCGATCAGGATGGTCGCGCGTTGCTGCGCGTAGCGGGCATCGAGCACCTCGAACAGCAGTCCAGAGCGCGTCTCGTCCCGAGCATCGATCACATCATCGAGCACCAGCAGGTCTGGCGCGCTGAGCTGCGCAAAGGCCTCGGTCTCGGAGCCCTGGGATCGCGATGAGCGGGCGTCGCGCAGGCTGCGCAGTGCGCTGGGTAGCGAGACATACCAGCCGCGCTGTCCGGCACGCACCAGGGTCGCGAGGATGGCGCAGGCCAGGTGGGTCTTGCCGGTGCCTGGGCCGCCGAGGAGCAGCAGCGTTTCGCCGGGTCGTTGTCCAGCACTGAGGGCGCAAGCAAAGTCTTGGCAGATCGCTCGCGCCAGCACCTGCTCGGCGCTGTCGGCCTGATAGTCGGCGAAGCCTTTGCCGCGAAAGCGCTCGGGGATCCCGCTCGCGGCCAGGTGTCGCTGCCATTGGCGCTCGAGGGCCTCGCGCCGCGTGGCCAGGAGGGTGCGCACTTCCTGACGACCCCGCTCGGCCAGGTCTTCGGCGGACAGCAGGGGGAGCACCAGGCGTGATCCGGGCCGCAAACCCACAGGCCGAACGCCATTCGGCTGCGCGGCATGGCGCGAGATCGGAGGGCATTTGTCCATGGGCAGACCTCTGCGGCTGGGCGTGGGCAATGGCAATTGCGGTCTCAGGCTGGCGATCCGTGCTCGGCGCGAGATCCTCATTCCATTCGCGCGGCAGGGTTGAGCCCATTCATTGCGTCGGACTCATCGACCGTCAGCCATTCACGATAGCGAGCACTATAACCGGGTTTTCATCGGTTGCCTAGTCGATGAATGGCAAAGGTCATCGCAACGCGAATGGCGATGCAACCGATGCATCGACGGCCACCGAGCGAATCGATCAGGCCATGCTCGGCGCGCGCGAATCCCATCAACGTCAACAACAACAGAAACGAAGAAAGATAAAGACGTTATTGTTGTAGATGTTGTAGAAGCGCGCGACGCTGAATCCACCTCACCGGCCTCAAGCGGCCTGTTTGCGTCTCGCATTGAGCGGTCAAGCCGAGGCGCATGATCAAGGCGATTTCACATTTTCGGTCAATCACTTAGATGAAAACATCGTCATGACCAATAGGAATAATGAGTGCGAATCAGACTTGTCAATACAGGATTTCACTTAGGAACTCAGTTCCCTAGTTCAGCCCAATCTAGGGAACTCAGTTCCCTACTTCAGCCGCCATCTAGGGAACTCAGTTCCCTACTTCAGCCGCTGTCTAGGGAACTCAGTTCCCTACCTCATCGCCCATTTAGGAACCCAACTCCCTACTCAGCACCATCCATCAGCTGTGACTGATGACGGGATTCGGCATGGACAAGCAAAGCTGCGCCGATTGTCAGACGGCCATAGCAGCGCACATGGATTCTTGAGCCACTACCCGTTCATTCTGATTTCAAGGTCGGTAAAGCTCAGGGAAACGCCGAGGATTTGCTGTCGCCCGGCGTGAACAGTCTGGCTAGAGTGCGCTCAGTGATTGAGCTGAACTGAGGGCGCCTGATGATTCGGAAACAGCGCGAGGATCGAGTGACTCGGGTGGTTGGTGATGATGGTGTTGATGCCATTGTTGCGGTCGCCCGAGGACAAGTCCTCTCCTCGGCACCGCTTGTGTGCAGTATCGGGCTCACCGCATCGCTCGCAGCTTGGGTGCCCATTGCCGCAGCAGAGCGGATGGTGGCTGACGTGGCCTTTCAACGCCCGCTGCGGGCGAACGAACTGCTGCGCACTTGGCATCGACAGGCGCGCCGACCCTCCCAAACGGAAGCGGTCCCAGGAAAGGCCGCATCGGCGCCGACGCTGACGATCCGCACCCTGACCAGCGAACCGGAGCGCTCTGGCATTCGCACGCCGAAGCTGACAGGACGGCTCGCCGAGCGCCGTGCTCGCTATGCTGGGCTGATCGAGGCCGCCGCCAAACGTCATCGTCTGGACCCTGAGCTCATCCATGCTGTGATTCGCGCCGAGTCGGCCTATGATCCGCGCGCACGGTCTCCGGCTGGGGCCTGCGGTCTGATGCAGCTGATGCCGGTGACGGCGCAGCGGTTTGCTGTGCGTGATGTCTGGGATCCGGCGCAGAACATCGAGGGCGGTGTCGCCTTTCTGCGCGTGTTGATCGATCGTTATGAGGGCGATCTCAAGCTCGTGCTCGCGGCCTACAATGCCGGCGAGGGTGCGGTTGCGAAGTAT
>PWTO01000019.1 GCA_003562815.1 Chromatiaceae bacterium | reverse complement strand
TCGACCCGGCCGAGATTGGCATCGAGCAGACTGTGCGCGCCGTGCCCTTACCGGAGGATCTGCCCACCACGAGCCGCCCGAGCGACGACATCGCCGTGGCCGTCGATGTCGCCGCCACCGCCCAGGCCGCCGCGCAGGCCGGCATGGCCGCGCTGGAGGGCCAGCGTGGCCCGAGCTACGACAGCTTAGTGTTCTCTGGCGCCTTGATCCTCTGGCACCTTGGGCGCGAGCAGACCATCGCCGCCGGCGCCGATCATATCCGCGCCGTGCTCGACGCTGGCGCCGCCGCGCGGCGTTTGCGTTGAAACGGGAGGAAAACCATGGAATCACCTTTCATCGAGGTCGCCCAGGCCGACGCCATCGAGCCGGGCAAATTCATCCGCGTCGAGGTCGCAAGCAAGCCCTACATCATCGCTCGCGTCGATGAGCGCTTCTACGCCGTCGAGGACAACTGCAGCCACGAAGACTACCCGCTCTCCTATGGCTGTCTGGACGGCACCCGCATCAAATGCTCCCTGCACGGTAGCCGCTTCAGCCTGGAGACCGGCCAGCCCGAGGACGAGCCGGCCGACGAGCCCATTCGCACCTATCGCGTCGAACGCGCCGACGGGCGTCTCTGGCTCGACCCAAGCGCCCCGCTCGCTCAACGCTGAGCAGCGCGCGCCTCCCCGGTTCGGCCTCAGCGCTCGGACCGGGACTCGGCGTCACGCATCGCGGCGGCGAGTTCCGAGAGCAACGCCGCCTCGTCATCATCGTCATCGACATCGACGCGGCCAAGCCTCGGTTGCGGACGCGCGATCCGATCCGCGTCGGTCATCGCGAGCGCCTCATGGATCAGGGTCGCAAGACGCTCGGGCGTGGGCAAATCGGCGAGGCTCAGCTCGATCACCGGCATCCCGGCTGCGGCGAAGATCGACCGCATCCGCGCCGCCGTTTGCCGCGCTTGCCGTGCCTCCCGCCCCCGTCCCTGCCCTGGGTGCGCGAACTGGATCACGCACAGCGGATAGAGATCCGTGGCCGAGCAGATCAGCACATCCGCCCACCCTTCGCGCAAGCGCGCCCACGCAAGACGCCGCTGTTCGCGCCCGATGCGCGACAGCGGTTCTAGGAGCGCGGCCGCCGCCACCCTGGGGAACAGGCGATAACCGGCGCCGGCCGCGTCCTGGATCTGCTGGTAACAGCGGCGCTCCTCGACCGACAACCAGGGTCGCCGCTCGAAGGGTTCGCCTCGCAGACGCGCGCCCCGCCCGCGTCGAAACGACCAGAACAGCGCCAGCACGAGCCAGGCCGCGAGCGCCAACAGAACATACAGTGGCGTCACTTGGTGCACCTCATCGGTTTCAATGGCGCGCCGATCTTAGCCTTGAGTTGGACACGAACGCGAGTTTTCACGCTCCGTCAGCCTTGGCACCTCTCCGCAGCCAAGCCTCCACATGGACGTTCTGCGTTATAGTTCGACGCAGTCAAAAGCGTTGCGGTGCCTCTGACGCGTGAGAAGGAACGTCAAACTAGCGGATCGAATGACTATGTTTCAACACTTAAAGCTTGCCAGCAAAATCATCCTCGGTTTTGCCTTCTTGATTGTCATTACTGCCGTGCTGGGCGGTATTGCGACCGTCAATATGCTGATCGTCAAAAACCAGTCGGCGATCCTAGCCGAGGAATATGTGCCGGAAGTCGCGATTGCCACCCGTCTGCGCGAAGCCACCAACCGCCTCATGTACGCCATGCGTGGTTACAGTTACAGCATGACCGGAGACAACGCGTACTGGCGCGAGGCCGAAGCCGAAGCCGCGCGACTAGACGAGGCGCTGGCCGAGGCCAGGGCGCTCGAGCGCAGCGCCTCGCAACTTACGGCACTGAGCGATCAGATCGACGCCGCCCAACGCGCGCGCGACACCTACTTTGGGCTGATGGAGGACACGCACCAGTTACAGCAGCAGCGCACGCTCAACCGCGAACAGTTCGACGAGAATGCCGCGACCTATCTGCGCGCGGCAAACGCGTTTTTAGCGCGTCAAAAAAACCTGTTTGAGGAAACCCTTGAGGCGCGCGTTGAGCAAGTGCTGACTGCGACCGATCGCGCCGAGTCAGTCAACACCACCGAGGCCATGGCCGCTGATATTCGCCAGCGCCAGCGAGCCATCGCCCTGGCCAACCAGCTCCTTGACCTCGGCAACGAGACCCAAATCAGCACTTTCCGGGCGCAGGCACTGGGTGATCTCGCTCCGCTTGAAGACGCCTTGGCGAACAATCTGCCACAGATGCAAGCGCTGATCGCCAGCCTCGGCGAGGAGGAGACCGATCCTGAGCTTTTGGAACAACTCGATACCACTGCCAGCGCCGCCAGTGACTATCAGACGGCGATGCAAGCATTGGCCGAGAACTGGCGCGCCAGCAATCGGGTGGCGTTGCAGCGCACCGAGTCTGGGCGACGGTTGATCGCTGCCAGCGAGATCATGACCGATACTGGCTTGGAAAATACGCAGCAGATCGCAGATGGTTTCGAGAACACCATGACCCTCAGCAGCCTCGTCATCGGCATTGGTTTGCTGATTGCGATGATCTTGGGCGTCGTGCTTGCGTGGCTGATGACTCATTCGATTGTTGATCCCATCAATCGCGTCGTCAAGGGCCTGCTGGAGGGCAGCGAGCATGTCGCGACGGTCAGCGGTCAGGTCAACATCAGCAGTCAGCAGATGGCCGAGGGCGCTGGCGAACAGGCCAGCAGCCTCGAAGAAACCAGCTCCAGCGTCGAGGAG
>PWTO01000146.1 GCA_003562815.1 Chromatiaceae bacterium | reverse complement strand
CGGGATCTGACCCTGGCCTTCGAGCCCGAAGTCCGCCTGCCCAGCGCTCGCCTGCAACGGCTGGGGTATCAGGCCAGTGGCCCACGGCAGTACCGCAAAACCCTGCCGACACGCCGTGCAGTGCGCTTCTCGATCACCGAGAAGTGCAACTACCGCTGCTTTTTCTGTCATGAGGAAGGCTTGGAGATGCAGCGCACCCGCCAGGAGGCCGAGGACGCGCCGTTGTTTGCGCTCCTCGATCAGCTCAAGGCGCAGGGCTACAACGACCTGACCTTCACCGGCGGCGAGCCGTTGCTGAAGTGGCGGCGCATCCTACGTTGTTTGGCATACCTGCAGCGCATCGACTACCACCCCGAGATCAAGCTGGTCAGTAACGGACTGGCCCTGCAACCGGCCTTCATCGAAGGGTTGCGCGCCTATCCCGGTCGGGTGCGCTTCAACATCTCGATGCACAGCCTGGAGCCTGAGCGTTATCACCAGGTCGTGCATGCGCTCGACCAGGGGGCCGCCTTCACCCGTGATGACCTCTCCCGGGTCAAGGCCAATCTGGCCCAACTGCGAGCCGCAGGCATTGCGTTCAAGCTCAACTTCGTGCTGCTCAAGGGCATCAACACCACGCCGCAGGCGCTCGAGCAGATCTTCGCCTATGCCTTGTCCGCCGGCGCCCGCCGGGTCAAGTTCCTGGAGCTGCTGATCACCCAGCCGCTCAAGCCGCTGTATCCCTACTACTATCGTCTGCAGGCACTGCACGACCAGCTCGCCGATCAGCTCCACTTTCTGTCATTCGCCCAGCGGCGCAGCATCTACCGCTACCGCGACACCCCGCTGGAGGTGGAACTGCAAAGCTGCACCTGCAGCCTCGGCTGCAATGTCTGCGCGGTCAATCGGGCGGTGAATTTCACCGCCGAACTGCGCTACTTCCCCTGTTTCCTGCATCCAGAGCACGGCACCGATCTGAAGACGACCGCCCTGGCCGAGGCGGTTGAGACCGGCGGCGCCTACATCGCCCGCATGGCCCGTCGCTATGGCGACAACAGCCCGATCATCATCCGCGATCAGTACCTGACCGATCAGGAAGTCGCCTACTACTATGAGATCGCCACCGCCGAGAGCGAACCTGTCATCAAAGCGCTGTGCAGCGAGTACGGCTTGGAGTTGCAGCGCCACCGCGAACTGACCGAGGCGTACTACAGCGACGGCAGCGAGGCGTTCTCCACCTTCGAGTACGTGCGCAAGCTGGCCATCAACAGCTACGACCACCACGCCACCGAAATCACCCAGCAGCACGGCGTCGATCCGGATGGATCGGGACGGATCGAAACTGTCTTCGGCGAGGAAAGCCCGACGGTCATGTCCATCGATGACTACACCCAGGAGATGGCGCGTGCCGGATTCTCCGTCATCCTGCAGGCGCGCTGGTCCATCGACTACTACGCGGCTCCCACCCAGGCCGCGCAGGTTTGGCAGATCAGCATCGGCACCGTGCCGGGTGCTGACCGCGCACTGGTGCGCAGCAATCGAGCGTTGGAGCACCGGGGCTCGAGGCTCAACCCGTTGACACAACCGGTACCGGCCTGGCTTGCCCATCGCTGAGGCGCCAAGGCGAGCGGCACACGCCAGCCGATCAGGCGCGGATGGCAGGCCGCGTGGCACCAGACCCGTCGCGCCGCTTCGCGTTGACCTTCGCCTTCACCCCCCACTGCTACCAGCATCGATGTCGCACGCGTCACGGCCTCAGTGGCTGGGCGCATCTTGGGAGAAGGCCAACATCGCCAGCCATTCACGCACCTGCAACGCCGTTTGCTGCTGCTCATCGACGGCGCGTCGCTGCACCTCATACGCCTGGCGCAGCGGCCCGAGGAGTTGTGTCTCGACCTCCGCCAGTGCCTGCTTGGCCGCGCTCTGTAAACGCTCGATGAAGCCACTCGCGATCTCGTCGATCCACTGCTGACGCTGCAGTGCAGTGCGACGCCGCTCGGCATTCTGCTGATGCTGCTCATACTCGGCCAAACCAATTTCCAGGGCCGCAATGCCTGCCTGAATCCAGGGCATGGCTTTTCCCGCCCACTTTTCCAGCGTTCGTTCCCAACGTCCCTTGAGGATGCCGATCTTGGCCGCCCGTCCTGCTTTGAGTAAGTCAAGGAGATGGTCCTTGCGAATGCCACGGATACTGGTGATCGCCAGCTTGCCGACGGCCTCCACAAAGCGGGTGCTCCATGCCTCTTGCTCACCCTCGCTGGGCTCGGCCGTCGCCCGCGTCGCACGACAGTGCTCCAGCAGAGAGTCGGCATCGGCAAAGAGCGGGGCCAGTTCCTCCTCCAACCAGCTCGCAAGGTCTTCTGCGACACTTGCGCTCAGATCGACTAAGCCCGCCTTCAGCACGTCGACATTTCCCTGACTCTGGTCCAACACGGCACCGATTTTCGGCTGCAAGAGCGTGTACATATTCGCCAGCCGCGCGTGCGTGCGTGCGGCTACCCCACGCAGACGCTGTTGCAGTTGCCCCAGATCCGCCGCCTCCCGGGCCAAGGCTGCTTGAGAGGCGTCATCCGTGTCCAGAGCGACCAGCAAGGGCTGCAGCAACTCACGCGTGACATCGGCGTGTAGCTGCTCAAGCGACGAGCGCTCCTGTTCACAGGCGTGCAGCCAATGCTCCAGGCGCATACTGACATCCTCGAAACCCGATTCACGCACAAAGCAAGCCTCGGATTCCAAACGACCACGCAGGGCCAGTTGTGCGTTGAGCAGCAACACCGGCAACGCATCGAGGTGCGTATCGGGCACTCCACGCTGGGTGGCTTGGCGCAGCAGCAGATCCAATAAGCGCTGGCGCAGCGCCTCGGCGTCCTCGATCTTCGTGTACTGATGGTTCACCAGCAGGATCACGCGACGCTGCGCGCTGAGCAACTCGAACAACCGATCATAGACATCCGCACAGTCCTGGTCGCCCTCGCGCACCACAAACAGGATGCGCTGAGCCGCGCGCAGCGTGTCTGCGGCAACCGCCTCATGGTCGCCCGGCGCATTGACGCCTGGGGCATCGAGCAGAATCCGCGTCCCCCAGTCATATTCGTTGGTGCGACACGTCGTTGGCTCATCGCCTACCGGGGCCACTGCATGACCCAGCAGAGCATTGACGAGCGTGCTCTTACCCGCGTTGTAGGCACCAAACACCAGTAAGCGAACGCGTTGATCGTGCAATGTGGTGCTCAAACGCGCCAAGGTATCCAAACGCTCCGGCAAATACTGGCGTAACAGCGGCTGAAGTGCCGCAAGCAAAGATTCCATCGAGGCGGTACTCATCATGTCAACACTCCATTACGGTGGGTCACGAGGGCGCTATCCGTTGGCGCCCTAAAACGTTCGATAAGCGAGACGAGCCTGCACAAGCGCGTATCGAGGGTCTCCAACCCGCTACAGACACCGGAAATCTGTTTCTCCATGACGCTCAGGATGGTCGTCTGCAGGGCGGCCTCGATACGCGTCTGCAACTCGGCGTAATCGATGCCAACAGGAACCCTGATCGTCGTCTCGCTCGTGGCTAGACGGCCAAGCGCGGTCCCCACCAAGCTGCCGATCAGTCCGCCGACCAGCATGCCTGCGGGTCCCGCAGCGGTGCCGACAGCCGTACCCAGCGCCGTACCACCGGCTCCGGCCGCCGCCATCCAGCCGGCGCCGCGCTGCTGTTCGACGTCGATGAACCGCTCGCTGTAGCTGCCGAAACGCGCCGGGTCGAGATCGATCAGTATGGCTTCGGCCTGCGTCTCGTAATCGGCCAAAGCGACACGCAGATGTCGGTTGCTCGTCTTCTCGAGCAACACCGACAGGTCCCGCGCCACCGCGCGCACATCCTGGCGATCCTGATGACGCCTTAACACTGCTGGCAGTTCGCCGACCATCTCCGCCATCACCTGTTCGTAGATCACTGGCGTTTGGCCACGCAACTGCGTTATCGCCTGCTGGCCGACCGTGCGCAACGCATCGAGTGGTGGCAACACCCGATCATGCAGTGTGGGATAGAACACGTTGTTGAGATACTGTTGGTAGATGTTCAGCGGCTTTTTGCGTTTGTAATCCAATGCGCGTTGCGCCAAGTCAGACAGCTGTTGGTACAGACGCTCCACGCCGCTCTCCTGCAGTGCGGGTGCCGTGCAACCGGCCTCAAGCGCGCACTTGACGGAGAGCGACACGGGCGCCCAAAGGCCATCCGCCTGGGTCTCGTCCTTGAGCATCTGGTGCGCCCGTGTCAGCACGTCATGCTCCTGTCCACGGCGCCGCGCCTGGTCCTTGTTCACCCATCGGTCAAGAAGTTCGCCGTCCTCAATCACCGGTTCGTTGACATCGCTTTGTGTCAGCACGATCTGAATCGGCTTGCCGCTCTCTGTGGCGGCGCGCAGCAGTTGGAGTTCCTGCGTTTGGCCTGGCGCCGCTGAGTTGGTCAGCAGAAGCGCCCCATCGGCAGCGACCTTGAAGCGGTTGGTCAGCGCATGGTTATCCGGAGTGACGGATAACAACCCAGGGGTATCCAGGACCACCAAGTTCGCGCCCAGCTTCACACCCTGGACATGGGCGGTGTTCTCCGTGCATGAGGTTTCAAAGGGGTGCTCCAGCGCCACTTCCTGTCCGTGTTCCAGGCGGAAGCGCTGAGCGGGCACGCCATGTGCGGCAAATCGCTCAACGAGAAAATTCAACAAGGTGCTTTTGCCGGCATTGACCTTGCCGTAGATCAACAGAACCAGGCGATCCACCATGGACTCGCTGAACTGTCGTCCCAGCGCCTCTTCCCCCCAGGTTTTGGTCGCCTCCTGGATGGCCGTGGCGAGGGCTGTTTCAAGGTGATGGACACCTTGTTCGAGCAGACGACCATTGCGGGGTAAGGCGGTGACGTCCTCATGCAATTGCTGCTGCAAGTCTTGCGTTCGGCGCGTGAGCGCATCAAGTTGTGTCTGCATCGCTTCGCTGACACAGACAAATTGCCCGACAGCGTCGATCCAACGTGCTTCTGCGGTTGATTCCATCGTGGTCATGTCATGCTCCCTGTGGTGTGAATGAGCGCGTCAGTGAACAGCGTTGAGAGGGTCGTCCAAGGCCTCGAGCAGCGTCCGATACTCATCGATCCGTTGTGCCTCGGCGTTCGCTGCGGCTTCAGCGTGCTGAATCGAGGGCGAAGCGCGCGTCAGTGCCGCCCACACCGGCGCATCCAGCGTTTGTCCAGCCTGCAGTTGATGAAGAAACCGCTCGTAGGCGTCTGTCACGAGCCTGATCCGCTGACTCCTCAGCCAAGCATCGGCTTCTGCCTGGATCTTCTGGCGGGTCTGCTCCTGCTGCGCCTCACGCTGACGGCGCTCGGCATCCGGATCGGGACCTGAGGAGGCGCTGTCATCGTCATCGAGCTGGCTGATCCCGTAGGCGACGGCGGAGACCACAGCGGTGGCCCCAAGAACGCCAACCCAAATAAGAGGAAACGGCATGTGATGTTCTCCTGATCCTTGTTTAGCCGCGAATCTCTGTTGCAATGCGCTGTTGTAAGTGTGCACACTGCTGGGCCAACGCCCGATACGCGGCCTGTCTCTGGTCTTGAGCGTGTTGGTGTTGCGCGTAGGCCTGTTTCAACCTGTGCTTGACCTCGTGCGCCAGTGTGCTCACGATCAGCGCACTTTCGTGCTGTCGCACCTGGTTGGCCTCGAGAACGGCGCCTTCGATCGCCTGCTGCAAGGCGGCGAGATTGCCCAGTTGCACGAACCCGGGACGATCCTCTGCGAGCCCCCGTCGATGACTGCTGACAGAGACGGCGATGAGCCGCGCATCGGGCACCTGCCGCGCAATCACCTTCAGCATCCGCTCGCGCTGTGCTGCACTGCGATTGGTGATGCGTGTTACGACAAGCAAGGTTGGACGCCCAGTCGCCGACTGCTCATCGAGCAGCTCGCGCAGCAAGGCCAATTCACTCGCATCCAACTCACCCACGTCCAGCGCATGCACGAACAGGCGCACATCGGACTGACTGCGCGCGGCCTGCATGGCGCAACGATCATCACGGCCCTCAACATCGGCATTCAGACCAGGCGTATCGATCCATTCAATACCCTGATGCACCTGCACCGAGGTCTGGAGGGTCTCGCGATGATCCGATACCGAGAAACAGTCCTTGCCGATGAGCGCGTTCAGTAACGAACTCTTGCCGTGGTTGTACTGACCCAGGACGGCGACAGCGGGTCGGGGGGCTTGCGTCAATTCAACGAGGCGCTCAAGTTCAGCACTCCGATGGGGTGCCAGTGTTTTGAGGCGCTTTACGGTTGCGGAGTCCAGTGTGGGCATATCGGTCCCATCCATGTGCTGTGCGCTAACGCTTGATTGAGGGCCTTGGCTCGCTTGGCCAACGACGACCCGACTGGCGATCAGAATGCACGACTCACCGGGCGCCCACCGGGTTGGCAACCTTGCAACAGCGTGCGAAGGACAGCAGCCAGGCTATGCTCGCCTGACCAACAACCATTGAACACGCAGGAGTTTCATCGCATGACCACCTATTTCGTCTCCCGCCACCCCGGAGCACTCGAGTGGGCCACAGAGGAAGGCATCCAGGTCGATGAACTGATCACGCATCTCGATACCGCCATCATCGCGCCTGGGGATCGTGTCATCGGTTCGCTGCCTGTGAACCTCGCCGCTGAGGTCTGCCAACGGGGGGGACGTTATCTCAACCTGTCGCTCCAGCTGACGCCCGAGCTGCGGGGCCGTGAACTGACCATCGAGCAGATGCGCGCCTGCGGTGCCTGCGTCGAGGAATACCGCATCGAGCGGCTGCGCTGACAACCTTTGCCAGGCCTCAGCTTGACGCCCCCAGAGGGGTGTTCTATCTTTCGGCCAGGATCGCCCTGTGGGCGCCGGTCCCGCTGGGCTGGGGTCGGCAAAAAGTTATCCACAGGTGGGTTCCGGACTTTGACCCGACTTGAGGGGATTGAGACGTTTCGATTGAGTCGTTCTACTGTTGTCAGTTTTTGTTCCGGACTTTGACCCGACTTGAGGGGATTGAGACTTCATATACTTCGTCTTTCGACGAAAATGACATTGTTCCGGACTTTGACCCGACTTAAGGGGATTGAGGTGTGTGAAACGCGCTTCGCGTAACCTCAACGATTGATCAACAAGCAAACAGCAGGATGCAAACCATGGCTCATGTCATGCTGAGCTTTCTTGGCCGAGTGCCAAAAAGCCAGGGGAGCTATCGAACAACCGCTTATGACTTCGGTGACGGAGCACAGCAAGAGCCCACCGCGTTCTTCGGCTGGCCCTTGCGGCGGCGCCTCCAACCCGACCGGGTTGTTATCCTCGGTACCGCCGGTAGCATGTGGGACCATTTGTTCGAGGGTGATTTGGCCTTCGGTGACGAAGAAGAAGACGCCCGGCTCGCGTTGCAGGAAGCCGTTGAAGACAAGCAGGTGACGGCTTCGCATCTTGCACCCCTGGTCCCCTTGCTCAGCGAGCGCCTGGGCTGCGAGGTCGTGCTCGACCTAATTCCCTACTGCCGCGATGCCGCCGAACAGGTCCAACTGCTCGACATCATGGCTAGCCATGTCGGTGAAGGGGATCGCGTCGATCTCGATGTCACGCATGGGTTTCGGCATCTCCCCATGGTGTCCTTGCTCTCGGCACTGCAACTGCAAACCATGCGCCGTGCCGAGGTCGCCGGTATCTGGTACGGCTCCTACGACCCCGATACCAGAGAGGCGCCGGTCTACAACCTCAGTGGTCTACTGCACATCGCCGACTGGCTGCAAGCACTGCACACCTATGACAAGGATGGTGATTACAGCGTCTTTGCTCGGTTGATCGAAATCCATTCAGGCTCGCTTGCGGATTATCTGCGCCAGGCGGCCTACTATGAACAGATCAACAACATCGGCCAGGCACGCGGTCCGCTTAAGAAATTTCGCCAGGAACTCGAAACCACCACGCAAGATCCACTGCTTCAGCTCTTTGCCGAAGAACTGCAACAGCGCACCGCCTGGGTCGAGAACCGCTCATTGGCTGAGCGCCAATACGAACTGGCCATGCACTTTCTCGAGTACGGGGATTACCTGCGGGCTGCGATTCTCGGCTTCGAGTCCTTACTCACCGAACTTGTGCAGGCGGCGCCCGAACAGCTTGATCCCGTCAACTATTCCCATCGCGAACAGATCAAGCGGCACTGGGATAACGGCATCAAGTCACATCGCCATCGCACCGATACCGAGCAAGGGTATCTCGATCTGCGCGAGCTTCGTAATGTTCTGGCACATGGCAGTCGCTCGAATTTTGCAAAAATTCAAGAGGCCCTCTCGTCGGAAGAGAAACTTTGCAATACCCTAAAGCAAGCCATCGAACTCGCGCATAGGGGCGCAAAACGCTGAGACTGATTCTTGATCGCTTCCAGCGACTAAGGATAAGGTCTGGCGACTAGACCCGACTTAAGGGGATTGAGACGCTCTCAATTTAATGAGTGTCGTACATCTACCAGCGATTACTGCACCGCAAATCACTCGTCTCTTCCCGGCAACCTTGCCAATCCGTTGATACCCTCCCAGCTTGACTAGGCTGGAAGCATGAAACAACGCCCCTCCTATCTCGCAGCCTACGACATCAGCGATCAACGCCGTCGCAACGCTGCCCGCCGCCTCCTGCGCGGCTATGCCCTCGATGGGCAGAAATCCGTCTTCGAGTGCCCGCTGGATCTGAGCGAACGCACGCGCTTGCTCGGCGAGGTCGCCCCCTGCATCGAAACCGAACAGGATCGCTTTCTCCTGGTACGACTCGATGGCCATGGTGAAACGCGCGGGCTCGGCCTGGCACGCGCAACGCAGGATGCCTCCTGCTTCTATCTCGGATAAGTCCATGAGCACGCTTTACCTCGATCGTCGGGATCTCAGCCTCAAGCTCTCCGGTCCATCGCTGGCGATCTACGCCGATGGCCAATGCCAGCGCACCTTCCCCGTGCATCTGCTCGAGCGCATCGTGCTGCGCAGCAATGTGCATATCGACAGCTCGGCGATGGCCCGGCTGGTCGATAGCGGGATCAGCATCGTGGCCTTCGGGGGAAGGCTTGGCGATAAGCTCATGATGAGTCAGGGGATAACCCATGGTGATGGAGCCCGCCGTATCGGCCAGTATCGTCGTTATGACGATCAGCCCTGGCAGCAACGCTGGGCGCGCGTGCTCGTGCGCTGCAAGCTGCGCCGTCAACGGCAACTGCTGCGCGAAGCGCTGACTGACCGCCCGGACCAACGCCTGCCACTGCAGACCGCCATCGATGCACTCGGCGTGGCATCGCGTCGCTTGCAGGATGAGACGGATCTCGGCTTGGAGCCGTTGCGTGGTATCGAGGGTGCGGCGGCAGCGGCCTATTTCCGTGGCTATACGGCGCTGTTCCCAAGCACCTTGGACTTCACCGGGCGCAACCGCCGTCCCCCTCGCGATCCGGTCAACGCCGTGCTGTCCCTGGGTTACACCTTGCTGCATGCCGAGGCCGTGCGCGCCTGCCATGGCTCGGGTCTCGATCCGATCATCGGCTACTACCACCGTTTGCATTTTGGACGTCCCTCGATGGCATCTGATCTGATCGAGCCAGTCCGCCCACGCATCGATCGGCTAGTTTGGGATCTCTTTCGCGAGCGAGCCTTGCGCGCCGAGGACTTCCAGACCAATGCGGATGGCTGCCTACTCGATAAGGCCGGTCGAGCCCGTTTCTATCCTGCCTACGAGAAGGCGATGGCCGACACCCGGCGCCTTCTGCGTCGTGCCGTGCAACGACTTGCCCGTGACTTCGCGCGCGTTGGGGAGGAAGCGACACCGTTATAACCGCTGATTAGCCCTTCCTGTTCGCCTTGCCGACAGCACCTTATGCCTCAGCAACATCAGAAACTCTATGTGCTTGCTTACGATATTGCCAACAAAAGCCGGTTGCAGCGTGTGCATCGAGTGATGACAGACTGGGGCATCGCCTTGCAGTATTCGGTCTGGCTACTCCCCGTGTTGCCGCGTCAGCTCAAGAGGCTGCTGGAAGAGCTGGAGCGTTTGATCGATCCCCAGGCTGATGATGTGCGCGTCTATCCCTTACCAGAACGGCCACACATTCATCAACTGGGTTGCGCATGCAAAATGGAGGGTGTGATGCTGCTAGGTAACCGGCCGATCGAACAGACCATCACGGCGATGCTCGGTTAAGCTATGAAAAATAAAGGCTTTTATACGATCCGCCAGGGCAGATTGTGGCGCAAAAAAGACAATTGACAGAAATGCCTTCATACGCTAACTTTTACAACAGCCGAAATCTTGGCAACCCCCTTTGCAAGCTGTTGATTGTAAAGGGCCGGTAGCGCCGAGCGGTCTGAACGCTGCCCCGCTATGAAGGGGATTGAGACCAATCGTGGTAAACAAGAACCTGCAATATTAAGTCTGAACGCTGCCCCGCTATGAAGGGGATTGAGACGCGTACTGACTGCGGATGAACCGGGCCTTAGCGATGTCTGAACGCTGCCCCGCTATGAAGGGGATTGAGACTTCATCGCCGGCTGCGTTGCGAATAGGCTGAGTCTGAACGCTGCCCCGCTATGAAGGGGATTGAGACTCCAGATCGGAGATGTTTAGGGTGCAGAAGATTCGTCTGAACGCTGCCCCGCTATGAAGGG
>PWTO01000092.1 GCA_003562815.1 Chromatiaceae bacterium | reverse complement strand
TGCCGGCCAGACGCTCACCGCGCTCGGCAGCTACTGGAAGGGTCGCAAGCCGCTGATCCTGGTCAAGGCCTGCGTGCTCGGTGCCCTGCTGCCGGCCACCGACGATCCCGAGGCCGATCTCGCCGTCTTCGAGCTGCTGATGGCCATCGATGACGCGGCCTTTGTCCGCCGCGGCTTTGTGCGTTCACCTCGCGAGGTCTACCGTGTGTTGCGCCAGCATCGGCAGATAGGCGACGTGGAATCGAAGCGGCTTTTCGAGGTGAGCGTACGCGTCTGTGGCGTCAACACGAAGGGACGGCCAAAGGTGACCTTTCACCGCGAGCCGTTCGACCCGGAGCTGATGCCGGCCATCGACGAGGATGCCGACCGCACCCTCGTCTGGCATCCCGATCTCGATCCGGACGAACGCTTCCGCTGGCAGGTGGAGTTCGTGCGCTGCCACGACTACCTGACGCGCGTGGACCACGCCCAGCGCCCCGAGCAGCTGGACCATGTGACGCTGTTCGAGCCTGTCTGGAACACGGTCAACGACCATCTCGGCACCGCCGCGCACAGCATGCCGGAGCTGGTCGAGCAACTCGGCATGCTCCGCTTTGGCCACCGGCCCAAGGTGGCGGACACGTTCTGTGGCGGCGGCTCCATCCCGTTCGAGGCCGCACGGCTCGGCTGCGACGTCTATGCCAGCGACCTGAACCCCATCGCCTGCATGCTCACCTGGGGTGCGCTGAACGTCATTGGCGCGGACGCCGCAACGTGTGCGGAGATCGAGCGGGCGCAGCGCGAAGTGTCGAGGGCAGTCGAGCGCGAGATCACCGAACTAGGCATCGAGCACGACAGCAACGGCAACCGTGCAAAGGCCTATTTTTACTGCCTCGAAATACGCTGCCCGCACACAGGCTGGATGGTACCGCTGGCGCCCAGTTGGGTCATCAGCGCCAAGCAGAGCACGATCGCCCGGCTGGTTCCAGACCACGCCGAGAAGCGCTTCAAGATCGAGATCGTTTCGGGCGTATCGCAGAAGGAGTTTGATGCCGCGCGACGTGGAACCGTCGATGAAGGCGACGTAGTCTACACGCTCGACGGTGTCATCCACCGCACGCCGATTAAGACCATCCGCGGTGATTTCCGCCGGCCGGGCGGCACCAGCGAAAATAAATTACGGCGTTGGGAAAAGCACGATTTCAAGTCGCACTGCGACGATGTTTATAGGGAACGGCTCTACTGCGTCCATTGGATCACGCAGGAGACACTTTACAAACGCCAACAAGAAACATTTTTTGCGTCTGTCACTGAAGCAGACCTTGAGCATGAGCGTAAGGTCGATGCGATCGTCGCCGCCAATTTGGCAAGCTGGCAGTCGGAGGGCTTCATTCCCGATACGCCAATCGAGCCCGGCGCCAAAACTGATGAACCAATTCGCACTCGTGGCTGGACTCATTGGCATCACTTGTTCTCACCACGGCAACTCCTCCTACTCGCATATTTTTCACGTTTCTCTGCAAACTATTCAGTAAAAGTGAAGGCAGCCCTGCAGATTTGCCTATGCTATATCGCAAATCGTCAATCAAAATTATGCAGGATTGATGTTTTCAATGGGCCTGGGCGGGAGCCAAAACTGTCCGATACATTTACAAATCAGGCGCTGAATACAAATTTTAATTGGGGTGCCCGGGCATCGAATTACATGCTCGGGCTCGTCGAAGACTGGAAAAATGTACACTTGGGAACAAATGATCGAATCGTTAAGGTTTGTTCTGCAAGCCAAATCGATTTTATGGCAGATATCTGGATTACTGATCCACCTTACGCAGACGCGATCCGGTATGAAGAGATAACTGAGTATTTTATCGCATGGCTTAAACACAAACCTGCTGAGCCATACGCAACATGGATTTGGGACAGCAGGCGGCCGCTTGCCATCAAAGGTAGCGGTGACACCTTTCGGCGCGACATGGCCATCGGATACGCGGCCATGGCAAATCATATGCCAGACAATGGCTTGCAGATCGTCATGTTTACGCATCAGGATGCCAGTGTCTGGTCGGACTTGGCGGCCATCATCTGGGGCGCCGGACTGCGTGTGACTGCGGCATGGTATATCGCGACCGAGACGACCTCCGAGCTGAAGAAGGGCGGCTACGTCCAGGGCACCGTGCTCCTCGTCTTGCGCAAGCGCGTCGACGACGAGAGCATTTACCGGGATGAGCTGGTGGGCGAGGTGCGGCAGGAGGTGGCGCGGCAGATCGAGACGATGGTCGGGCTCAACCAGACCACTAAGGGGCATGGCCGGTCGGAGAACCTGTTCGAAGATGCCGATCTGCAGATGGCGGGCTATGCCGCGGCCTTGCGCGTTCTCACCGGCTACCGACGGATCGACGGCCAGGACATGGCGGTCCTGGCGCTGCGGCCGCGACAGAAGGGCGAGCAGGACCTGGTCAAGGAGATCATCGATTTCGCCGTCCAGGTCGCGAACGAGCATCTCGTCCCCGACGGCATCGAGCCCGGCACCTGGGAGCGCGCCAAGGGACCGGAGCGGTTCTACCTGAAGATGCTCGAGCTGGAGGCGGCGGGCCTGAAGAAGCTCGACAACTACCAGAACTTCGCTAAGGCCTTCCGCGTCGCCGACTATGGTGCGCTCATGGCCTCGATGCGGCCTAACGACGCACGTCTCAAGCGAGCGAGCGAATTGAAGAAGGCCCTCTTCGACGGCGACTTCGGCAAATCGCCACTCAGGGCCGTGCTCTTCGCCGTCTTCGAGCTGGAGCGAGACG
>PWTO01000313.1 GCA_003562815.1 Chromatiaceae bacterium | reverse complement strand
GACACCGAGCAGGTTGAACACGGCGATCGCGATCGGATCGACGGCTTGCACGCGCGCCAAGGCGAGATCGCGGAGTTGGCCGAGCAGGTCCGCTGGAACCGGAGGTGCGAACAACAGCGCGTAGGCCAGCAGCAGGAGCCAGAGCACGGCGAACAGCAAGCGGTCGAAACGGCGATCAGTGAGCACGATGTCAATCAGGTCCTTGGGTTGGTCATGAAGGCCGAACGCGCTGGCTTCAGATCCAGCAAGGGTGTGCCATCCAGGCAATCCAAGCCGCGCACCCGCAGCAGCTGGCCTTCGATGCCGATCAGCTCAACAACGCTGCTGCCAATCGGATTCGGCCGCACCGGCGAGCGCAATGCAAAGGTGCCGTGGGGCTGCTCACGCCCTTTCGGGCATTGCAGGACCAGGTCGCGCCGGGACTGATCGAGCCAATAGAGTACCTCCAATGCGCTCTGCGGCTCGAGACCGACCAGGGCCTGATCCCAGGGCTGGAACACCTCGATCTGACACTCGGGGCCATCGAGGTCACCTTGGCGCGGACAGTCTTCGCGCTGCGGCCAGGGGGTGTGGATGCGCCCGATGTACTGCAGCGCGGCATCTGACGCTTGGGGGTGCTCCACGGCGACCTCGCCGGGGCGTTTGGCTTGCTGTTGACT
The DNA here is from genome assembly GCA_003562815.1 of Chromatiaceae bacterium. GTDB lineage: Bacteria > Pseudomonadota > Gammaproteobacteria > Chromatiales > Chromatiaceae > Lamprobacter. The sequence continues at coordinate 2,124 of PWTO01000313.1, read as the reverse complement.
CATTGCGGCGCTCCGAGCGCGCCGCCCTTGCGCGCTGTCGTCGAACAAGCTGGGCGCGCTACCGCTTCGTGCAGCACGCCCAGCTTGTTGAGCACGGCGGGCTCCAGCACCTGCTGCGCGGTCTCGAACAGGGTCCGCTCTTCAAAGCGGATATGCGCCTGCAAGGCGTCACCGAAGCGCGTCGGGGCATCCGGGGCGTCGCTGACGATCAACCCCCGTAGCTCGACGTGCTCGCTCAGTGTCCGCTCGACCAAGGCGTCCTGGCCGGCGACGGACAAGGCGGGAAGCAGCCCGCGCTCCTCGAGCTGGAAGTGCGGTTCAAGCTCATCGGCAAAGCGGGCATGGATCTCGGCCCAGAGGGCGCGGCGATCGGGCTCCGCAGCCGTCGCCAGTTCACGCGCCCGCTTGGCCAAGACCAGCGCTGATTGATGGTCATGCGACAGGCGCACGAGGTTGGGATCGCGTTGCATCGGCAGGGTCCGAATCGAGAGCAGAGAATTGAGGTTCCCACTGCCGGGTCTAGGCGGTCAATGCCTCACCGCGACCGGCGGCCAGACACCGTGCTTTCAACGCCGGCTTAGACCGCGACCTCAACCCGCTTTGGCGACAGCAGACGTTGCAGATCCGCGCTGCGCAGCCGGAGGATGTAGCCGCGCTTGCCGCCGTTGATGTAGAGCTGCTCGAGCTGCAGGATGCTGCGCTCGCAGTAGACTGGCATCGGCCGGCGCGTCGCGAACGGTGAGGTGCCGCCGACCTGGTAGCCGGAGTGCTTGTCCGCGATCTGCGGCGCGCAGGGCTGAATCCGCTTCGCGCCGATCTGGCGCGCCAGGGCGCCGGTCGCGACCTCGCGATCCCCGTGCATCAGCATGATCAAGGGCTGCTGCTGTTCATTCTCCATGATCAGGGTCTTGACCACTTGGTGCTCATCGACGCCCAATGCCTGAGCCACCTCGGCGGTCCCGCCACCGTTGTAGGTGTAGCAGAAGCCGCTGAAGGGGACGCCAGCCTGGCGTAGAAGCCGCACCGCAGCGGTCACAGGGTCTTTGGTTCTCGCCATCTCAATCGCCATCGATCGGTGGTCTTGCCCTTTTGGGACAACTGGTCACACGAGCGCCCAGCACAACGGGTCCTATGATCGGACGTTCATCGTCCAGGAGACACAAGGTATGCGCACAGGTTACGCGATGATCGTCGGCGCTGGCTCCGGCACCGGTGCCCTGTTGCCAAGTCGCACACCTGATCATCTCGTCAGCCAAAGGATGCCTGGACCTCTGAGCTTGATCTGCGACCGGCCAACGAGCCTTGGTAACTTTCACCCGATTAAGAGCGGCGAAACATCATGAACCCACAGGATCTCGAGCGCGCCCGCAACGTCTGGACCTATCGCGGCCAGCAGCGGCCGCCGTTTGCTGTTAATCCAGCCGAGGGGCAGGAATCGGTCTGGGATTACCCTCGCCCGCCGGCCTATGTGCCGGACCCACGCAGGGTTGAGGTCTCTGCGGGCGAACAGCGGATCGCCCACACCGAGCGCGCGATCCGGGTATTGGAAACCGGCAGCCCGCCCGCGTTCTATCTGCCACCGGAAGCGGTGGACCAAACGCGCTTGCGGCCCAGCGCGCGCCGCACCTTCTGCGAATGGAAGGGGGAGGCGGAGTACTTTGATGTCGAGGGTAGCGCGGGCTGGATCAGCAACGCGCTCTGGCGTTATCCGCAGCCTGAAGGCGAGGCAAGCGCCATCGCTGGCTGGTTTGCCGCCTATCCGAGTCTGCTGCGTTGCGTTGTCTCTGGCGAGACCGTGCGCGCACAGGCGGGTGGCTTCTACGGCGGCTGGATCACCGATGAGTTGGTCGGCCCGTTCAAAGGCGAGCCAGGGACCGGGCATTGGTAGTGGATAAACGACGTGCAGAGTTAAAACCTAGGTATTAGTATGCTAACTTACGTCAACATAACAAAGCAAACGCGAAGCACGCATGCCAAGGTATGTTCCATCCAGAGAAGCATCTAAGATACTAGGACTCCATGCCAACACACTCCGAAAATACGCAGATGATGGGCGAATCGCCACTTACCGCACTGCCAGTGGGCAGCGTAGTTTCGATGTCGACTCCTATCTTGGAGATGTCG